>JABFXP010000388.1 GCA_013361685.1 Catenulispora sp.
GCCCGGCACGAGGGCGTGCTGACCGGCCCGGTGTCCGGCGCCGCGGCGCTCGTCGGCCTGCGCGAGTCGATCACGGCCAAGCCCGGCGCGCGCGTGGTGGCGGTCCTCGCCGACGGCGGCGACCGCCACCTGGACACCGTCTACGACGAGGGATGGCTCGCCGCGCGCGGCCTGCCGGCGGCGGTGCCGACGCTGTCCGAGCTCCGCGACCGGGCCCGCGCCATCGCGCCGATCACGGCGGCGCCGGCCGGCTCGGCGCTGTCGGCGGTGTCGGTCGCGAGCCGCCCGGCGTTCGATCCGCACCGGCAGTGGGCGGACCCGTCCTGACCGACCGCACCACGACTCCGGGTCCGTATATCCGGATTCTGATGCGCCGGCGCGCCGCGTCACGGATGGCGCTGCGCCGGAACGGTACCGATAGTGTCAGCGTCTCCAGTCCTGACGCTTCACCGTGGGGGAGATGGCATGGAACCGCTGACCGGTGACGACCCGCGTCGGATCGGGCGCTACGACGTGCTCGGCCGGATCGGGTCCGGCGGGATGGGCCGGGTGTACCTGGCGCGCTCGGCTTCCGGACGGCAGCTGGCGATCAAGGTCGTGCACCGGGACTACGCCGAGTCGCCGGAGTTCCGGCAGCGGTTCGGGCGGGAGATCGCCGCGGCGCGGGCGGTCGGCGGCTTCTACACCGCGGCGGTGGTCGACGCCGATCCGGACGCCGAGCAGCCGTGGCTGGCCACCGAATACGTCGCCGGGCCCTCGCTGGAGGAGTTCGTGCGCGAGCAGGGACCGCTGACCGGGGAGCCGCTGCGGGTGCTGGCCGTCGGACTCGCCGAGGCGCTGGCCGCCATCCACGCCGCCGGGCTCGTGCACCGGGATTTCAAGCCGTCCAACGTGCTGCTGGCCCCGGACGGCCCGCGGGTCATCGACTTCGGCATCGCGCGGGCCTTCGACGCGACCGTGCTGACCGCGACGCAGCACGTCGTCGGCACCGCCGGCTTCATGGCGCCGGAACAGCTCACGCACGGCACCGTCACGGCCGCCGCCGACGTCTTCTGCCTCGGCCTGACCCTGGCGTTCGCCGCGACCGGGCGGCCGCCGTTCGGCACCGGCGGCATGATCGAGCTGTCGTTCCGGACCGTGAACAACGAACCGGATCTGGCGGGGCTGCCGGCCGCGCTGACCGGGGTCGTCGGACGCTGCCTCGCCAAGGATCCGGCGCACCGGCCGGTGATCCGGGAGGTGCTCGACGCTCTGGTCGGCGGCGGCGAGGCCGGCGCGCGTCAGGACCCGTCGAATCCGCTCGCGCCCACGGCATCGGCCGGCCTCGGCGCCGCGCCCGGGCCGCGTCGGCGGATGATGCCGGTCGCGGTGTCCTCCGCAGCCGCCGTCGTCCTCGCGGCGGGCGCCGTCGCCTGGTACGTCAGCGACGACAAGAGCTCCGCGACGGGCGGCAGCGCCCTGACGAACAACGTCGCTCCGACGTCGCAGCCGGTGACAGCACCGCCGACGACGTCCCTCGCGTCGAATCCCGCATCGAATCCCGCGTCCGGCCCCACACCGGATTCCACCCCGGCGTCGTCCCCGAGCACCGCTCCGGCGACCGTCACCGTCGGCAGCTTCGCCTTCCCCGAGAGCCAGGTGCTGGCCGAGATCTACGCGCAGGCCCTGACCGCGAAAGGCGTCCCGGTCACGAGGAAGTTCAACATCGGCGCCCGCGAAGTCACCGACAACCTGCTCCGGAACGGGTCGGTGTCGGTCGTCCCCGAATACAACGGCGCCCTGCTGGCCTACCTGGACAAGGCCGCGACCGCGCGCAGCACCGAGGACACCGACGCCGCGCTGGCCGCCGCGCTGCCCGCCGGCCTGGAAGTCCTGGCCCCGTCCCCGGCTCAGGACAACGACGCGCTGGTCGTCACTGCGGCCGTGGCAGCCGCGAACAAGCTGAAGTCGGTCGCCGATCTGAAACGGGTCGCCGGAACGCTGGTCGTGGGCGCGGCGCCGGAATTCCAGACCCGGCCGCAGAACGGACTGCCCGCGCTGAACGCCGCATACGGTCTGAAGTTCAAGGACTTCAAGGCTCTGGACAACGGCGGACCGCTGACCGTCGCGGCCCTGCGCGACGGCACCGTCCAGGTCGCAGACCTCTACACCACCGACTCCGCCGTCGTCACCGACCATCTGGTCGTGCTGACCGACGACAAACACGTCTTCGGCGTGCAGAACGTGATCCCGCTCGTGAACAAGGCCGGCCTGCCCACCGCCGGCGCCGACGCGCTGAACGCCGTCTCGGCCAAGCTCACCACGGCCGACCTGGCTCAATTGATGGAACAGGTCGAGGTCGAGAAGAAAGACATGGCCGATGTCGCGCGTACCTGGCTGGCGAATGCCGGATTGGCATAACCGGAACACCGCCCGGGTCTATCAACCCCATACTTCCCGCCCCGAGGACGACCCCGCTGGCCAGCGGCTCAAGCGTAACTGATTAGATAAAACAGAGTTCTGATGAGAATGTTCATCGCTCGATGGTACGTTCGCCCCGTGTCTCGGACCTCGACGGCCGGAACGGCTGTGGTGATCGCGCTGATAACGCTGGCTGCGGTAAGCGGATGCGGTTCGCATTCCGCGGCCACTGACGCGGCGGGCCGACTCCCGTCGCAGACAAGTGGTGCCCAAACGTCTTCCCCGTCCGCGGCGAGCCCGCCCGGGGCGACCGGCTCGACCGGCTCGGCCGCCGCCACAGGGGCCACCGCCACCTCGCCGACCGCTTCTGGCTCGGCCACGACCTCGAAGCCCTCGGCACCGTCCTCGGCTGCCAAGACGACTCCCTCGAAGGCGCCGTCGTCGGCCGCCGCGGGAGCGGCGAACCCGCCGTCGGGCGCCTGGCCCAACGCGTCCAACACCGGCGTCACGCCCGGCACCAAGCTCGTGGCCAAGTCCGGGGAGATCAACGTCAACACCGACGGCGCCGTCATCCAGAACATCGACCTGGTCGGCGACATCCGCGTCGAGGCGAACAACGTGACCATCCGCAACGTCCGGGTCACCGCGCCGCACGGCGGCGACCGGTCCGACTGGGGCATCCTGCAGTGGGTCGGCTACCACGGCCTGACCGTGGAGAACGTCGAGATCGTCGGCAACCCCGACACCGAACTGCGCGAGGGCATCATGGACCCCGGCGGCGTCGTCAACGTGCACCACTGCAACATCCACGGCATCAGCAAGCACGGCATCGACACCACCCAGGGCGTCATCTCGGACAACTACATCCACGACCCCTACTGGTTCACCGCCGCCGACGGCGAACTCGACTCCGTCCGGATCAGCGGCTCGCCCGACCCCGGGACCTCGCTGCTGATCCAGCACAACACCCTGATCGACGTCAACACGGTCAACGGCGCGATCAGCATGTTCGAGACCGACGGCGGCCAGCCCACGCGCGTCACCATCGACGGCAACTACTTCGCCACGTGGGGGTTCTCGATCTACGCCGGCGGGGCCAGCGCGCCGACCAGCTACATCGTCGTGAAGAACAACGTCTTCGCGAACAAGTACAAGGACGGCTACATGCCGGTCACCGAGTGGAACGCGCACGGCACGGGCAACGTCTGGACGAGCAACACGTGGGAGGACGGCAAACCGGCGCTGGTGACGAAGTGATGAGGACGGGGATCCGCGGTATCAGAGTCCTCATGGCCGCCGCACTCGGCGGCCTGGGGCTCTGCGCCCTGCCCGGGACGGCGGTCGCCGGGTCGTCCGCCGTCACGCCGGTGGCTGACGCGGCCGCGCCCGCCGGCTGGAAGCTGGTCGCCAGCGACGACTTCACCGGATCCGCGCCGGGCTCCCTGTGGGGCGAGTACGGCGGCACCTACGGGGTCGGCGACAACGCGTGGAGCGCGGACGAGGTCTCCGTCAGTGACGGGACTCTGCGCGTCAAGATGGAGCACAAGAGCTCGCAGGGGAAGCCGTACACGTCCGGCGGGATCGGGATGTGGGGGCTCGCCCAGACCTACGGACGCTATGAGTTCCAAGCGATGGCGCCCACCGTCGCGGGCATCGACTCCTACATGGTCCTGTGGCCGCCGGACGGCGACGACAGCGACGCCACGCTCGTCGAACTGCTGGCCAAACCCGCCACCCCGCCGCAGCAACAGGCGGCGTACATCACCATCAACTACGGCGGCGACAAGTCCGCGAAGACGGTTCCGGGTTCCTACTGCGGCGCCTACCACAACTACGTCGTCGAGTGGACGCCCGGCTACGAGTCGGTGAGCGTCGATGGCAACGTGCTGCTGAAGTCGCCGAAGTCCACCTCCATGAAGCGGTGGATCGGATTCGTGACGAGCAACGGCGACACCCTGACCGGCACCCCCAGCGCATCGGCGCTCCCGGCGGAGTTCGACATCAGGCATCTGCGGGTCTACTCCTACAGTCCCGGCGCCCCCGGGAGCACCGACCCGGCGCCGACGTCCGGTGCCTCCAGCCACGCGTCGAGCGCTTCGGCTGCGTCGAAGACCCCGGCGACGTCAGCGAGACCGACCACGACGGCGAAGCCGCCGGCCGCCTCGCCGAGCAGCGCTGACGCGGCCGGGCTGCCCCCGTCGGTGACGCCGACCGGTACGGCACCGTCTTCGCCCCCTGCGTCTTCGCCGTCTTCGACGTCCCTGTCTGCCGAAGGCGCGGCCAGCACGTCGCACGGCGGGAGCAGCACGGGGCCGATTCTGCTGGGCGTCGGCCTGGTCGGCGTGGCGGCGCTGGGCGGCGTCTTCTTCCTCAGCAAGCGGCCTCGCGGCGCTCGTCGGATCAGGTAGACCCGTCAGCCCCGACAGGGCGCGCAGCACATGGTGCGGCCCTGGCCACACGGGTGGCCAGGGCCTGGTAGTCACCTGGAGTCGGGCTCACGGCCTGCCTCCTTTTCTTTTGTGTCCTGCGGGTCCTGCGTTCCCGGGTCGTGCGGCCGGGTGTCAGCCGCGCATCACGGTGGCCGAGGCGCGGACCGCTTCCAGGCGCTGGGCCGAGCGGCCGGCCTGGGTCGTGACGCCGTGCCCGTCGCGGAACTGGACGCCGAGGTCGCGGGCGGCGCTGCGCTTGGTGGTCATCCGACGGAACATGAGGTGCCCCTTGTCTCGAACTTCTTGTCTCGAAGTTTTTCGAAGTAACTACAGGATGCCACCTGCTTCGAAGTTTGTCAAACTAGAAGCACGTCGAAGCAAGCCGGTCAGGGGCGGTGTTTCGGGCGGATGATCAGGGCGTCGTTCACCTGATGCCGAGCAGCAGGCGGACGAGCGGATTGCGGACTCCGCCGGCGGAGCGCTCGGCGTCGCGAGAGGCTCGAACGGCCTCGAAGCCGTAGTCGACCATCTGGCGCTCGTAGTCGGCGATCGCTTGTGTCAGTGCCTTGCCTCCCTGGGCGGCGGCTCGGAGTTCCGACGTGAGCAGAGCGGCGTCGCGCAGGGCCGTGTTGGCGCCGGAGCCGCGGGCCGGGCTCATGGCGTGGACGGCGTCGCCGAGGAGGGTGACGCGGGTGCTCGGCCAGGAGGGCGTCGGGGTCGGGAGCGCTGAGCGGATGGGGACGAGCGTGGTCTCCGGAACCGTGGCGTGGGCGACGAGGCCGCGCAGGTCGGGGTGCCAGCGGCGGATGGTGGCCTGGGCGGTGGCGTGCAGCCCGGCCGCGTCGCGGTTCTCGACGGGGCCCGCGAATCGCTCGGCCGAAGCCGTCAGGGCCCACATGAAGTAGGGCTGCGCGGGCGTGAGCCGGACGTCGGGGGCTATGCGCCGGGCGGCTTCGGCAGGCGGCTCGCGGAAGTCGAGGACGCCGGTGGCCATGCCGACGTGGCCGCCGATGATCGCGGTGAACCCCTTCCAGGTGTCGGCGGGAATCAGCGGTCGGGTTTCGTCGGTGATCGGGGTGCGGCCGTAGATGCAGAGCGAGCCAGTCGCTTCGACTCGGAGCTGCGGCAGGTAGCGGCGGCGGATCGCTGAGCCGACGCCGTCTGCGGCGACCAGGACGTCCGCGGTGGTGGCGGCACCGTTCGCGAAGTGGACTTCGACCGAGTCGTCGGTCTGGGAGAAGCCGACGCAGGTGTGACCGAAGCCGATGGCGCGGTCGTCTTCGAGGCGGGCGGCCAGGATCTCGCGGAAGGTCTGGCGGTTGACCGACGTGGACAAGGCCGCCGGGTCCAGCGGATCGCGGACGGCGGTGGTTTCGGTGCGCCGCAGGGGTTTGAGGTGGTTGGTCATCACGGACAACTGAGTGCTGGGTCGGCCGGCCGTGGCGACGCAGAGTTCGTACAGGTCGGGCGGCAGGCAGGAGTGCAGGGCTGTTCCGGCGTGGAGGTGGATGCGGTAGCCCTGACCGCGCGAGTCGAGGGCGGCGTCCCGTTCATAGACGGCTGCGTCGATGCCGGCGCGCTTCAGGCCTTGGGCGAGGGTGAGGCCGCCGATGCCCGCCCCGACGATGGCGACTCTCATCGGCGCAGAGCCCGGGCCTCGTCGAGATAGCCGACGAGCGCTTCCCAGTGCTCGCCGCCGTCTCGGCCGGGGTTCTGCCGCCCGCGGTCCAGCCACATGCGGCGGAACGCGGCGCCGATCGTCTCGTCCGGACCGCGCAGCAGGTGCGCGAGGTCGTCCAGCCGGTCGACGGTCCTGCGGATCGCCGGGTCCGAGGCCGGCGTGCCCGCCAGCATCTCGCGCAGCGCGTCCTGGTAGAGCGCGGGCATCTCGACGCCGACCGCGTGCTCGGCGACGACGCCCTGGTCGGTCAGCCGGCGGTGCAGCGTCTCGATCTGCTCCGGGCTGAGATACCCGCGCATGTCCTGCATCAGCTTGATGACCGCCATCAGGCTCGGCACGCCGTCGGCGTGCTCGGCCTCGCGGGCCGCCAGCAGCTGCTCCCGCAGCCGCTTCGCCGCGCGGATCTGGCGTTCGACCTGGTCCAGCTGTTCGTCGATGACCTCGCGGACGCCCAGGTCCGCCGACAGCACCCGCCCCACCTGCTCCAGCGACAAGCCGAGCTGGCGGAGAGCGGTGACCATGTAGAGCTTCCGCAGATCAGGGTCGGTGTAGAGACGGTGCCCGGTCGCGGTCCGCGCGGAGGGCACCACCAGCCCGATCCGGTCGTAGTGATGCAGCGCCCGGACGGTGAGGCCGGTCGCCACGGCGACGTCCCCGATGCGCCGGGTGCGCTCGTCGATCCCCATGACCGCGAGGATGCCACCTCACCTAGCGTCAGGTGCAAGGGCATTCGGTGATCATCGGGGTAAACTGGTGGGGCGTTCCGGCGGTGGGGCCCGCCGTACAACCGCCGTCAGGGACGGCCAACGGTCCCTACTCATGGTGGATGGCGTCGCCCGATCGGCGGCGTCGCGCGACGAGTAGGAGCGGTGCGCGTGGATGCGATCGTCGAGGAGCCCGAGCCGGCTCCGCCTCCGGCCACGGCCAAGCCGCAGGGACGCAATGCGCGGCTGGTGCTCGCGGCCATCGCCGCGGGCGGCGCGCTGGGCGGCCCGGCCCGGTACGGGCTGGGGCTGGCGTTCCCGACCGCTGCGCACACCTTCCCGGCCACCACGTTCGTGATCAACGTGACCGGCTCGTTCGTGTTGGCCCTGCTGCTGGTGTTCATCCTGGACATCTGGCCGCCGACCACCTACGTCCGGCCGTTCTTCTGCGTCGGGTTCCTCGGCGCCTACACGACCTTCTCCACCTGGATGGTGGACACCGACCGCCTCGTCGCGGCGGGGGCGTGGGCGGCGGTGGCGGCGAACGTGCTGATCAGCTTGGCGGCCGGGGTGGCGGCGACCAGCCTGGGACTGAGTGTGGGCCGGGGGATCGCCGTCCGGCGGACCCGGCGAGGAGCTGCCGGGGCCGGAGCCGCGGTCCAGACCGAGACCATCGGAGGACGTCGATGAAACTGTCCGGACCGGCACGACGGCTGTCGATCTTCATCGGCGAGTCCGACCAGCACCACCACGCGCCGCTCTACCACGAGATCGTGAAGCGGGCGCGGGACGCCGGGCTGGCCGGCGCCAGCGTCTTCCGGGGGATCGAGGGCTACGGGGCGACCTCGCGGATCCACACGACGCGGATCCTGTCGCTGTCCGAGGACCTGCCGCTCGTGGTGATCATCGTGGACACCGCGGCGAAGATCGAGGCCTTCCTCCCGCAGCTGGACGAGCTGATCGGCGAGGGCCTGGTGATCATCGACGACGTCGAGGTCATCAAGTACGCCGGCCGCGAGCCCGGGAGCCGCTCTTGATCACGCTGCTCGCCGTCTCGGCCGCGTCCGCGGTGGGTGCCCCGGCCCGCTACCTGCTCGACAAGGCGGTGGCCGCACGCCGCGACTCGGCGTTGCCGCTGGGCACCATGGCCGTCAACGTCAGCGGTGCGTTCCTGCTGGGGCTGCTGACCGGCCTGGCCGCGCACCACGGGCTGCCGCGAAGCGTGTTCCTGGTGCTGGGCAGCGGGTTCTGCGGGGCCTACACGACGTTCTCGACGTTCTCGTACGAGACCATGCGGCTCGTGGAGGAGGGGTCGATCGCGGAGGCGACGGCGAACGTCGCGGTGAGTCTGGGCGCGGGGCTGGCCGCGGCCGGGGCCGGACTGGGCTTGGCGTTGTTGCTCTAGCCGCTGATCAGTGCGCGGAAGGCGCTGCGAGCTCGATGAAGGAGTGCAGCAGCGGGTTGGCGTCGCCGGTCCGCCAGGCGACGAGCAGCGGGCTCGGGGGCATGTCGGCCAGCGGGACGATCGTCAGCCCGTCGGCCGGTCCGGCGGGGTGCGTCCCGCCCGCGCTGAACGGCGCCAGGCCGACGATGCCGTCCCACAGCACGGCTCGGATGCATTCGTGGACGGTGCGGACCACCGGGCCGTCGTGCGTGCCGAGGTTCCAGTACGCGGACCACGCCGCGTCGGTGCCTTCGGGGAAGCGGAACCAGCGGCGGTCGGCGAGGTCGGCGACGCGCAGGCCGGCGTGGCCGGCCAGGGGGTCGTCGCTGCGCAGGACGACGCCGACCGGTTCGGAGCGGATGAGGCGGGTGCTGATGCCGGTCCGGTCGAACGGGCCGCGCGTGACGGCGACGTCGACGAGGCCGGTGCGCAGGCCCGCGGTCGGGTCGGTGAAGTCGGCCTCGATGACGCGGACCGTCACGCCCGGGTGGTGGCGGCGGAAGGCGGCGGCCAGGGACGTCGGCGTCGCGGCGGCCGCAGCGGCGTCTCCGGAGCCGGTGGCCACGGCTGTCGGCGCGGCGGTGGCCCGCTCGATGCTGTCGCCGAGCGTCCCGACCGTGAGCCCGTTTCCGGCGGCGGCCGCGACGCGGGTCCGGATCCGGTCGGCGTGGGCGAGCAGCGCGACGGCTTCTTCGTAGAGCGCGTTCCCGGCGGCGGTCGGTGCGGCGCCGGTGGCGGACCGGTCCAGCAGCGTGGTGCCCAGGTCCGCCTCCAGGTGCTGGACGGCGCGAGTCAGCGGCGGCTGGGTCATGTGCAGCCGCGCGGCGGCCCGGCCGAAATGGCCTTCCTCGACGACGGCCACGAAGTAGCGCAACAGACGCAGGTCCACGGCTACTGACGATACCCGTTCGGTATCACGCGTGCTCAATCGGTATTGGACCGCGGCTGCGCGTCCGGGGTGGACTGAGGCGAGAGCTTCTTCTAAGCGAGGTGTTGTGTCATGGCTGAATTCCAGCTCGCCGATCCCGAGGTCCGGATCGAGGGCGCCCAGGACGTGGCGCGTGATCTGGTCGTCGTGCCCAACCGGGACGTCCAGTTGGTGCCGAACATAGGCGTCATCGGCGGGACCCATTCGGTGCTGGTGGTCGACACCGGCCTGGGCGCGGAGAACGCGCAGAAGGTGTTGGCCTTCGCGCGCGAATACGCGAAGGGTCGCAAGCTGTACCTGACCTCGACCCACTTCCATCCGGAGCACGCGTTCGGCGCGGAGGTGTTCGCGGACGAGGCGACCTATCTCGTCAACCGCGCGCAGGCCGAGGATCTCGCGAATAAGGGGGCTGGCTATCTCGCCATGTTCCGAGGCCTGGATCCGACCGTCGCCAAGCGGCTCGCCGACACTCGGATCCCGACGCCGGACGTGGTCTACGACCGCGACCACGACCTGGATCTGGGCGGCCGGACGGTGCATCTACACGCTGTGGGCCGGGCGCACAGCAAGGGCGACCAGGTGGTGACCGTCCCCGATGCCGGCGTGCTGTTCACCGGCGACCTGGCCGAGACCGGCCAGTTCGCGATCTTCCCCTGGTTCCCGCCGCACGACGTCGATGTCAGCGGCCTGCGCTGGATCGACGTCATGACGGAACTGGCCGCGTCGGCACCGCGCGTGGTGGTTCCGGGCCATGGCACCGTCGGCGGCGTGGAAGTGCTGGAAGGAGTGCTGGCTTATCTGCGCGAGCTGCGAGACGAGACGTGGATACGGCGTGATTCGGCGATGAATCAGGACACGATCACCGAGGAGGTGCGGGCGTTGCTGATAGAGCGCCACCCTGAGTGGGCGGGGCGGGAGTGGATTGAGACCGGCGTCGCGTGCTTGTGCGCTGAGGGCCAGGTTTCGGCCTGACGCCTGACGCCTGACGCCTGACGCCCGAGGCCTGGCGGGCTCTGGGCGGCTAGCCTGAGGTGATGGTCCTCAAGATACGTGGCGTCGTCCTTCCGGAACGCGAGGAACGGTCATTCTGGATCGACGGGGACGTGTTGCGCGTCGACCCGATGGGCGACTCGGACTCCGTCGAGACGGTCGTCGACGGCGGCTGGCTGCTGCCCGGGCTTGTCGACGTACACACCCACCCGGGAACGGAGGCCCTGGAGAAACCGTTCGACGACGAGGTGCTGCGCAAGCAGTTGCTCGAGCACCGCGACGCCGGGGTGTTGGCGGTTCGCACGCCGGGCACAGCCGCGCGGATGCCGGAGTGGGTCGAACAGGACGGGACGCTTCCGTGGGTCCGCTCGGCGGGGCAGTGGCTGGCGACGCCCAGGCGCTTCTTCCCGGGGTTCGGGCGGCACATCACCGAGGCCGAGTTGGTGCGGGCCGCCGTCGAGGAAGCGTCGGCGTCCTCCGGATGGTGCAAGGTCATCGGCGACTGGCGCTTCGATGAACCCGCCGTGCCGCTGGAATTGCTGACGGCGGTGGTCGAGGCGGTCCACGCGGCCGGCGGAAGGGTCGCAGTGCACTGCCAGACCGCGGAGGGCAGCCGGAACGCGGTCCTCGCCGGGGCCGACAGTCTGGAACACGGCATGCATCTCGATCTCGGCCTGATCGACCGGATGGCGGAGCAGGGGACGGCGTTCGTTCCGACGATCGGCGTCTTCGCGGCGAACATCGACCGGATGCGGGCCCGGGAAGCGAGTCCGGGCCGGGACTGGTTCCTGACCGGCGGGGAAGGGCTGGGCCCGGCGGTGCGCGCGGCCCACGAAGCCGGCGTCACCGTACTGGCCGGCACCGACAGCTTCCCCTGCGGCACGGTCGCTGCCGAGATCGGACAGCTGATCAGCGCTGGAATGCCGGCGGCCGCCGCCGTCGCCGCCGGTTCCTGGCAGGCCAGGGAGTGGCTCGGATTGCCGGGACTTGTCGACGGCGCCTCGGCCGATGTCGTCGCCTACGACGCGGATCCGACGGTGGATCCGTCGGTTCTCACGCGTCCCCGCCGCATCATTCTGAAGGGCCGTGTCGTCGGGTGAACTGCCGCGGGATGGTTCCGCCGTTCGGGAGGAGCCGGCGGCCGATTCAGCCTTCTTAGCTCCTACGGCAGCCCCAGGCCGAGGATGGCGCCGCCGTCGCCACGCACCGGTGTCGTCTCCGTGATGTACGCCTCGGCGACGCTCAAGATGTACGGACGCAGTTCGGCCAGCAGCGGCGCCAGGTGTTCACCGTCGCGGACGCCGCCGATGCGGTCGGAATCGGTGGTCCACTCGATGCGCAGTACGTACGTGGCGGGATCGCCGACGCCGCGCGACAGCTCGTAGGCGAAACACTGGGGGTTGCCCTGCAGAAGGTCGGCGACGCCGCTGCGGACGGCGGATTCGAAGGCGTCCGCACCGGACGGCGGGACGATGAAGCGAACCGTTTCGATGTACATGCGCTGATCCCCAACGTCTGCCGCTTCGGCGGTGGCGGCGTCCTTCCAGTCTGGGAGCGCAGGCCGCACTGATCAAGGCGGAAGGGGTGAGGCGGCCTTTAGCCGGTCTCAACGAACCGTTGCGCGACGCTAACTGAGCAGGAACCGGACCAGCGCGCGGTTCACCGAGTCGGCGTGGGTCCACTGCATACCGTGGGGAGCGCCGGGGAGCTCTATGAAGGTCGCTGTCGGCAGCAGCTTCCGCAGGGGGTGGGCGGTCGCGTCGATCGGCAGGATCCGGTCAGCCGAGCCGTGCAGGATCAAGATCGGCAGGTCGAGGCGGGAGACGGCGGCCACGTCCGCGCGGAAGTCGGTGATCCACGTCGGGATCGCCGCGGCGCAGGTACGAGGGGACAAGGTGGCGGCCGCTTCGGTCCAGGACTGAATGGCGGTTTCGGGCGCGTCGGCGGCGCCGGCGAACATGTCGCCGGCGAACGCCGTCAGAAAGCCGACCGGATCCTCGCGGGCTCGCGCGATCTGCTCGTCGAAGTACGCCAGGTCGACCCCGTGCGGCGTCTCCTCGGTCCGCAACAGGAACGGCGGCAGCGGCGCCAGCAGCACCGCCTTCGACACCCGTCCCGCGCCGTACGTCCCCAGGTAACGGATCACTTCGCCGGTGCCCATCCCCTGGCCGATCAGGACGGCGTCGGCGAGGTCCAGGGCCTCCAGCACCGCGTTCAGGTCGGCGGCGAAGGTGTCGAAGTCGCTGCCGTCGGGGGAGGCGGCGGACCGGCCGAAGCCGCGCCGGTCGTAGGCGACGGTGCGATGGCCGGCGGCGAGGAGCGCGGGGATCTGCTTCTCCCAGAATCGCGCGTCGAGGGGGTATCCGTGGATGAGGACGACCGGGGTGCCGATCCCGTGGTCCTCGTAATAGAGCTCGGCCTTCCCGGCATGGGAATGGGCGGCTGTGATGTTGGGCATAGCGATCCCCGACTCGGCGACTGCGGGCACCGCGGTTCCGGTGCCGCTCCTCCCAGCCTGGCCTGCGGTGCTCGCCCGGCGATATCGGTCATCCGACTGCCTTGTCCCGGATCGCGCCGATCGGGCGGCCGATCACTCGCTGCGATAATCGCTGAACAAGACACCCCTGGCGGATATCCACCCCTTTCCCGCACCATGGGAGCCCATCCGTCGCGAGACGGCACAGCGAAGCGAGGCGCGAGGTGACGCAGGACGGCCGATCCGGCGGCCCGCAGATCGTGGGCCGCACCCAGGATGTGCGGCGCATCCGGGCGCTCCTCGCCGCCGGCACCGACCGCGGCCTGCACGTCGTCGGCGAGCCCGGGGTCGGCAAGACCACGCTGCTGGAGGCGGTCGCCGAGGCGGTCGCCGGGTCCGGAAGCCGCGTGCTGCGGGCCGACGGCGTCGAGTTCGAGGCGGACGTCTCCTACGCCGGCCTGCACCAGCTGCTGACACCGGTGCTGGACCGGCTCGCGGACGTGCCGCCGGAGCACCGGCAGGCGCTGGAGGTGGCGCTCGGCTTCGGCACCGGCCCCGCGCCGGACCGGCTGCTGGTGGTGAACGCGGTGCTGGCGCTGCTGCGCCGGGCCGCCGCCGACGCCCCGCTGCTGCTGGTCGTGGACGACCTGCCGTGGCTGGACCGGGCCAGCGCGGTGGTGCTGGGCTTCGTGGCGCGGCGGCTGGCCGGCAGCCCGATCGGGTTCCTGGCCGCCTCCCGCACCGGATCCTCCGGGGTGTTCCACCGCGGCCTCACCGAGTTCGAGCTCGCGCCGCTCGACGACGACTCCGCGCATCTGCTGCTCGGCGCCCGGTTCCCGGGGCTGGCCGCGAAGGTGCGGGCCCGGGTGGTGGCCGAGGCGCAGGGCAATCCGCTGGCGCTGCTGGAACTGCCGAAGGAACTGACCGCGCCGCAGCGCACGGCTGCCGAGGCGCTGCCGGCGGTGCTCTCGCTCGGGGAGCGGACGCGGGCGTTGTACGTCTCGCGGGTCACCGCGCTGCCCGCCGCCGGCCGGCGGGTCCTGCTGCTCGCCGCGCTGGCCGACACCGCCGACATCGGAGTGCTGCGGTCGGCGGCGGCGTACGCGTCGTCCGATGCGGCCTCTGGC
The DNA here is from genome assembly GCA_013361685.1 of Catenulispora sp. Lineage (GTDB taxonomy): Bacteria > Actinomycetota > Actinomycetes > Streptomycetales > Catenulisporaceae > Catenulispora. The sequence goes on from JABFXP010000388.1 coordinate 14,180, forward strand.
GGTTCGGGTTCCGGTTCAGGTTCAGCTTCCGGTTCGGACTCAGGCTCGGATTCCGGCATCGGTTCGGAGGTGCTGGCCGGACTGGCCGAGGCCGAGCACGACCGCCTCGTCCGCGTCGACCCCGCCGGCCGGCGGATCGTCTTCCGGCATCCGCTGATCCGCGCGGCGGCGGTGGACGCCGCCACGCTCGACGAACGCCGGAGCGCGCACCTGGCGCTCGCCGCCGCCAGCGCCGACCGGCCCGAGGTCCGCGCCTGGCATCTGGCCGAGGCCGCGTTCGAGCCCGACGAGTACGTGGCCCAGCAGTTGCAGGAAGCGGCGCACTCGGTGCTGCGCCGAGGCGACCCGGTGGGCGCGGTGGCCTCGCTGATCCGGGCCGCGGACCTGAGCCCCGACGCCCGCGACCGCAGCCGCCGCCTGGCCCAGGCCGCCTACGTCGGCGCCGAGGCGACCGGCGACATCGCGGGGGCTTCGAACCTGCTCAAACGCGCGCAGGGCGTGATGGGCGGCCGGATCCCCGAGAGCGAGCACGGCGGCGCGCTGTACGCCGCCGCGGCGGCCGCGTTCGTGCTGCTCAACAGCGACGCCGACCTGGACACCGTCTACCGGCTGCTGGCCGGCGCGGTCCAGGCCGCCGGACCGGATCACGACGCCGGCGACCCGGCGCTCATCGACGCGCTGCACACCCTGCTGCTGGTCTGCTGGTGGAGCGGACGCGAGCAGACCTGGCCGCCGTTCCTGGCGGCGGTGGCCGGGCTGAAGCCCGCGCCGCCGGTGCTGGCGCTGGCCGCGCGGACCTTCTCGGACCCGGCGCGCACCGCTTTGGCGGCGCTGCCGGACTTCCCCGAGGTCCAGAAGCTCCTGCGCGAGACCCCCGATGACATCACGCTGGTGCGCGGCGCCACCGCGACCGTCTATCTGGACCGGGTCGGCGAGATCCGGGACCGGCTGTGGGACGTGGTGCGCGCCGGGCGCGCCGGCGGCGGCCCGCCGCGCCGGCATCTCGGAGCCCTGATGCACCTGTGCATGGAGGACTTCCTGACCGGCGAGTGGCAGGAGATGCAGGAACTCGTCGACGAGGGGATGGCGGCCTGCGCGTCCGGATACCCGTTCTTCTACCACTACTTCCAGTTCAACCAGATCCTGCTGCACGCGGTGCGCGGCGACGCCGAAGCCGGGAACGCGCTGGCCGAGGAGGTCGTGCGGTGGGCCAGTCTGCGCGGCGTCGGCTCGGCGGCGGCCTTCGCACACCAGGCGCGGGCCCTGGTGTGTCTGGGCAGCGGCGATTTCGAGGCGGCGTATCAGCATGCGACCGCCCTGACGCCGGCCGGCACCATGGCGCCGTACATCCCGCACGCGCTGTGGGGTTTTTACGACTTGGTGGAAGCCGCCATCCGTACCGGTCGTACCGAGGAAGCGGCGGCCCATGTACGGGTCCTGAAAGAGCTGAAGATCGACCAGCTGTCGGACCGCTACGCGATGCTGATAGCCGGAGCGGCGGGCCTGTGCGCACCCGATGACGAGGCGGTCGCGCTTTTCCGCGAGGCGTTGGCGACTCCGGGGGCCGACCGGTGGCTTTTCGAGGCGGCCCGGATCCGGCTCGCGCTCGGCGAACGGCTGCGGCGCACGGCGGCGAAGGGCGAGGCGCGGGAGCCGTTGACCGCGGCGCTGGAGGCCTTCGACCGGCTCGGCGCGGTGCCGTGGGCCGAGCGTGCCCGCAAGGAGCTGCGGGCGTCCGGGCAGGCCACCGGGCCGATCGACACCGGCATGCCGCTGTCGCCGCAGGAGCTGGAGATCGCGCGGCTGGCGGCCACCGGCCTGACGAACAAGCAGATCGGCGAGCGGCTGTTCCTGTCGCACCGGACGGTCGGCGCGCACCTGTATCAGGTCTTTCCGAAGCTCGGCATCACGAAGCGCGCGGCGTTGCGTGACGCGCTGACGGCGTTGTCGGCGCTGGACGAGGAGTCCCCGGCGGGCTGACGGCCGGCCGATGACTGACGGCTGACGCTGACGCGGCGGCCGGTGGCCCGGCCGCGCTGGGCCTCGTACCTCTCTGGGCGAGCTACTCCTGTCCGCAGGGGCGGACGTCCGGCATCACGGCTTCCAACGGCCGGCCGTGGCGAAGCGCTCCGGCGCGGCGTAGAGCTCGGCCCAGTCCAGGACGTCGTCGGCCAGCTGCTCCCAGCCCGGGCTGCGCAGCGCGTGGTGGCACGCCTCGGGGTACTCCAGGTAGCCGCTGACGGCGTCCGACTCCTGATACCGCAGCGCCGTCGCCTCGACCAGCTCCGGCGGCACGTTGAAGTCCAGTCCGGCGCCGACCAGCAGCAGCGGCGGGCGCGTCCGCGAGCCGTAGTCGACCCCCGGCTGGTCGGCGCGGCGGCCGACGCGGGCGGCCAGGCCGAACGCGCGCGGCCGGCGCTCGGCGGCCGGCGGCCCGCTGATCACCACCCCGGCCGCGCCGAGGCCGCGGTCCAGCAGCAGTTGCACGATCTCGCCGCCGAAGCAGTGCCCGATCAGGATCGGCGGCTTGGCCACGGTGAGCAGCAGGCGCTCGTAGTAGGTGACGACGTTGGCGACCGTCGCGGCGTCGCGCGGGGCCAGGCAGTCGTCGGTGCCGGCCTCCTCCGGCGCGCCCGTGGCGATGACGCAGTAGCCGCGGGCCGTGTAGCGGGACATCCAGTGTTCCCAGCTGAGGCTTCCCATGCAGGTGCCGTGGATCAGGATCACGGTGTCTTCGGGCGCGGCGGCGTGCGCCCCCGATCGGCTGTCGGACTGCGTGTCCTCATGCTCCCGAGCACGGTGCCCGGGGGCACCCTGCTCGAAGGCGCTCATTACGCCGCCTCGATCTGGCGGCCGGTGACGCGGTGGGCCGAGATGGACCGGGTGCCCTGCGAGCGCGGACGCCGCAGCATCGAGATGCGCTCACGGTCGGTGGTGCCGCCCCAGATCCCGTACTCCTCGCCGATCGACAGGGCGAACTTCGCGCACTCCTGCTGCACCGGGCAGTCGGCGCAGATGGCCCGCGCGAGCTGCTCCCGCCGGCGGCGTGCCTCGCCGCGCTCCCCGGCCGGGGAGAAGAACCGCGCGCTGTCGATGCCCCGGCAAGCGGCCGACTCCTGCCATTCCCACAGCGCGGCGATTGGCCGCGGCCCTGAACCGTTCACCGTTGTGACCTCCTCACAGGCGCCGAGGGGTTCGACGCGCTACTCACGCTAGGAGGGGTTGCCGGGGCGGGGCTTCCGTCATATGACTCGCTGACACTCTCGACGTCGACTGCACAGCCCGGGGCCGCGGGGCCCGGGCTGAGTCATGCGGCGTGACGCACTCCGGTGTCTACAGCGGCTTCACGTTGTGGTTTCCACGGAAGAGGTTCTCCGGGTCGTACTTACGCTTCACCATCGCCAGCCGCTCATAAGTCTTCTCCGGGTATACCGCCGCGACGTCGGATTCCGTCACTCCGCTCAGGAAGTTGGCGTAGGCGCCGAAGGTGTGGGGGGCGAGCCGGTCCCAGATCGCGTCCAGGGCCGGGCGCGTCGCCTCCAGGACCGGCGCCGGACCGATCGCGGTGGTGAGGAGCATAAGCTCTGCGCGGCGGTGTGCATAGGCTGTGGCGTCGTCCGGGACTTGCGCCACCGCGCCGCCGACCGCGCGGAGGGCGAGGACCGGGGACTGCGGCGCCGCGCCGGTCTCGGCCAGGATCCGCAGCGCCGCCGGGACCGATTCGCGCTCGACGAAGGCGCTGCGGGTGTCCAGGCGGATGCCCGGCGGCGGGACGAGGGCGTCGACCAGGACGTCGGCGTAGGGCTTCAGCTCCACTTCGTCGGCGATCAGGGTGCCGAGGCCGCGGATCGGGGCCAGGGCTGCCTGCGCGCGGTCGTGGTCGTCGGTGTCGACGACCGAGAAGATCTCGATCGGGGCGTTCGGCCCGCCGGCGAAGGGGTTGGCGAAGGCCAGCACCGACGTCAGGTCCTCGGTGGCGGTGCGGAGGTAGTCGGCCCAGCCCTGGAGGACCGCGCCGGCTTCAGCGGCCGGGAACGCGAACCTGGCGTGGAAGACGTCGGTGGTGGGGTGGGCGGCGAACTCGAAGGCGGTCACGACGCCCAGGTTGCCGCCGCCTCCGCGCAGCGCCCAGAAGAGTTCCGGGTTCTCGTCCTCGTCGGCGCGGACGAGTTCGCCGCCGGCCGTGACGAGCTCGACGGCGACGAGGGCGTCGATGGTCAGGCCGTACTTGCGGACCTTCCACCCGATGCCGCCGCTGAGCGTGAGCCCGCCGACGCCGACGCCGCGCGTGTCGCCGGAGGAGACGGCCAGACGGTGCGGGGCCAGGGCGTCGGCGACCGCACCCCACGTCGCGCCGCCGCCGACGCGGACGACGCGGTGCTCCGGATCGACGACCTCGGTGCCGGCGAGCCGGGTCAGGTCGATGACGAGGCCGCCGTCGTTGGTGCCGAAGCCGGCGAAGCTGTGCCCACCGCCGCGGACGGTGACGGGCAGCTCGGCGTCGGCGGCGAAGCGGACGGCGGCCTGGACGTCGGCGGCGGCGGCCGGGCGCAGGACGACCGCCGGCCGGCCGGTGGCGAGAACGGTGGCGGACGCGGCTTCGTAGGCGGTGTCACCGGGTTCGATGATGTCGCCGTGGAAGGTTTGCCTAAGAGTTTCCAGCGCAGCACGCATGTCGATTTCCTCGAGTCCCGTGATGTTTGCGGGCCGCACGGCCCTGAACGATCACAAGATGCTTGCCGGCTGGATTCTGTGACGCGGCTTGGATGTGAGCTGGGTCACTGCGCCCACGGCGGCGGGAACGCGTTGCCGCCGACCGTCGCGATCATGCCGACGGAGGTGGCGGCGGTGGCCTGCGCCGGCTCCTCGGCGCTGGCGTTGCCGAGCTGGAGTTCGGCGTTGGCCGGGACGACGATCGCGTCGCCGGGGCCGGCGAGGACGGCCTCGCCGTCCACGGTGGCGGATATCTGGCCGCTGATGACGATGAAGACTTCTTCGCGGTCCATGCTGTGCGGTTCGCTGCGTGCGCCGGGAGCGAGGTCCAGGGCCCAGATCGCCAGCTCGGCGCTGCCCCGGGAGGGGACGGCGAGGGGGCGGAAGGTGAAGCCGTCGAGGTCGAAGACGGGGGCGGCGGCGAGGGTGGAGAGCGACATCATGCTCCTTCGAAGTGGTCAATGTGGTTGACTACTTCGAGGGTAGGGGGCGGGTCGGCGGATGGTCAACTCGATTGTCTATCTGGCGGAGGGAGTGCTTCAGGCGATGGCGGCGGCGTTCCGGCTGCGGCGCCGCACCGAGCCGAGCGCGCGGCCGCTACCTGCGCGGCTCACAGCTTCCCCCAGACGTGAACCACTTGGTGGTCGCCGAGTATTCGGGCGAAGTCCGTCAGGAAGCGCGGCTGGAACTCGGGCCAGTTCCAGAACTCGAAGCCGAGGTAGGTGCCCATTCCGGCTCGATCACGGCCTTCGCCCAGTGTTCGCCGGGCGGGTTGCCTTCGCGGGCCCCGAGTACGCAATCGGTCCGTTCAGCGGCGCGCACCCCTTGACTCAGGATCCTGCTCCGGGGATCCTGGAAGGCTGACCACACGGACCCCCACCCGTAGGCGGCAGAGTTTACCCAAACATCACCCGCGAGCCTCTTAACAGGTCAGGGTTCTGATCGCACACTCGATGACGGCCCCCACGTCATCAAGGAGAGATCAAGACAATGACTGACTCTGCCCTGCTCAAAACCAGATTCGGCGCGGCCTTCGTCGCTCTGTCGGCGAGTGCCGCCCTGGTGTGCGCCGGCGCGCTGGTCGTCGCCTCCGGCGGGCACGCGCACGCCGCGACCGTCAAGCACCGGGTGCTGTTCGACGACACGAAGGCGGAGACCGCCGGGAACGCCGACTGGATCATCAGCACCTCGATGCCCGACCCCACCAAGCAGAACCCGGCGCCGTCGGTCGAGGGCGACTGGACCGGGGCGATCTCGGCCTGGGGTGTCGCGCTGCAGAAGACCGGCGACTACCAGCTGGACACGCTGCCGTCCGGGTCGACGATCACCTACGGCACGTCCTCGGCGACCGATCTGGCGAACTTCGACGAGTTCGTGCTGCCGGAGCCGAACATCGTGCTCAGCGCCGCGGAGAAGACCGCGCTGATGAAGTTCGTGCAGAACGGCGGGGGACTGTTCCTGATCTCGGACCACACCGGCAGCGACCGGAACAACGACGGCTGGGACTCGCCCGCCATCATCAACGACCTGATGACGAACAACACGGTGGACAGCACCGACCCGTTCGGGTTCAGCGTGGACCTGAAGAACATCACCAGCGACACGCCGCGGGCGATCAGCGACGCGTCGAACCCGGTGCTCAACGGCGCGTTCGGGACCGTCACCGGCAGCGTCATCTACAACGGCACCACCGAGACGCTGCACCCGGCCGACAACCCGAACGTCAAGGGTCTGCTTTACACGACCGGCTCCACCGCCGGCGGGACCGCCGGGGCGTTCTTCGCCACCAGCACGTTCGGCGCCGGCCGGGTCGCGATCTGGGGTGACTCCTCGACGATCGACGACGGCACCGGGCAGGCCGGCAACTCGCTGTTCGACGGCTGGGACGACCCCAAGGGCACCGACGCGCAGCTGGCGCTGAACGCGACCGCGTGGCTGGCCGGGAGCGGCACCACCCCGCCGTCGAGCTCCAGCAGCACGCCGGCGACGACCCCGCCGACCACCACGCCCACGACGCCGCCGACCACGTCCACCACGTCGTCGTCGCAGGGCTCGTGCACGGCCGCCCAGCTGCTCGGCAACCCCGGGTTCGAGACCGGCAGCGCCGCGCCCTGGACCGCCTCCTCCGGCGTCATCAACAGCGCCTCCGGCGAGCCGGCCCGCACCGGTTCGTGGGACGCCTGGCTCGACGGCACCGGCGCCGCGCACACCGACACGCTCTCCCAGAGCGTGAAGCTGCCGACCGGCTGCTCCAGCTACCGCCTCGGCTTCTGGCTGCACACGGACACCGCCGAGACGTCCACGACGAAGGGCTATGACACGCTGAAGGTCCAGGTCCTGAACAGCTCCGGGACCGTGCTGGGCACCCCGGCCACCTTCTCGAACCTCGACGCCTCCACCGGATACGTCCAGCACACCTACGACCTGTCCGCCTACGCCGGGCAGACCGTGACGCTGAAGTTCACCGGCGTCGAGGACTACGAGTATCAGACCTCGTTCGTGGTGGACGACACCTCGGTGTCCGTGTCCTGACTCTCACCGCGCAATGGGGGGTCCGCCAGGCGCACATCGCCTGGCGGGCCCCCGGGGAGCTCGCAGATCACGCGCGGCTTACCAGCACCTCACCAGGTGTCGTCGGCCGGCAGCGTGGACGGCGCCGGAGTGCGCAGACCGTCCAGGAACAGTTGCAGGTAGCGGTGCGGCCCCCGGTGGTAGCCCGCCAGATCCGGCAGCGGCCGGGTGAGCTGGCTGACCGCCAGGATGATGTCGCCGAGGTCCACGTCGGCCCGCAGCGTCCCGGCCCGCCGGGCCCGCGCCATCATCGCCTCCACCAGGGCGTTGAGCCGCCCGGTCAGGGTCGCCACCTCCGGCTCGCCGGGGTCGTAGGCGCCGTCCAGCACCACGCAGACCGCGCCGATCCGCTCCTCGGCGCAGGCGTGCACGAAGCGGCTCAGCGCCTCGAAGGCATCGTCGACCTCGGCGATGGCCTGCTCGGCGCGGTCGCCGGTGCGTTTGAGCACATGCTGGATGACGCCCAGCACCAGCGCGTCGCGGTCCGGGAAGTGCCGGTAGACGGTGGCGTTGCCGATCCCGGCGCGCCGGGCCACCTCGTCGATCGGGGCTTGCGATCCGACTTCGGTGAACAGGTCGCAGGCCGCGGCCAGGATGCGTTCCCGGTTGCGGACCGCGTCGGCCCGGGGCGCGCGGGGGGCGCGGGCCGGGCCGCCCGCGTTCTTGCCCACGGTCTTGCCGGCGCTCTGGCCCGCGACCGTGCTCGTGCTGGCGCTCGAGGCGGTGCGGGTCGTGCGGGTCGTGCGGCGTGGGGCGGCCACCACGTCCACGGTTCCTCCTGCGGCGGTCGGGGCGTGCGGGATCGGACCATCCTAGCCGCAAGAAATGGGAACTTTGTCCCCTTTTAGGGATGACTCAGGGGTTTGATCGGCGTTTTCTCGCCCGAACGCGTTCGTCGGCGCCCCCGAGGATGATCAAAGCCGCCGCGCGCGAGATGCGGAGGGGGTACGTACTCGCGCGCGGCGGCTGATCTGGGGGAGCGAGCCGCAGGGTGGGGCTGGGGGATCATCCGGGGGCTCGGTCCCGTTTTGAGAGTAACGCAAATTCCGGGGATATGTTCCCCGGTAAGGGGTGGGTCAATGCGCGAATTCGACCTCCGGCGGCGAGCGGCCGGGTCCGCCCTGGCGCGCCCGCGCCACCCGCCCCGGCGGTCGCGGCAGGACTGGTGACGGCATCAGCCGGACCAGTGCGGGATCCAGCAACACCATGACGCCCGGCAACGGCGGACCGGTCGGCACGCGCGGGAAGAACGCCGCCGCCGACACCGCCGCTGCGGCGAAAATCACACGCGCGGAGCCGCCCGGTGCCGCCCGGCGCGCCGACGCCGCCCGCCAAGGGGACGCTTCGTATCGCGGAGTTAACGCGTAAGGAGCCCCTGAGGGATGAATACAGCGCAACACCGAGCCGTGGCCCAGGTCGCCCGATCGACCGCTCCGGCTCCTTCGAACATACCGCCAGGGGTATCCAACATACCCATAGGGGTATACTGGGTGCAGTACCGCCCATCTGAAGGGAGCCCGCCGTGC
>JABFXP010000132.1 GCA_013361685.1 Catenulispora sp.
GCCGCGCCCGGCCGGCGCCGGCTCGGCTCCCGGCGGCAGCACCGCGCCGCCGTGCACCTTCTCCAGCTGGCCGGCGCGGGCCAGCTGGTCCAGGTCGCGGCGGACCGTCACGTCGGAGACGCCGAGGATGCCGACCAGTTCGGCGACCTGCACGGACCCGCGCTCGCGCGCCAGCCGCAGGATCAACGCATGACGTCGTGCGGCGAGCAACGATCCACCTCCTCGCGGGTCGCGTCAGGCCCGGCCGCCCGGGCGGGGGACGAGCGTGAGCGAAAGCTATCAGTCAGAACCGTTCACAGCATCGGGCCTCGAAGCGATCACGGCAAGACTCGGTTACGTTTTTGTTTGTTTCCCATCGATTCTCATTGAACCTATTGACTTCCGGTTACCTGGTTCTGACACTGGTCACCGTTGTTCGATTGCGGACCCGCTCGCGCCCGGCGAGCGGGTCCGAAGGGCCAGTCGGAAAGGCGCCGTCCAGCACATGTCCCGTCCCGTCGTCGCGGTGGCCATGCGGCCCGCGCTGCGTCCGCACCTGTTCGATGCGGCCGCCGAGGCCCGCCTGGCACTCCTGGCGGCACCCGCCGGGGGGCAGGGCGCGCTGGTCGTCCAGGACTTCGCCGACCCGCGCGCGGCCGCCGCGCTGGCCGAGGCCGAGGTGCTGGTCTCCGGCTGGGACTGTCCCCGGCTGGACGGCGCCGCCCTGGCCCGGATGCCCCGGCTGGCCGCCGTCCTGCACTCCGGCGGCAGCGTGAAACACCACGTCACCGACGCCGTCTGGGCTCGCGGCCTGGCGGTCTCCTCGGCGGTGGCGGACAACGCCGTCCCGGTCGCGGAGTACACGCTGGCGATGATCATCACCGCCGCCAAGCGGCTGCCGGCCATGGAGCGCGCCTTCCGCGCAGACAGGAACGGCCACGACTGGCAGCACTGGTCGGAAGCCTTCGGCCCGGTGGGCAACCACCGCCGCGTGATCGGCGTCGTGGGGCTCTCCCGCGTCGGCCGCCGGGTCGTGGAGATGCTGCGGGTCCTGGACGCGACCGTCCTGGTCCACGACCCCTACGTGCCCGAGGCGGCGATCCGCGAGCTGGGCGCGCTGCCGGCCGGCCTGGACGAGCTGGTGGTGGCCGCCGACGTGGTCACCCTGCACGCGCCGGCCACCCCGGCCACCCGCCACCAGATGGACCGCCGCCGCCTGGGCCTGATGCGCGACGGCAGCACCTTGATCAACACCGCCCGCGGCAGCCTGGTCGACACCGCGGCCCTGGCCGACGAGCTGCGACGGGGCCGGCTGCACGCGGTGCTCGACGTGACCGACCCCGACCCGCTGCCGGCCGGCTCCGAGCTGTTCGGGCTGCCGAACCTCACCCTGACCCCGCACGTCGCCGGCTCCATCGGCGGCGAGCTGCGGCGGCTGGGCGACTTCGTGCTCGACGAGCTCCAGCGCTGGGCCGCGGGCCGGGAACTGCTGGGCCGGGTGCTTCCGGAGACCCTGCCCTCCATTGCGTGACAGACACCTGACAGACTCCAACGCCGAGCGACCATGACGCTTGATGACCGCCTGAAGACCGGATCCGACCGGATCCGGTCGGACCAGACCGACCGCTTGCCCGCTTGAGTGCCACCCCGCTGTCCCTCACATCACCACCTTCTTCCCCAGAGAGCGAGTCCCGATATGCGCAGCAGCAAGAACGTCTACCGTGCCGGCGTCATAGCCGCCGCGGTGGCCGTGTCGGCCGCGAGCCTGACCGCCTGCGGCAGCTCGAGCAAGCCCGGCAGCCCGTCGGCCCCGGCGGCGGCCGGCACCTCCTCGGCGACCGCCATCGCGGACAAGGGCAGCAAGGAGTTCACCTACTGGTCGATGTGGCAGCAGAACGAGCCGCAGGCCAAGGTGATCAAGAAGGCCGCCGACGACTTCACCGCCGCCACCGGCATCAAGGTGAACATCCAGTGGCAGGGCCGCGACGTGATCACCAAGCTCACGCCGACCCTGAAGACCGGCTCCTCCGCCGACCTGGTCGACCAGTCGGTGAACGCCCTCGGCGCACTGGTCGCCAAGGACGCCACCGCCGACCTGTCGGGCCTGTACGCCACGAAGGTCACCGGCGAGGACAAGACCATCGGCGACGTCATCCCGGCCAGCTACAAGACCTTCCTCAACGACAAGAACGGCAAGCCGTTCATCGCCCCCTACGAGGTCTCCTCCGAGGGCCTGTGGTTCGACGCCTCCAAGTTCCCGGACCTGGCCGCCAACCCGCCGAAGACCTGGGACGACCTGATCGCCCTGTTCGACAAGGCGAAGGCGCAGGGCATGGCCCCGGTCGCGCTGCCCGGCGACGACAAGTACTGGGTGCTGCTGACCCTGCAGCGCACGCTGGGCACTGACGGCCTGAAGAAGCTGGCCTCGGACAAGACCGGCGCCGCCTGGGACGACCCGAAGGTGCTCGCCGCCGCCCAGAAGGTGCAGGACCTGCGCACCAAGGGCTACTTCATCCAGGGCTACGAGTCCTCCAAGAGCATCGACGAGGAAGGCAACTTCGCCAAGGGCAAGGCAGCCTTCTACCTGTCCGGCACCTGGGTCCCCTCGGAGGCCGCCCCGAACACCACCCCGGGCTTCAAGTTCGACAGCATCCAGCTGCCGGCCCTGGACTCCGGCAACACCGACACCGGCATCAACTTCTTCGGCTTCGCGGTCCCCAAGACCGCCTCGCACGCCGACGCCGCCGAGAAGTTCATCGCCTTCTTCATGAAGAAGGAGGAGCTGACCGGCATCTCCACCGACGCGGTCAACCTGACCCCCCGCGCCGACATCGACCCGCCGGCCCAGCTGGCCTCGATCAGCAAGGCGCTGAGCGGCACCGTCTACGCCGACCAGGGCCACCTGTCCGTGGACTACGCGGACTGGACCAACAAGATGCTGAACCCGGAGATGATCCGGCTGGTCACCGGCCAGGACGACGCCAAGAAGTTCGTCGCCAACGGCAAGCAGGGCACCGTGGACTACTGGAAGTCCGCGTCGTGACGAGCGCGACGCTCGGCGCCCGGCGGGGCCGGGTCCAGGGTTCGCCCCTGGCCCGGCGCCGCCGGCGCGTCTTCGGGCCGTTCCTGGCCCCGGCGCTGATCCTGTACACGGTGCTGTTCATGGTGCCGACCGTGTACTCGTTCTACGCCAGCTTCACCAGCTGGGACGGATTCTCCGACCCCCGGTGGAAGGGCACGTTCAACTACCAGCACCTCACCCGCGACCCGGCCTTCAAGGACGCCTTCTTCAACACCCTGAAGCTGCTGTTCGGGTGCGGGATCTTCCTGTTCGTGCTGAGCTTCGCCTTCATGCTGCTGCTGCGGGAGATGAAGGGCCGCCGCTTCATCCAGGGCTTCATCTTCCTGCCCCACATCGTCTCCGGCGTAGCGCTGGCCGCGTTCTGGGGCTTCCTGCTCAGCCACGACGGCATGGCCAACAAGGCGCTGAACTCGGTGGGCGTCGGCCCCGTGGACTGGCTCAAGCCGGAATGGCAGTTCAAAGCCATCCTGGTCGCCATCGTGTGGATCAACGTGGGCTACTACGTGACCATCCTGATGGCCGGAGTGGACCGCATCCCGCCGTACTACTACGAAGAGGCCAAACTCGCCGGCACCAACGCCTGGCAGCGGTTCCGCCACATCACCCTGCCGATGTCCTGGGACGTGATCGGCACCGCCGCGGTGCTGTGGACCATCGGCACGGTGAAGATCTTCGAGTTCATCCTCGCCTTCTCCGGGTCGCAGGGAAACCTGCCCACCACCAACCAGTGGACGTCGGCCCTGTACGTCTACGGCGAGACCATCGGCGGCACCAGCCCGATCTATGACTTCGGCCGCGCCTGCGCCGGCGCCGTGGTGACGCTGTTCGCGGTGGTCCTGGTGGTCGTCGTGCTGCGCCGCGCGACCAGCCGCGACCGGCTCGAGCTCTAGTAGGGAGCGCAAGACACCATGAGCACTGCCACCTCCGGCACCCGCGCCGCCACGCAGGACCCCCCGGCCACACCGCCGCCCGCCCGCCGGGTCCCCTGGGCCCGCCTGCCCGGCACCACGCTGATCTGGCTGTTCGTCGCGTTCTGCGCGTTCGCCTTCCTGTTCATGCTGCTGAGCTCGCTGAAGTCGAGCTTCAACGTGCTGAACCACCCCTTCCGTCTGCCCACCGAGCTGAAGTTCTCGAACTGGTCCAAGGCCTGGCACGACGGCGGCTTCGGCCCGGCGTTCGTGAACTCGGTACTGGTGGTCGCAATCGCCGCAACCGGCACCGTGCTGATCGCCTCCCCGGCGGCCTACGTACTGGGCCGCAACCAGGGCCGGGTATCCGGCGGCGTGAGCCTGTACTTCGTACTGGGCCTGGGCATCCCGATGCAGATCATCGTCCTGCCGCTGTACTCGATCATGGCCAAGCTGCACCTGATCGACAACCTCGCGGGCCTGATCGTGCTCTACATCGTGGTGAACCTCCCGTTCACCGTCTACCTGCTGATGTCGTTCTTCGCCACACTGCCGGGGGAACTGGAGGAGGCAGCCGCACTCGACGGCGTCGGCCCGGCCATGACCTTCTGGCGGATCATGCTGCCGCTGGCCAAGGGCGGCCTGGTGACCGCACTCATCCTGGTGGCCATCTCCTGCTGGAACGAGACGTTCCTGGCGCTGATGTTCCTGCAGACGAACGACAACTTCACACTGCCGCTCGCACTGGTCAACTTCCTGACGCAGCAGCAGTTCACCGGAGAGGACTTCGGCGTGATGTTCGCCGGAGTCTCCATCGCTGTCCTCCCCATGCTGGCGCTCTACGCCTGGCTGGGGCGGCGGATCACCGAGGGCCTGACTCTCGGTGCGGGGAAATAACCCCATCCACGCACCACCATCCCACTGGAGGTACGTACCTGTGAGAGCGCCCATACGCTCTTCTCTGTCCGCGCTGGGGGCCCTGGCCCTCGGCACGGTCGGCCTGATGGCCGTCACCGTCCCGGCCGCCCACGCGGCCGGGACGGTCTATTACGTGGACTGCTCCGCGGCATCCGATGGCACCGGGTCATCGAGCTCGCCCTGGAACAGCCTCACCGACCCCAGCGGCCACACGTTCGCCGCCGGGGACACCCTGTCCTTCAAGGCCGGCACCACGTGCACCGGCATCCTCGCGCCCAAGGGCTCGGGAGCATCGGGCTCGCCGATCACCGTCAACGCCTACGGCTCCGGCACCAAGCCGCTCCTGGAAGGCGCCGGCGCCGGCGAGTACACGGTGCACCTGATCGACCAGAGCTACTGGACGATCAGCGGCCTGAAGGTGCAGAACACATCCACCACACGCGCTCAGCGCGAAGGCATCCTGGTCGAAGCATCAGGCACGGCGAACCAGGCCGGCATCACCATCACCGGCAACGAGGTCGCGAACGTCGCCGGCTGGGGCGACAAGACCGGCACCAACGCCGGCTGGTTCTCCAACTCGGCAGGCATCGCAGTCCGCGTCGGCACCTCCTCCGGCATCTTCAACGGCGTGTCGATCACCAACAACTCCGTCCACGACGTAGGCGGCGGCGGCATCAAAATCGAGGGCGAAGCCCCGACGATGCTCACCGGCGTCTACATCGGCCACAACACCATCACCAAAGCCGGCGGCGACGGAATCGTGATCCACAACAGCGACACCCCGCTGGTGGAGTACAACACGGCAATCGACCTCGGCCTGGGCGCCTACCCCTTCGTAGCCGGCAACTTCGCCGGAATGTGGCCGTACCACAGCAAAAACCCGACGTTCCAGTACAACACCGTCGGCGCCCAGCGCGGCGTGGTGAACGACGCCACCGCCTGGGACTGCGACATCAACAACTCCGGCACCTGCACGTACCAGTACAACTACTCGTACGGCAACGCAGGCGGCTTCTACCTGGACTGCCTGTCCGGCTGCAGCGGCGCCGCAACGAGCACAAACGTGGTCCTGCGCTACAACATCTCCCGCGACGACTGCCGCTTCACGAACTCCAGCACCGGCACCGGCGTGCACTACATCTACAACAACACCTTCTACTGCCCGGGCAAGCCGATATCGGACACCCTCGGCGGCAACGTGGTGTGGCAGAACAACATCTTCGTGGCACCGACAGCCTCCTGGCCCACCGACACCTCGGCGACCTTCGACGGCAACACCTACTACGGCGGCATCACAGCCCCATCATCCGGCGACGCACACGCCCACACCGGCGACCCACTACTGACCAACGACGCCGCCGGCACCCTGGCCATCAAACTCCGCGCCGGCTCCCCAGACCTGGCCACCGGCGTAGTAGTGGCGAACAACGGCGGCAAGGACTTCTTCGGCAACACCGTCTCATCCACCGCAGCCCCCAACCGCGGCGCCTACAACGGAGCCGGCAACTCCTCAGCCCTACCCTTCGCAGCCTCCCTGACCGACACCGCCGTCACCAACGACACCAACGCCTGGGCCGGCAGCCTCAACTCAGCAACCCAAAGCGGCAAGAGCTTCTCCGCAACCGCCCTAGCCAACGCCGGCCTGAAGCAGAACACCGACATCACCGCCGCCGGCATCGACTTCGGCCCCTGGCACCCCCAAGCCTTCGACACCACCGACAGCGTCATCGCCTCCGGCCAGACCATCGCAGTCACCGGCACCGGCACCAAGGTGGGCTTCCTGGGCTTCAGCACCACCCACGGCGTAAACGAGAGCGGCACCCTCACCTTCACCGACGGCACCTCCCAACCCTTCACCCTGACCCTGTCCGACTGGACCGACACCACCCCCGCCACCGGCGACACACTCGTAGCCCAGGCAACCTACGCAAACCAGCACACGTCGACCTACAACGGCAGCACGACAACGACAAGCGGCTCATTCTCGGTGTGGGCATACAGCGTCGCCCTCCCGAGCGGCAAGACGCTGGCCTCGGTAACCCTGCCGAACCTGGCGGCATCGAACGCGACCTCGCAGCACCTGTTCGCAATCGCGCTCGGGTAAAACGGCCATGAACCCAGACCCCGGGATCTAAGCGCCCACGGAAGGCCGCCGAAGCCAATCGCTTCGGCGGCCTTTGCACGCCTCCGCCACCA
>JABFXP010000781.1 GCA_013361685.1 Catenulispora sp.
CGTGCGGGGGCTGCCCGCGCCCCGCATGGTCGCCGCCGCCGCGGAGCTGGCCGCGACCCTGGTCGAAGCGGCGGGCGTGGACCGGGCGACGGTACGGCACGCGGTGGCCGGCGTCCCCGGCGTGGTGGACCGCCACACCGGCCGGGTCTGGCAGGCGCTGAACATCCCGGCCCTGAACGGCTTCCCCATAGCCTCCGAACTCCAGACCGCGCTGGGCGTCCCGGTGACCGTGGAGAACGACATCGATCTGGCGGCCCTCGGCGAGAACACCCACGGCACCGGCGCCGCCGCCGAGAGCTTCGCGTTCCTGTCGGTCGGCACCGGCGTCGGCGCCGGCCTGGTCCTGCACGGCCACCTGCACCGCGGCTTCAGCGGCGCGGCCGGCGAACTGGACACCGCCTTCGACGCCCAGGCCTTCGCCGCCAACGACCCGTGCGCCGCGGCGATCCTGGAGTACGCGGCACCGCACGCCGCCGAACTCCGCACCGGCGACGCCGCGTTCACCACCGAGCTCGTCTTCGACCGTGCCCGCGCCGGCAACCCGGCCGCGACGGCCGTCGTCGACGAGGTCGCCCGCCGCATCACCGCCTACATCGCGGTCCTGGCGGCGGTCGCGGACGTGGAGCTGGTCATCCTCGGCGGCGGCATCGGACTGAACGGCGACTTGCTGCTGCACCGCGTGGAACGGCGGCTCCGAGAGCGGCTGCCGTATCCGCCGCGGCTGGAGGTGTCGGCGCTCGGCGACGGCGCGGTGCTGACCGGCGCCGCGGCGCTGGGGGCCTCCGAGGCGGTGGAGAAGGTGATCCGGGATCGGACGAAGTCCGCTTCCGACGGGTGATGGCGATTCCGGCGAACGTGCCGGTCAGCGCCGCGACGGCCGGCACGGCCCTACCGCCGCCGCCCCAACGCCGCCACGCCGACCACCCCCAGCGTCAGCACCGCCAGCAGCACCGCACCGGCGCCGCGCCAGTGGCCGCTGACCGAGACCACGATCGCCGTTTGGGCGAGCACCGCCGCCCCGCCCGCGGCCCACGGCAGCAGGCCGCGGGACGGGTACGGGCGCGGGGGCGGGGCGGGGTCCGCGTCGCCGTCCTGGCCGTCTCCCCCGGTTCCCGGCCTGTCCGCTCGGTTCACCCCGCCGAGGCTATCCGTCAACCCTTTGCGGCACCGGCGAACCGGAAGGCGCCGCCCATCGTTCGCGACACGATCAGGTAAAGCACCACCACCGGCATCGAGTACAACACCGAATATGCCGCGAGTTGCCCGTAGGCGACGGAGCCGTATTGGCCGAAGAAGGTGAAGACCGTCACCGATGCGGGCAGTTTCTCCGGGCTCTGCAACAAGATGAAGGGAACGAAGAAGTTGCCCCAGGCCTGGATGAACGTGAAGATCAGCACCACCGACATCCCCGGGGCGATCAGCGGCACCACGATGTGCCGCAGGGCGCGCATCGGGGTCGCGCCGTCCACCCAGGCCGCCTCCTCCAGGTTCAGGGGGACGTTGTCGATGAAGCCCTTGATCAGCCAGATCGCGAACGGCAGCGAGGTGGTGGCCAGGAAGACCGCGGTCGCCGGCATCGAGTCGACCAGTTGCAGGCGCAGGAACACCCCGTACACCGGCACCATGATCGCGGTGATCGGCAGGCCGGTGGCGAACAGCACCGTGTAGAGGAACGGCTTGCGGAAACGGGTCTGGTACCGGGACAGCGGATACGCCGCCAGCGTCGCGACCACGACCGTGATCAGCGCCGATCCGCCACACAACAGCAGGCCGTTCCACAGCGGACGCCACGTGGTGTCGGTGTTGAGCACCGCGCGGAAGTTGTCGAGGCCGGGGTGCTCCGGCAGCTTCACCGACGTCTGCGCCCCGGCGTCGAAACACGACAACACCAGCCACAGCAACGGCGCCAAGAACGCGACGGCTATCAGGACCAGAATGACCGCGCACACCATCCCGGAGGCGCTCCGGCGCGGCGAGTCGACCGACATCTGCATCACTCCCACCGCTCAGGCCCCGGGTTTCAGGACACGGACATAGATGAACGAGAAGACCGCCCCGATCACCAGCAACAGCAACGAGATCGCCGTGCCGTAGCCGATCTCGGAGAACTTGAACGCCTGCTGATACATCAGCACCGGCAGCGTCGCGCTGGCGAAGCCCGGTCCCCCGGCGGTCATCACGTAGATCAGCGTGAACACCGACAACGTCTGCAACGTGATCAGCATCAGGTTCGTGACGATCGAGGCCCGGATCAGCGGCAGCGTCACCGACCACAGCCGCCGCCAGCCGGTCGCGCCGTCCAGCGCGGCCGCTTCCTGCACGTCGGACGGGACGTCGGCCAGCGCCGCGTTGTAGACGAGCATGGAGAAGGCCGTGCCGCGCCAGATGTTCGCGATGATCACGGCCAGCATCGGGTCGCTGTAGAGCCAGTTCTGCCCGGACATGCCGAAGAACTTCATCACCGCGTTCAACGTGCCGTCCTGCCCGAGGAACGCGTACCAGATGAAGGCGCTGACGACCTCGGGCAGCACCCACGCCGACACCACCACCGCGCCGACGATCCCCCGCAGCGTCTTGCTCCGCCCCCGCATCAGCAGCGCGATCGCCAGCCCGAGCAGGTTCTGCCCGATCACCGCCGAGCCGAGGACGAACACCACCGTGAGCCAGATCCCGTTGCTGACGTTGGGATCGGAGAACAGGCGGCGGAAGTTCTCCAGCCCGACCCACTGCGGGCTGGCCGCGCCCTCGCCGGTGAGCGCGGCGTTGGTGAACGAGCTGTAGACGCTCCAGATCACCGGCCCGAGGAAGAACAGCACGAGCAGGATCAGGGCCGGGGCCAGCGGCAGGTGCCGGGTGGCGCCGGCGGCGCGGGCGCGGCGGGCGAGCGCACGCCGCCCGACCGCGCCCGCGGCTTCGTGCGTGACCGCCATCAGCTGGTGCCCGCCGCCACGTTGTCGGCGCCGACGATGCCCTTCAGCGTCGCGGTGTAGGCCTTCATCGCGTCCGCCGGCGAGGACTGCCCGGTGATCACCGCCTCCATCGCCACCTGGATCGCGTCGGACACCTTCGGGTACTCGGCGTAGGCGGGGCGGTAGCTGGTGACCGGGACGAGGCCGGTGAAGAAGGCCGTGGTCGGGTTCGTGCTCTGATACTGCGGGTCGGCCGCGACGTCGTTGCGGACCGCGATCTGGCTGTCGGCGATGTCGTAGGCGGTGGAGTTCTCCTTGTTCAGCGCCAGCTCGATGAACTGCGCGGCCAGGTCCTTGTTGCCCGACCGCGCGGTCACCGCCAGCGTCCACCCGCCGGACATGCTGACGCCGCCCTTGCCGGAGCCGTCCTGGGTCGGCATCGCCGCCTCACCGAGCGTGCTGGACCACTCCGGCCACGGCTTGGCGCCGCCGGCCGCCCACGTGCCGGCCACCCACGAGCCGTCCAGGTCGATGGCGAGCTTGCCGGCCGGCAGCAGCTGGCCGCCGACCACGTTGGGGACGTTGGGGTCCAGCTCCTTCTGCGGCGACAGCGTCAGCCCGGAGCCGTAGGCGTCCTTGAGGAACTGCAACGCGTCGTTGAAGCCCTTGCTCGGCGCGGTCCACTTCTTCGTGGAACCGTCGTACAGGGTGTCCTTGGTCCCGTACAGGAGCATCTCGAACCCCTGCATCGTGCTGCCCTCGCCGTCGGGCTTGCCGGCGTAGACGTTCAGCGGCGTGACATCGGGCGAGGTGGCCTTGACCGCTTTAGCGGCGTCCAGGACGTCCTGCCAGGTCTTCGGCGCCCACGGCATCGTGATCCCGGCCTTGGTCAGCAGAGCCTTGTTGTACCAGAGGCCACGCGTGTCGGTGCCCATCGGAACGCCGTACGTCTTGCCGTCCACACCGCGCGCAGCCGACTTCGCCGTCTCAGGGAACTGCGACCAGTCGGCCCAGCTTGTCAGGTAGGAGTCCAGCGGCGTCAGGTAGCCGGCCTTGATGTCGGAGTTGATGAGGAACGTGTCCTCGTACACCACGTCGGGCGCGGTCGAACCGGACCCCATCATCAGGTCGATCTTGGTGTAGTAGTCGTTCTCCGCCGCCGCGATCGGGTCCAGCTTCACGCTGATCCCCGGGTGCGCCGCCTCGAACTGCGCCTTCACCTTCTGCATGTGCGCGTCGACCTGGATCTCGTTCCCGAACTTGACGTAGGCGACCTTGAGCGTTTTACCGCCGCCGGAGGCGGACTTGGAGGACGAGGAGCACGCCGCCAACCCGACCGCCGTCACCACCGCGAAACACGCCAAACGCAAACCTCTGGACAACATCCTGACTCCTTCACGACAGAGGGGAAGCCCGCACGCGATCGCACGGCCGGTGAAAGATGGGGAGGCGCCGAACTTTGAGAAAACGTTATTTTCGCGTTAATCTAGGCGCGCGTGCCGGGGCATCGTCAAGCCCTGAGATTGTCTCGATCAGGTCACGACGCCTCGCGGAGCGGGAATACCATGACAAAGTCCTCAGGCCGCCGTCCCAGGCGTCCCACCATGGTCGACGTCGCCCGCGAAGCCGGCGTGGCGCTCAGCACCGTGTCCCGGGTGGTGAACCAGGACCCGACCGTGGGGGCCGATTTCGCCCGCCGCGTCCAGACCGCCATCACCACCCTGGGCTACCGGCCCGACGAACAGGCCCGCCAGCTGCGGCGCGGCACCAGCCGCACCATCGGCATGGCGGCCCGCGAGATGTCCGCGCGCAATCCGGTCCTCGCCGAGTTCGAACTCGGAGCGCACGCCGCCGGCCTGGTGGTGCTGGGCGCCTCCACCGCCGACGACGTCGAGCGCGAACGCTCCGTGGTCCTGTCCATGGCCCACCGCGGCTTCGACGGCGTCCTGATGGAACCCATAGGGACCGACCATTCCTATCTGGCCTCTGAAATAGCCTCCGGCCTGGCCGTGGTGGCGGTCGACCGGCCGGTGAGCGGTCCCGACACCGACGCGGTCCTGTCCGATAACACCGCGGGCATCCGCCTGGCCTACCGCCAGCTCGCCGACCACGGCCACCGGCGCATCGCCTACATCGGCGACCACGAACGCATCTTCACCGGCCACGAACGCGCCTCGGCCTTCCGCGCCTGCCTGGCCGCCGACGGCCGCCCCCAAACGGGGCTGGTGCACACCGGCGAGACCGAACAGGCGCGGATCAGCGAGGCGGTCCGGGCGGTGCTGTCAGCTGAGGTCCGCGCCACCGCGCTGGTCTGCGGCAACGTGACGACGACGTTCGCGGTGCTGGCGCACCTGGCCGCCGAGGTGCCCCGCGGGCAGCGGCCGGCGATGGTCGGCTTCGACGACTTCCCGCTGGCGGAGCTGCTCGATCCGCCGCTGACGGTGATCGCGCAGCACACCGGCGAGATGGCGCACGCGGCGTTGCGCCTGATGACCGCGCGGCTGGCAGAACTCGAGCGCGCCGTGGAGACGGTGACGGTTCCGGTCTCACTGATCGCGCGCGGATCCGGGGAGATCCCGCCGCGGGAGTGAGGCAGGTCCCTCAAGACCGGGCCCGTGGCCGCAGCCCGCCCACGGCGAGCACGGTCGCCGCCAGCACCAGTGCCGCGTTGACCCCGATCGCCAGCCGGATCCCCGCCAGCACGCCCGCCCCCGACGCCCCGGCGACCACCGCGCTCATGATCGGCGTCCCCATCGTGATCCCCACCTGCTGCGCCATGGTGGCGATGCCGGTGGCCAGGCCCTGTTCGGCGGCCGGCAGCCCGGACGTCGCCGTGACCATGAACGCGACGATCACCAGCATGTTCCCGACGCCGCCGACGAACGTGGCCGTCAGCACCAGCCAGATCCCCGCCGCCGACGTCCCGAGCGCGACCAGGGCGAGCGTCGCAGCCGCCTGCGTCACGCCGCCGAGCGCGATCGCCCGGCGCGCGCCGAACCGCCCCACCGCCCGGCCGCCGAGTGTTCCGCCGACGACGGTGCCCAGTCCCAGCACCCCGAACGCCAGGCCGGTGCTCAGCGCCGAGTAGCCCAGCACCTTCTGCAGGTAGAGCGTCAGCAGGAACACGAGCGACGTCTCGGTGACGAACGCCAGCAGTCCGGTGAAGTTGCCCCAGACGACGCTGGGCCGCTTGAGCACGCTCAACGGGACCAGCGGCGTGGCCGCGCGCTTCTCGACGAACCAGAACGCCGCGAGCAGCGCGGCCCCGACGGCCATCGAGCCGAGCGCGACAGGCGCGCCCCAGCCGTGTTCCCCGGCCTGCGTCAGACCGAAGACGAGCGCCAGCAGTCCGCCGGTCACGGCGACCGCGCCCGGGACGTCCAGCCGGCCGCGCTCGGCGGGCCGGGCGTCGGGAACGACGGACGGCGCCAAGGCGACGACAGCCGCCGCCACCGGCACGTTGATCAGGAAGGCCCAGCGCCACGACAGCAGGCTCGTCAGCGCTCCGCCGAGGATCGCACCCGCGGTGAACCCCGCTGACATCAAGGCCCCGTTGAGCCCGAGGGCCTTCTCCCGCGGTCGGCCCTCGGCGAACGCCGATGTGAGCAGAGCGAGACCGGCGGGCGTGACGGCGGCGGTCGCAAGTCCTTGCAGCACGCGCGCCGCCAGCAGCATCGCCGGCGATACGGCCAGCCCGCCGAGGAGCGAGGCGCCGCCGAGCACCGCCATGCCGGCGACGAACAGGCGCTTGCGTCCGACCAGGTCTGCGACCCGTCCGAACAGCAGGGTGAACCCGGCGGCGGCGAGCGCGAACGCCGTGGCGATCCACTGGAGGTTCGCCAGCGAGAATCCGAGCCCGGCCCCGACCTCGGGCAGGGCCACGTTCAGGATGGAGAAGTCGACGGCGATCATGAACTGTGCGCCGAGCAGCAGTGTCAGCAGCACCCTCTGCCTCGGCGACATGCGGTCGGATTCGGCCTGCGCGGCCGACACAGGCGCGGCAAGAGCGGACATGGATGCCTCCCGGATATCGCTAACGGGTCTGTAGTTCCGTTAGAATCTGAGACGACGGTAGCAGAAGGACCGGCACTAAAGGAACTGGAGTCCCGTTTATGACAGAACAGGGCCACCCCACCGCCTCGGCCAGGGACGCCGCCCCTGCTCCGA
>JABFXP010000283.1 GCA_013361685.1 Catenulispora sp.
CGTGTGCTCTTCCGATCTAGGTGGCGGCGGCCAGCTCCCGGGCCGCGGCACCCGGGCCGAGGCGGGTCAGCCCGGGCACCGCGCCGGCGCGCCGCAGCAGGACCACAGCGTCGACGCTGACGGAGTCCGCGCGGCGGTTCAGGTGCCCCTCGCCGCGCCCGCGCGTGGTCCGGCGGCGGGGGAGCGGGGTGGCGATGCCCGGCGGCAGCTGGGAGAAGTCGGCGCGGAGGGGTTCGACGAGGCCGTGGGCCATCCGGTTCGGGGGATCGAGGGCCACGAGGTTGTCGCTGATCGCCGTCGCCCCGGCGGCGAGTTCGTGCGCGAGGAGTGTGGACTTGCCGACTCCGGACGGCCCGCTCACCAGGACGCCCCGGCCCTTCACCATGAGCACGCAGCCGGCGATCGGCACCGCCCCGGCGATTCCGGCCTGCCACAGCGCCGGGTAGTGCACCAGGGCCTGCGCCAGCAGCAGGCGTTGCCGGGCTTTCAGCGCTCGGTTGAGCAGCCGCTCCCGTCGCCCGGGGCGCCAGCGCGCGGATACCAGAGTCTCGGCTTCGCCGACCTCGAACCGCATGTCGAACCCTGAGGTCGCGACGTTCTTCAGCACCGTGCCGGTGAACTGCGCGCGCGAGGCTTCCACCTCGAGCTGTATCCGTCCGAACGCGCCGTCACCCGTCGGGGCGCCGTCGAGCACCACGGCGAGTTCCTCGCCGACCCGCCGCGACGCCGAAGTCGCCTGTACCTCGACCCCTGCTGTCAGCCCTGCGATGATCCCCCCGGTCATGGCTCAATATCCGTCCGGATAAGGCGACGCGAGGTCGCTGAGATCCTGGTTCGGCAAAGGCGGCGGTTGCGGCGCCGGCCGGTAGTCCGGCAACAGCCGGGCCAGTTCCTCCCGCACCTTCGGGTCGCGGTTCTTCTTCGCGGCCCGGTACAGCCGTTCCAGCCTGGCCGGGAGGGTCGCGAACTCCGCCGGGTCCACGTGCGAGACCGTGGAGGAGATGCGCGGCTGCCCGGTCGGGACGCGCTCCTCCTTGCCGGAGAACAGCGTCTCGTCGAGCTTCTCGCCCTGGCGCAGGCCGGTGAAGCGGATCGGGACCTCCGGCAGGTTGTACTGCCGCGTGAAGCGGGGGACCAGGTCGACGATGCGGACCGGTTCGCCCATGTCGAGCACGAAGATCTCGCCGCCGGCGGCCAGGCGGCCGGCCTCCAGGACCAGGCCCACGGCTTCCTCGATGGTCATGAAGAAGCGGGTGGCGTCCGGGTGGGTGATGGTGACCGGGCCGCCGGCGCGGATCTGCTCGGCCAGCACGGTCAGCAGCGAGCCGCGGGAGCCGAGGACGTTGCCGAAGCGGACGGCCGCGAAGACGGTCTCAGCGCCCTGCGTCCGGGCGTCGTGCGCGGCGGCCTGCACGATGATCTCCGCCAGCCGCTTGGAGGCGCCGAGCACCGAGGTGGGGTCGGCCGCCTTGTCGGTGGAGACGAGGATGAAGCGCTCGGTTCCGTAGCGGGTGGCGGCGTGCACCAGGTTGTCGGTGCCCTGGGCGTTGGACTTCACACCTTCGCTCGGGTGCCGTTCCAGCAGCGGCAGGTGTTTGTGCGCGGCGGCGTGGAACACCACCTCGGGGCGCAGGTCGCGGAAGATCTGCTCCATCCGGTGCCGGTCGCGGATGTCGGCGATCAGCAGGTCGGAGTTGGATTCGTCGGACATCAGCGCCTCGCCCCAGATCTCCAGCTGGAGCCGGTGCAGATTGGACTCGTCGTGGTCCAGGAGGTACAGCGCGCCGGGATTGAAGGCGTACAGCTGGCGGCACAGCTCCGAGCCGATCGAGCCGCCCGCGCCGGTGACCAGCACCCGCTTGCCGGCGACGATCTCCTTGACCTCCGGGGAGACCACGTGCAGCTCCGCGCGGCCGATCAGGGCCTTGACGTCCAGGGCGCGCAGGTCGGAGCCGACCACGTCGCGTTGCAGCGCGGCCACGAACGACGGCAGGTAGCGCACCGTCGCGGCGGCGCCGGTGGCGGCCGCGGTGAGCTCCCGGACCCGTCCGGGCGGCAGCCCGGGGACGGCCAGCACCACGGCCTGGGCCCGGGTCTCGGCGACCAGGCGCGCCAGCTCGGGCAGCGTGCCGAGCACCGGCAGGCGGGACTCCAGATCGATGCCGCCCTGCTTCTCGGGCGCGTCGTCGACGAAGCCGACCGGTTCCAGGCCGAAATCCTGGACCCGGCGCAGGTCGCGGGCCAGCGACCGGCCGGCCTGGCCGGCGCCGACGATCAGGGTGCGCAGGGCCGGGGAAGGGCTCCTCATGCGGCACCCCCCGCTGCTCGCGCCTCCCCGACCACCGCGCAGACGCGGTCCACCTGGGTGTCGGTCAGCAGCGGATACAGCGGCAGCGACACCACCTGCTCGAACACCGCCTCCGCGTTCGGCAGGCCGCCCGGCGGGGCGAACCCGGCATAGGCCGGCATCGTGTGAGATGGAATGAAGTGCACTGACGTCGCCACCCCCCGCTCGTTCAGAAACGCGATCAGGTCGTCGCGCGCCATCCCGAACTCCGGCTTCACCCGGACGACGTAGAGATGCCACGCGGTTCGGCCCCGCTCGCTCGGCTGCGGCAGACCCAGGCCCCCGAGCCCGGCCAGCCGCTTGTCGTACCGGTCGCGGAGCTCGTCACGGCGCGCCTGCCAGCGCGGCAGGTGCTTCATCTGCTCCCTGCCGATCGCGGCCTGCACGTCGGTCATGTTCGCCTTCATCCCGGGCGCGGCGACGGTGTACCGCCACGAGCCGCCCGGCAGGTACCGGTTCCAGGCGTCGGCCGACATGCCGTGCAGCCGCAGCGCGGTCAGCTTGGCGGCGAAGGCGGCGTCGCCGGTGGTGACCGCGCCGCCCTCGGGCATCGGCAGGTTCTTGGTGGGATAGAACGAGAAGCACGTCGCCTGCGAGATGCCGCCGACCATCCGGTCGCCGACCGAGGTCCCGATGCCGTGCGCGGCGTCCTCCAGCACCCGGCTCAGCGGCAGCCGCGCCGCCCGGGCCAGCGCCTCGACGTCGGCCGGGTGCCCGGCGAAGTGCAGCACGACCATCGCGTCCACGCCCCCGGCCCGGTCCGCGGCCTCGCGCACCGTGCGCTCGGAGACCATGTAGGTGTCGGCGACGTTCGCGCTGTCCCCGGGATGCGCCAGATCGGCGAACACCGGGCGGTGGCCGGCGGCCAGGATCGCGTTGACGACGCCGCAGAAGGTGGTGGTGGTCGTCAGGACCTTGCTGCCCGGAGGGAGTTCCAGCGCGCGCAGGCAGAGTTCGATCGCGGCGGTGCAGGAGGAGACCATCACGCAGTGGTCGGCGCCGACGTGGTCGGCCCATTCGCGCTGGAAGGCCAGGGTTTCGCGGCCGGTGGTGATCCAGCCGGAGGCCAGGACCCGGTCGCAGGCGGCGCGGGCTTCGGCGGTGATTTCGACGCGGGTGAAGGGGATGGGTTCCACGTGCTCAGCCCGCCTCTGAGGTGCGGGGGTCGCGGGGGTCGCGGATCGGGTCGGCCATGATCGTGCCGAGGACCTCCCAGCCCGAGGTCTCGACGAGTTCGACGGCCGGCCTCAGGTGGCTGCGCTTGCCCTTCGGCGCGCCGACCACGGCGACGGCGACGGAGACCGGCGCGGTCGACAGCAGCAGGAGGACTTGTTCGTCGTAGGGGACGACGCGCGGATGGAGCCAGACCGAGGGGATGCCCTCGCCGAACGACATCCGCTCAGAGAACAGGGCCGGGAGGTTCGAGGTCTGTCGCGTGGCGAGCTCTTTGGAGGGCTCGGCTGCGCTGCCGGACGAGCCGCCGGACGTGCTGCCGGCCGAGCTGCCCGACGTGCCGCCGGCGTCCGAGCCGCCGGATGCCGACGTCGTCGAGTCGGACGCCACCGTCTGGCCCGGCACCGTGCCGCCGAGCTCTTTGTCAGTCGCGCCGCCGAGGAGCGTGTCCAGCCGTTCGGCCAGATCCGGGAGCGCACAACGGATGTCTCCGGCCAGGACCACGGTGTCGGCGCCCACCCGGCGTGCCGCCGCGTGCAGCCGGGCGGCGAGGGCCAGGTCGGAGATGCGGTTCTTGGTCCTGTTCTTGCCCAGGGCCAGGGTGCCGGGCTTGCCGCCGCGCCCCACTGCGTGCCCCAGAAAGGGTGCGCCGAACAGCCCGGACAGGCCCGCCGCGCCGACCACGGACGGCGAGACCGACTCCACGATCGCGGCCAGGCCCACGCCCAGGATCAGGCCGACGAAGAACACCAGGACGTAGGGCTGGAGTTCCGACAGCGTGGTCTGGGGGACGATCTGCGCCTGGTTGACGATGGTCGGCTTCTCCGCGTCGGCCTCGTTCAAGCGGGACTGCGCGTCGGTCACGGCCTTTTGCAGTGTGCTGATGGTCGTGGTGTCCGCGGTCAGCTCCGAGGCCGTGACCTGCGTCTGGAGCGCGGCGGGGACTTTGTTGGCGGCAGCCTGGTCCGCGGCCAGTTGTTTGCGGGCCGCGTCCAGTTGGGCGCTGAAGACGTCGAAGTCCTTTTGCGGGCCGGCCTTGGCTTGACCGTAGAAGTGGTCGACGGTGGCCTGAGCCAGGGCCTGCGCGATGTTCACCGCGTCCTGGCGGGTCTTGTAGCGCACGACGATCTGGATGTCGGGTGCGGTCAGGACCGGGCTGATCGTCAGGTTGTTCTTGATGAAGTCCGGGACGTCGTGCGCCACGCCGACCGCCTTCAACGCGCCGGCCACCGTGTCCGGGGCCTTGGCGAAGGCGCTCGGGGTGTCGGCGGTGGAGGTCGCGGCTTGGGCAGAAGTCGAGGCTTTATAGGCGACTTCGACCTGCGCACTGGCCGTGTAGGAGGGCGGTTGGCCGCCCTTGTAGAAGATGAAGCCGACCAGCGGGACCAGGGTCGCGACGGTGATCAGCACCAGATGCCGCAGGACGATGCGGCGGAGCGCGTCGGTCACGTCCATCGGAATGCCGCCCCCAGTTCTCACCGAGCACCTTGAAGCCTTCGATACTCCTCA
This sequence comes from Catenulispora sp., assembly GCA_013361685.1. Classification (GTDB taxonomy): domain Bacteria; phylum Actinomycetota; class Actinomycetes; order Streptomycetales; family Catenulisporaceae; genus Catenulispora. The sequence continues at coordinate 5,030 of JABFXP010000283.1, forward strand.
CTGTGACGACGTGGGTGCGCACTGCGATCCCTACTCAGGGTGAAGCCGTCTACGTCTTCCATACGACGGGTGGGTAAACGGAAGGTAGACGGCGGTTATATGCGGGCATGCCAGCGGCGGCGACCGCTGAAGTCGGCCGCCGGCGCCGCTGATCGGCTGATCGGCTGATCAGGCGGGAGTGGTCAGCGCTCCTCGCCGATGCCCGCGCGGCGGGCGACGGCCACGGCGGCCAGCGTGGAGTGGACGCCGAGCTTGCCCAGGACGTTCTGCATGTGGGTGCGCACCGTGTTCGGCGACAGGAACAGATGCTGCGCGATGGCGGCGCGGGTCATGCCGGAGACCATGCACTGCAACACCTCGCGCTCGCGCGGGGTCAGCGCGCCGACCAGGGTCTCGTGCTCGTTGCGCTCCTGCTCGGCGGCCATCAGGTCGGTCAGGACGTAGGTGAGCAGCCGGGGCGGGATGTGGGTCTCGTCGCGGAGCACGCCGCGCACCACCTGGAGCAGGTGCTCGACCGAGCCGTCCTTGGCCACCCAGGCGTTGACGCCGCCGCGCACCGCCTCGGCGACGCGCTTCTCCTCCTCGCCGGCCGTGACCATGACGATCCGGACGTCGGCGTGCGCCGCGCGGATCTCGGCGGCGAACCGGATGCCGTCGCGGCCGTCCAGGTCGACGTCGAGCAGGACGACGTCGGGACGGCGTTCCTCGATCAGGCGGCGCGCGCCCTCGATGGTGGTGGTCGCGGCCACGCCGAAGCCGGGCTCGGCCCGCAGCCGCGAGGCCAGGGCTTCGGCGAACGTGCGGTGGTCGTCGACGACCAGGATCCGGACCTCGCCGAGGCCGGTGCCGTCGAGCCGCTCTTCCAGGCGGTCCTCGAGTCCGAGGGCGGAGGTGTCAAGCATGCCGCCATCTTCGCCCGGCTGCCGGTCTCGCTCCACCACCAAGCGGTTTAACCCGTTCTACTTAAAATGACGTAGACGCCGGTCTGGACGCCCGCTGCGGCGCTGCACAGCGTGATGGTGTGGTGCCGTTCGGTTATTGTCCGACCCCTAGACGGTCCACGGCGCCGACGCGCGCCACGATGGCCGAGGCCTCGACCCGGGAGTGGGCGCCCAGCTTCACCAGGACGTTCTGGACGTGGGTGCGGGCTGTGGACTGCGCGATGTCCATCGCCCGCGCGATCTGTTTGGTGGACTCGCCCTCGACGATGCGGCGCAGGACCTCGCGCTCGCGCGGGGTGAGGTAGCGCAGGGTGCGCTCGGCCTGGTCCACGTCCGGGGCCTTCAGGTGGCGGACCGCGGCGCGCAGCAGTTCGGGGTCCACCGCCACCTCGCCGGCCGCGACCCGTTCCAGGATCTGCACGATGCCGTCGATGCGCTGGTCCTTGCGGGTGAACCCGGAGACGCCCAGGTCCAGGGCGGCGCTGACGATCGCCGGGTCGTCGGTGGCCGAGACCATCAGCACCTTGGTGCGGGGGTGCCGCTCCAGCACCGCCTGGGCCAGCTCCAGCCCGGCGGTCACCATCCGGCTGTTCGGACGGGAGACCGGGAAGGCCTGCTCGCCGACGCTGGACGGGGCCAGCTGCGGGGCGCCGGCCTGGGTCAGCCGCTGCGCGACGGCCATCGGGAAGTGCACGTCCAGCATCAGGATGTCGGGATCCAGCGACGCCACCGCGGCCAGCCCCTGCGCCGGGGTCGAGGTGACCGCCTCGACCTGGTAGCCCTTGGCGGTCAGGGACGCCGCCAGGGACTCGGTGAGCAGGGTGTGGTCGTCGCACAGGACGATCCTGGTGGGCATCAGAACGCGCCTCCTGGGAGCAGGGAGAGCTGGACCGAGGCGACCGGGCGCAGCGCCGAGGCCGGGACCCGCGGCGGGTTGGTGAGGTCCGCACGGGACGGAAGCCGTATCGCGGCCACGGCCGTGTCGTCTTGTCCGGTCGCGGTGATGTGGAGGGGTTCGGGGGTGGTGGGTTCGGCCGGGGCCGGGGCCGGGCTGGTGGCGGCGGCCAGGGGATCGCCGGCGGCCGGACCGACGGCAGGGGTCCTGGGGCCGCCGGCGGCGGCCGGGTCGGTGG
>JABFXP010000374.1 GCA_013361685.1 Catenulispora sp.
GGGCCCGCCGAGCGCGCCGCCCACCGGGCCCGGGCGCGGGCCGACCTCGACACGGCCGCCGCGGTCGTGACCGACACCCCCGAGGAGCTGCTGCCGATGATGAGAGCCTTCCTGCGCCTGCACGCGCTGCGGCTGGACGCGATCGACCGCTGCGACACCCGGCTGGAACACCGGCCGGTCCGCACCCCGCTGGTTCCCGCGCTCGGGATCCTCGCCGCCGCGGCCGGGGAGGCGCGCCATGGCTGAGGACGACTTCCCCACCGCCGGCTCGATCACCTGGCAGCACATCGGCCAGTGGCGGTTCCTGCTGGTCCTCGGCCGGACCCTGGCCTTGCAGATCGCGCATCCGGTCGTCGGCGCCGGCGTCGTCGAGCACTCGACCTACCGGGCCCATCCCTGGCGGCGTGCCGAGCACACCCTCGACAGCTTGCAGCGCCTCTGCTACGCCGATCCGGCGGCCCGGGCCAAGGAGATCAAGCGCATCGGCCGCCAGCACCACCGCATCTCCGGCGTCGACGCCCACGGCAGGTCCTACACCGCCGCGGACCCCGCGGCGCGGGCATGGGTGCTGGCCACCATCGTGGACGCCATCGACCTGAAATGCGAGCTGGCCGGCGAACCGCTCAAGCCGGAGGAGAAGGAGCAGCTGCTGGGGGAGTGGCGGGCGATCGGCGTCGCACTCGGCTTGGCGGCCGACGCGCTGCCTGCGACGCACCCGGCGTTCGTGGAGTACCGCGACGCGATGCTGCGTGACGTCCTGGAGGACAACCCCGCCGTACGCGAGGTGCTCGGTCCGTTCTATCGGCGCGCCGCCACCCCTCGGGCGCTGCGTTGGGTGCCGGGCCTGTGGCCCGTGATCCGTCCGCTGGCCGCACGGCTGATCGTGGCCGTCGTCGTGGCCAGCCTGCCGCCGCAGCTCCGCACGACGTTCGACCTGACGTTGACCCGCCGGGCCCGCGCCTGGTCCTGGCTGGTCCACCATGGCGCGCGCTGGGTTATGCGGGTGCAGCCGCGCCGCTGGCGGTACATGCCGTATGCGGCGAAGGCCATCCGGGCCGCGGAACGCCGCCAGGCGGAATCGCAGCAGTCTGCTTCGCGGTGGGGCGGGTTTCTGCGTCGCGACCTGCGGGCCCGCAAGCTGGGCCGGCTGTTCGACCACGTGCTGGACCAGAACGGCGACGGCACGCTCACGTGGAACGACCTGCAAGCCATGGCCCGGGCCGCCACCTGGGACACCGAGCTCGCTCCGCATCAGGAGGCTGACCTGTTCGAGGGCTTCGCGGCCTGGTGGCGGCAACTGTGCCGGGACGCCGGCACCGGCCCGGAGGGGAACATCACCCGCAAGGCCTTCGTCACCGGCACCCTGGCTGGCCTGAGCGGCGACGCCGACGCTTACCTGGCCGCCGGTTTGGACCAGGCGATCGCCGCGCTGTTCACCGTCGCCGACGCCGACCAGGACGGCTACCTCGACCAGGCCGACTACCGCCGCGTCTTCGGCGGCCACGCCCATCCGGCCGAGCTGGCGCACGGCTTCCGTCAGCTCGACCACGACGGCGACGGACAGATCAGCGCCGCGGAGTTCATCGACGGGTTCCGGGCGTTCTTCACCGCGCGCGGCAAGTCCGCGGCCGGCAGCCACCTGCTGGGACAGCCGTGAGGACGGCCCGTGAGCCGTCGTTCATCAACTGTTCCCAGAGCACTGTTTTACTCTCCGGTACGATGCGCCCATGAGGCCGAGGCCCGAAGGCGGCCGCCCGGCGACGCGCATCGGGGAGGATCCCATGGCTGAGCTTTCCGGCTCGGACGTTCTGAACTCCGACTGGACGCCCACGGAGATCGACACCAGTGTCGCCCATCCGGCCCGCATGTACGACTACTACCTGGGTGGGAAAGACAACTACGCCGCCGACCGGGAAGCGGCCGAGAAGGTGCTCGCGATCCTGCCCGAAGGCCGGGCGATGGCGCTGGCGAACCGGGCGTTCCTCGGCCGGGCCGTGCGGTATCTGGCCGGTGTCGGCATCCGCCAGTTCCTGGACATCGGGACCGGCATCCCCGGGCCGGGCAGCACCAGCGAGACGGCGCACACGGTGGCGCCGGACGCGCGGATCGTCTACGTCGACAACGACCCGATCGTGCTCACCCACGCCAGGGCGCTGCTGGCCGGGGACCGGCCGGGGCTGACCACCGTCGTCCAGGCCGACCTGCGCAGCCCCGGCGACATCCTGGACCACCCCGAGGTGCGCCGCGTCCTGGACTTCGACGAGCCGGTCGCGGTGCTGCTCGTCGCGGTGCTGCACTTCATCAAGACCGACGAGGACCCCGCCGGGATCGTCGAGCGGCTCAAGCAGCACCTCGCGCCCGGCAGCTACCTGGTCGTCTCCCACGGCACCGGCGACTTCGACCCGGACCGTTCCGAGGCCGCCGTCCGCGGCTACGACAAGGCGACCGCGCCGTTCGTCCTGCGCGACCACAAGGAGGTCGCAGGGTTCTTCGACGGGCTCGACCTCGTCGAGCCGGGCGTCGTGCAGCTGCCCTGGTGGCGGCCGGACGGCGAGGTGCCCGAGGACTCCGACCGGATATGGCTCTACGCAGGTGTCGGCCACAAGTCGCAGGCCACGTCCTAGTTTCCGGATCTCCTGCCGCGCTGCGGTCGGTCTACGGCGGCGCCCACAGTCTCAAACTCCGTCGGCTCAAGTCCGACCAGATGCCTGCGCAGGAACGAGACTTCTGCGTCGGCGGCCTGCGCGTGCCCGTCCAGGAACGGCTGATAGTGCCCGCCGGGCAGGCGGACCAACTCGCCGCGGGGAGCCCGGCTCGCGGCCGCGATGGCCGGCCCGGGAAGCGCCGACTCGTCCTGATCGCAGGCCACGACCAACAGCGGCACCTGGACCCGGCGGGCGTCCTGCCCGGGCCGGTAGAACCCCAGACGCAGCGCGAACCCGGCGGCGGCGTCCTGCTGCCACGCCGGATACCGGTTGCCGGAGTTCAGGGCCTGATCCGTCTGCTGCGCGTCCGGCGTGGTGAGGAACGCGACGGTGCCGGGCCGGCCGTTCAGCGGCGCGAGGCGCGGCGGTCGCCCGACCGACTGGCCCAGCACGTCCAGGACCGCACGGCCGGTGAGGCGCAGCATCGCCAGCGGCTTCTGGTGGCGCGCGGCGTTGCGCACGATCGCCTGGCAGTCGGCGTTCGGGGTCTGCGCGATCGCCGCCCCCAGCCGCGGGTTGCGCGCCGCGACGCGGAAGACGTGGCCGCCGGACAGTGAGAAGCCCCAGACGGCCAGCCGGTCCGCATCGACGCCGGGCAGGGTGCCGGCGAAGGCGATCGCGGCCTGGTAGTCGTCGAGTTCCTCCCGGATCCGCACGACCTGTCGCGGCCTGCCGCCGCTCTCGCCCAGGCGCCGGAAGTCGAACGCCAAGACGGTGAACCCGGCCTCGTGGAACCTTGCGGCGAACAGGTCGGTCCCGGGCTCCTTGGTCACGCCGAAGCCGCCGGCCATGATGACGCAGGCGCCGTTGGTGCCCGGGTAGTGCCAGGCGGCCAGTTCGATGTCGCCGCTGGCGAAACTGACCTTCTCCCGGGCTGCGCGGGTCCCGGGGCCGCCGTTGTTTTCCTTGCTGGACATAGCGTTTTCCCTCGTGGGTTCGGCGTTCTGATGTCGTGCTGAATCAGCTCCGGTTCATAATCGCCGCACGTCCGGGCGCCGACGGCCCGCTGAGCGCGGCAATGGATGAAACTCGTCCCCATGACACTCGCACCGGCGGATTCCGTCCTGTCCATGCAGGATCAGCGGCTGATCGCCGCCTTGCAGTACGACGCCCGCCTCACCGCCGAGAAGGCCGCAGCGGTCCTGAACCTGAGCCCGGGCACCGTACGGCGCCGCTGGCAGGCGCTCACCGCGGACGGCACGCTGCGCGTGGTGATCTCCCCGATCGCCCGCCCCCGCGACGGCGGCCTGTCGGGTGCGCAGCTGCTGCACATCCGGGTGCGGCCCGACAAGCTCGACGCCCTCGCCCGTTCGCTCGCGGCGCGCGAGGACATCCCGTTCGTCGACATCACGACCTCCGGCGATGAGATCGTGGCGGTGGCCGCGACCCGACCCGGCTCGCGCGACCCTCTGGTCTTCCGCCAGCTGCCTTCGACGCCGGCTGTCACGTCGGTGGAGACGGCCACCGTGCTGCACGTGCTGCGTGTCACCTCGGAGTGGCGTCACCAGGTTCTCGACGCCGACGAAATCAGCGCCCTGAACATCGCCGGTCCGCGCGGCGGTCTCGTCGCGGACAGCTCCTACGGGGTCGAGACCGACGCGCTGGAACGGGCCGTCATCGACGCGCTCACGCCTGACGCCCGCCTGCCGGCGGCCACCGTCGCCGCGCGCACCGGCCTGCCGGAGTCGACGATCCGCCGCCGCATCGCCCGCCTGTCCGCCGAGGGGCGTCTGATCACCCAGGTGCTGGTGGACCCGCGCCGCCTCGGTCTGCCCGTCGACGCCATGCTCAAGCTCCGCGTCGGCCCCGACCACCTGGACCGTGCCGGTCGCACGCTCGCCGCGCACCCCGCCGTCCACGGCGCTTTCGCCATCTCCGGGCCGAACAACCTCAGCCTGCACCTGTGGCTTCCGGACCTGACCGCCTTGTATGACTTCCTCGCCCGCGACCTCACCGGTCTCGGGATCAACGCGGTGGAGACCAGCATCATCAGCCACTCCGCCAAACGTCCCTGGCCGGCGCGGGAAACGAGCCGGCCCCGCTGACGTCACGCCCGCCTCGGCACAGTTGCGAACCATGTGGTTCACTTTAGGGGAGGGGTTCTCGTGGACTTCGCTGCCGGAGGTGTCACCGCATGCACGAGATCGAGCTTTCCGCCGGAGTCGTCGAGTACGAGGACCGCGGCGGGCCGGGTCCCACCATCGTCTTCCTGCACGGGCTGCTGATGGACGAGACGCTGTGGACCGCCGTCGCCGGCGACTTGGCGCCGGGCCACCGCTGCGTGATCCCGGTCCTGCCGCTGGGAGCCCATCGCAAGGGGATGCGGCCCGAAGCCGACCTGTCGCCCCTGGGCATCGCCGGCCTGGTCGCCGAGTTTTTGGATGCGCTCGACCTGCGCGACGTCACCCTGGTCGGCAACGACACCGGCGGGATGCTCGTCCAGCTGCTCATGGCCGACGGGTCGACGGAGCGGATCAGCCGGGCCGTGCTGGTCTCGTGCGACGCGTTCGACAACTTTCCGCCGGGTCTGACCGGCCGCACCCTGTTCCTCACGGGCAGACTCTCACCGGCGCTGTTCGGCCTGTTCATGCAGCAGATGCGGCTGAAACTCGTCCGCCGCCTCCCCATCGCCTTCGGCTGGCTGACCAAGCGCGGCGACGCGACCTCGAAACGATGGATGCGCCCGATCTGGCGCCAGCGGGAGGTCCGCCGCGACACCGTCCGCGTCCTGCGTACTGCGGCCGCTGACAAGAAGCTGCTCGTCACAGCGGCGGAGAAGCTGGCGCGCTTCGACCGCCCGGCTCTGATCGTGTGGGCGCAACGCGACCGCGTGATGCCACCGGAGCACGGACGCCGCCTCGCCGAACTCCTCCCGGACGCCCGCCTGGTCGAGATCGAGGACTCGTACACGCTGGTGCCGCTCGACCAGCCGGCCCGGCTGGCGGCGGAGATCCGCGGTTTCCTGGATCCGGCCCGCGCCTGAACATGAAGCAGCTCGCAGGCTTGTTCCTGATCGGACCGCCTACCGTGGTGCACCACGTTGTAGACCGCCGGTCAGGCACCGGGGACGATTCCGGTGAGCCTGCGAGCCGGGTGACTGTTGGAGATTAGCCCGCCGCCCCGGTATTACCGGGCGTGGCCTTCGGCCACATCGCGGGCGGGGCGGCTAGCTGACAGCCACCTCACGCGTCCTGGTACTACTCAACTCAGGATCACCTCCTTTCATGTGTGCGATCACGATAGGCACGCTGTGCGCGGATGCGCAATGGATTTGCGTACAGCGTCCGATCGGATACGCAGTGTGGAGGAGGGTTTCCGGCCCGCGAGGTGGCGCCGCGGTCAATCCTTGGCGGCGGCCTTCTTGGTGACGGACTCCTGGTAGACCTCCGCGTAGGTGCGCGAGTCCTTGATCAGGCCGTCGGTGAACGCGGCGACGTCGGCACCGGTCAGTTCGAGCACCCCCTTGCCGTCCGCGACGCCCTCCTCGAAGAAGTCGACGATGCCGCCGAGCAGATTCCCCTCGGTCAGATCGACCGGTCCGACCTTGAACAGGTACTTCTGCATCTCCTTGTAGACGATCTGGTAGTCCGGCGGAAGCGCTTTGACCCGGGCCAGGTGCGCGCGCCACTGCTTCTTGCCCTCGATGATGTCGTGGATGCTCACGTCAGCCTCCCAGCCGAGCCAGTTTCTTCGCCACGTTCCGGTTCAGCTGCTCGCGCCACCGGTCGCGGTAGGTCCGGGCACCCTGCCCGCCGGCCAGCGCCGTGCTGAACCCCGCGATGTCGTCGCCGAGCACCTCGTCGATGCTCTGCCCGTCCGCCGCCGCCTCCTCGAGCAGCGCCAGGGCGGAGTCCAGGAACGGCATCAGGTTGCGGCCGGTGAAGTCCCCGTAGGGGAACAGGCTGGCCTTGATCTGCTCCCAGGCAGCCCGGTAGTCGGCGGGCAGCGCCTGCGCCCGGGTCTCGAACGCCTTGAATTCCCTGGTGAGATCGCTGCCGGTGATGGTTTCCCAGAAAGTCATCTCCCGCCCTCCTTGAGCTTGTCGATGCGTGTTGAGACGTACTCCCACTTCGCCCAGAACGTGGCGAGCTCCGCGCGGCCGGCGTCGTTGAGCGCGTAGAACTTGCGCGGCGGACCGACTCCGGAGGGCCGTTTCGTCACCTGGACCAGGCCGTTCTTCTCCAGCCGCAGGAGGATGGTGTAGACGGTGCCTTCCACGACGTCGGGGAAGCCGAGCTCGTGCAGCCGGCGCGTGATGGCGTAGCCGTACGTCTCCTCGGCGCTGATGATCTCCAGCACGCACCCTTCGAGCGTGCCTTTCAGCAGCTCTGTCAGGTCGTCCATGGCGGCTCCTCGTCGGCCTTTCGGCGGCGTGGCGG
>JABFXP010000340.1 GCA_013361685.1 Catenulispora sp.
CTGCCCGCGGCGGCAGCCCTGTCCGAAGCCGGGCTCACCGACACCGCGGTGCGCCTGGACATGCTGATCGACTATCGCCTGATCGAGCACACCGGGCCGCACCGATATCGGCTTCACGATCTTGTGCGCGAGTACTTGGTCTCCAGCCGGACCGAAGCCCAGATCGCCTCCGACGACGCCGCGCTGGACCGGGTGTACGCCTTCTACCAGGCGGCGGTCGCTCGTGCCGACCACGCCGTGAATCCGCACCGCCGGTCCCTGGACTACCCCGCCCCGACGACGGCGCTGGAAGGCCTCGAACTCGAGACCGCCGAACAAGCGCGCCGCTGGCTCGACGGCGAACACCACAACCTGGCCGCTGTCACCGCCCACGCCCACCAGCACCGGCGGCTGCCGCGCATCGGCCTGCTGCCGCACGTCCTGGTCCAGCATCTCGACCGCCGCGGACACTGGCGCCCCGCCCTCGACACCATCAATCAGATCTTGCGCCCTGACGCCCCCACGGAAAGCTCCGAGGCGACGACAGCAGCAGACGCAGCAGGCGCCGATGCGAGCAACGCGATCACGGCGCGGCTGCTCATCGACCAGGCCGCCTTGTTCATCCGCGTCGAGCAGCTGGACAGTGCGTTGAGCAGCGCCGACGCGGCGGTGTCGGCGTGGGCCGCCCTCGGCGACGACTACGGGCAGGCGGACGCCCACATCCAAAGGGGTCGCATCTACTCCACCACCGGACACTTCGACGAAGCCGTGGAAGCGTACCGAGCCGCGGCGACCCTGTACGAAAGGCTCGGCGACCGGAGCCGGCTGGCGGTCACCGAATATCAATGGGGCATCACCGCCTTCATCCAAGGGCACTACGACGAGGCGTTCGGCCGCGCGGACCGCGCACTCAGCCTCGCCCGCGCCTCGCACGACGCCGCTGTCCAGTGCGACGTCCTGACCAACCTCGGCGAGATGCACCGCCTCGCAGGACACAGCGAGCAGGCCCTGGCTCACCTGCGGGAAGCCCAGATCCTCGCCGAAAGCCTCGGCGACCCGCTGAACACGGCGGTTCTGGGCAACAACATCGGAGCCGTCCATGACAGCGCCGGCGACCATCAGCAGGCGCTGGCGTCCTTCCGCATGGCGTTGCGGCTCTTCCAGGCCATCGGCGACCACCGCAACGAGATCGACAGTCTCGTCAACCTCGCCAGCACCCACACCCGGCTGGGCGAGGACGTGATCGCGCTGGCCGAACTCGAGCACGCCACAGCGCTCGCCCGGCAGGCCGACGACCACTCGCGGCAGTCCCAAATACACCTCGCCACCGGAAACGTATACACCGCGCAGAAGGACCATCTACGAGCCCTGACCTCCTATCGCGCGGCTCTCGCACAGGCCCGACAGGCCGCCGTCCCCTTCGAACAGGCCCGTGCGCACCAAGCCATCGGCGACACCCTGGCAACGCTCGACGACCCCGACGCGGCTCGGGCCCATTGGCAGCGTGCCGATGCGTTGCGCGGACCGCTCGAAGGACACCCGACGTAGAACCGAGCCTCAAGCCAGGGGGAGGCCGACTCCGGCGATCAGGCGGGACCGTGCGACGTCGCCGCCTAGCGGATCTGCTCGCAGGACTTCACCGTGTTCGGACTCGGCACCCCGCACACCGCCGACGCCGGTTGGGGTCGCGTTGCTCGACTTCAGCTGAACCGCCGATAAGAGCCTTGATTTCTTGCGCCACCAATCATACATTCACGCACTGCTTGTATGAATGGAGGCATCCGCATGAACCGGGACACAGCGGTGGTGTTGGGCGGCAGCGTCGCGGGGTTGTGCGCCGCGGGAGTCCTCGCCCGGCATTTCGGCAAGGTCGTCATCCTGGAGCGGGATCTGCTGCCGCCGGATGCGGAGCACCGGCGTGGGGTGCCGCAGAGTAAGCACCCTCACTTTCTGTTGAACTCGGGGCGGCGGGCCATCGGGGAGATCTTTCCGGGGTTCGAGGAGGCGTTGATCGCTGCCGGGGGCATGCTGCTGATGCCGTCCATGGATGCGGCCTACTGCGAGGATGCTGGTTGGGCGCCGCGGACGAGTGGTTCCATGACCATGGTCTACAGCTCGCGGATACTGATCGAGCGGGTGCTGCGTGCCAAGGTCCGCCAGTTGTCGGCCGTCGATCTGCGGGAAGGGGTGACCGTCACCGGGCTGCGGTCAGTCGGCGGTGGCACTGCCGGTGGCCGCGTCGCAGGGATCGAATACCGCACTGCGGAGGGCGAGGACGGCCGTCTGAGCGCCGACCTCGTCGTCGATGCGCTGGGCCGCGGGTCCTCGACGGTCGGGTGGCTCGCCGCGGCGGGCTGGGACGCGCCTCCGGAGCAGACGCTCGATGCCAAGGTCACCTACACCTCGCGCTGGTACGACCTGCCGGCCGCCGACGAGCGTCCCGCGTCGTGGTGGTGGAGGCACCTGATCATCGCGCCCACCCAGGACGCCGGCAGTCATCCGGTCGAGCACGAGTTCCTGAGCAACTTCTTCCCCATCGAGGGTGATCGCGCCATCGTCTGCATGGGGTCGTGGGGCATCCCCATGCCGGGTGACGCCGACGCCTTCGAGGCGGCCGCGGACCGGGTGCGGGCCGGCGCCTTCGGCCAGGCGGCGCGGGCCTGCACACCGGTGTCGCCGGTGCATCTGACCCGTTCCACCGGCAATCGGTGGCGGCGCTTCGACCTGCTGGATCCGCCGCCGCTGGGTCTGGTCTGCGTCGGGGACTCCATCTGCGCGTTCAATCCCTTCTACGCCCAGGGCATGAGCTCCGCCGCCCGGTCCGCGTTGATCCTGGGCGATCTGCTGCGCGAACACGAGGTCTGCGATGCGGCGTTCTTCCGCCGGTTCCTGGCCCGGCAGCGGAAGTCCCTCGCGGTGCCCTGGATGCTCGCCATGGCACGCGACCAGGCCTACGACTTCGCCACCGGAACAGAGGTCGCCCCGCGCTGGCGCCGCCGGTTGACCGCCCGCCTCAGTTGGCCCGTCTTCGACCTCGTCAACGCCGCCGGCCGTCAGGACCCTTACGTCGAACGCGCCTTCGCGCAGGTGTTCAACCTCGACAAGTCGTTGCGCCGACTGACCGTGGATCCGCGCTTCTGGTTCGGACTGGCCCGCCACCGACTGCGACAAGCGCTCGGCCGCCCGGTCGTCCCCAGCGGATTCGATCAGCGCCGGGACCCGCCCGCCACCGACTACACGCATTACCCGCGATACACCCGGGACGCGCGGAACACCCGGAACGACGCTCCGAACACCCAGCCCGCCGAGACGGCGCCCGGTCTCATCGATCCCCGAGGGTGAGGAAGCAGCGGTGGACCAGACCTGCGATCCGACAGCCGAGCGCATCACCGAAAGCCTCGGATTCTCCTGCCGCCACGCCGACCCGCTGGTGACCTTTCGCAACCCGTTCCACTTGGCCGACGGCAGCATGCCGATACTGGAGCTGCTCATCATCGGCGGCGCCGTGTTCGCCCTCGTCCACGCGTGGCGCCGGTGGCGGCACGACGGCGATCCGGTCAACCTCACCCTGTGGTTCGCCTCAGTCGCCTACCTGGCCGTCATCGAACCGCCGCTGTACTTCCCCGGCTGGTTCGGACTGGACAAGCAGGTGGGATTCATCTTCTCCCACAACGTTTTCACCGTGCAGTTCATGTACGACCGGCTACCGCTGTACATCATCGCCTTCTACCCCGCGCTGTCCCAACTCGCCTACGAACTGGTCCGCGTGCTCGGACTGTTCGCACGGCGCGGCCCCCTCGCCGCCTCGCTGGCTGTGGCCTTCGTATGCCAGGTCTTCTACGAGGTCTTCGACCAACTCGGTCCCCAGCTTCGGTGGTGGGCCTGGAATCCCGACGACCCCAAGGTCAACCAGCCCGCGTTGGCCTCCGTCCCGATGAACAGCATGTTCCTGTTCGCCTCGGTCTCCTTCGCCGCGCTGACGTATCTCGTCGTCCGCCTGACCGAAGCCCGAGCCTTGACCGGTGTCGGCATCACCTGGCGCTCCATCGCGGCCGGGGTCCTGGCTCCGCTGGCGATGGGCATCGCGGGCGCACCCGCGGGCGCCTTCCAGGGCGGCGGTCACCTCGCGATCCAGCGCGCGATCATCGGCGTCGAACTCGCCGCCGTCTGGATCGTCGGTCTCTGGCTCGTGACGGATGCCTGGCGGGCGCCCCGCACCGACACCGTGTCCGGGGCGCTGTTCGCCCGCACCTATCCCCCGGTCTACCTGGGCGTCCTCGCAGTCCTGTGGCTGACCGCGCTGCCCGCCTACTTCGCCGCATCGCACGGCGTCACCGAGCAGGGGACGCCGATCGGCAGCCTGTGGTACTCCGCCCTGTGCGCCGCCGCCGCGGCCGGCGTCATCCTGGCCGCACGTCGCGCGGCCACCTCGCAGCGGCGCCATCCGGCCCCGCCACAACCACTGGCCAAGCCGGTAAGATCCTGAGGCCATGGCGCACCACGGCTGGGCCGGACGCCCACCTGCGACGGAGGCCGAGGCTCGGCAACGCATCATCGATGCGACCGCCCGCTGCGTCGACAAGTACGGCGTCACCAAGACCACCCTGTCCGACGTCGCGACCGAACTGGGCGTCACCCGCCAGACCGTCTACCGCCACTTCGCCCGGATCGGCGACATCGTCGGCGAGGTCGCGGCGCAGGGTGCCGACGCGTTCGTGGACCGGATGCTCGCCCATCTGCGGGACGTCACCGATCCGGCCGAGGCGGTCGTCGAGGGCATGATCTTCTGCGTGCGGACGATCCCGGCCGAGCCCCGGGTGAGCCTGCTGCTGCACCTCGGCGACACCGCCGCCTTCGGCCGCGGCGCCACCACCGCCGACACCATCGCCTACGGCGCACGGATGCTGCGGCGCTTCCCCGTGGACTGGGCCGGCGCGGGCATCGCCGACGCCGACCTGCCCGGGCTCGCCGAGATCATCATGCGGCTGCTCACGTCGCTGCTCCAGCATCCCGCCGAGCCGCCGCACGACGAGGCGCGGCTCCGCGAGTTCCTCAACCGGTGGCTGGCTCCGGCGCTGCGCCGGCCGGCCGGCTGATCGCGGGCGCTGAGCTTGTCAGCCTACTGATCGCTGGCTCCCGGCCTAGTGCGCGGCCAGGGTGAAGGCCGAGACTCCCGCGGAGTTGTCGATCGTGTAGCGGTTCGCCGCGGTGTCCCAGCTCGGCGACGAAATGACGGTGCCGGCCGCCACCCCGTTGCGCACGTCGCCTTCAACGCTCGCCGACCCCGCGCCGGCCCCGAAAGCGACCTGGTACGGCACACCCGTCGGCGTCTGGACGACGAAGGTGGACACGCCGCCCTGCATCAGCACCGGGACGTCTCCGACAGGTGCGGGCAGCAGCGCGGTGATGGTGGAGGCACCGGCCGCGAATGTCAGGGCTCGCAGATGCGCTCCCGTGAGATCGACCCGCTCCGCCGACGCGCCGGCATCGAACGAGACCTCCCAGCTGACGCGCGAGTTCAGGACGATGTCCACCTGTGCGGGCCCCGATCCGGGAACGTCGGCCAGGGAGACGGTGACCGTGCCGCCGTCGCGCGTCTGCTGGGGAACCTGCCTGGAGTGGGCCGGGGTGCTGGCCTGAAAGAGCTTGTCCCCCAGGTCGTCGCTGGTCACCACGACGCTGTCCGTTCCCGTGGCGAGGTCCAGCCGGGCCGAGGTGAGGGCGGCGCGGGCGCCGGAAACCACGTGGGCGTGCGCGTGCCACGGCGCCCCGGCCGTTCCGTTCGAGCAGCCGGCCAGTACGAGGCCGAACCCGAGCGTCAGGAGGAGCGCCGTGGATCGCACCGCCGCGAATCGCACCGCTGCGGATCGCACGGACGAGTTCGAATGCTGTCTTACTCCGTCAGAACCAGACACGTAGGCCTCCCAGGTGGCGGGTCGATCCGCCCCTGCTGTTAACCACGTCGGCTCACAACAAAACGGCGCCCGCGCCTGTCCGTGCCGCCGTCACCCGGAGACAGCCACCGACTCCATCGACTGCGTCCCGATCACCTTGAGCAGTTGCAGGTTCTGGAACGCGCTCGATCCCGGCTCGGCCGAGAAGATCACCACCTGCTGATCCCGCCCCGGCACGGTCAGGATGTCGTAGTCCAGCTCGATCGGCCCGACCTGCGGGTGCTGGAACACCTGCCGAGCGTGGTGGTCGATGCGCAGGTCCAGCGAGTTCCACAGCTCGGCGAACTCAGCGCTGCCCGCCAGCAGCTCGTCGATGAGCGAGCGCAGCTCGGGGCTGTCGGGGTAGTGCGTCGTCGCGACCCGCAGGTAGCTGACCGCGCTCAGGACGAAGCGGCGGTGGTCGACGATGCCGAACGTGCCCCGCTCCGGGGAGAGGAAGATCCGCCGCAGGACGTTGCGGTCAGCGGCGTGCAGCCGTGAGAAGTCCTCGAACAGCGCGGCGGCCAGCGGATTCCAGGCGATCACCTGGCAGGTGTCGTCGACCACGAGCGCCGGGACGTCCGTGAGGCGCCCCAACAGCGTCGCCGTGCCCGGATCGACCTCGCGGGTCGGGGGCAGGTCCCGGTGCGGTTCCAGCTCTCCGGCCAGGGAGAACAGGTGCGTCCGCTCCTGGTCGGACAGGCGCAGGGCGCGGGCGATGCCGTGCAGGACCGCACGGGACGGGTTCCGCCCGCGCGCCTGTTCCAGGCGGCTGTAGTGGTCCGTGGAGATGTGGGCGAGTTCGGCGACTTCCTCGCGGCGCAAGCCCGGCGTGCGGCGACGCGTCCCCGAAGCCAGGCCCGCCGCCTCCGGCGAGACCTGTTCCCGTCTGCTGCGAAGGAACTCCGCGAGCGCGTGCTTGTCCATTCCCCCACGTTAAGGCATCCCGCGTGCCGGGGAGCACGCCCAGCCACGGACTGATGGTCCCTGGATACGGCGCCCCGCCGCGAGGGACGCTCGTAGCGACAGCCAGCCCCTGTTACAGGAACAGGGCTAAGGGGCTACAGGACTTAAGGACGCACATCATGAAGATCTTTCTGACCGGCGCGAGCGGCTACCTCGGCGGCGTGCTCGCCGAGCACTTCCTCGCCGCCGGCCACTCGGTGAGCGCGCTGGCCCGCTCGGACGCGGCCCGGGACAAGGTGACGCGGCTCGGCGCCGAGGCGGTGTCCGGCAGCCTCACCGACCTCGACGTCCTGCGCCAGGCGGCCGCGGCCGCCGACGCCGTCGTGCACGCCGCCGTGGACTTCGCCGACCCGGCGATGCGGCAGGTGGAGGAGCCGGCGCTCGCGGCCATGCTCGCCGGGCTCGAACCCGGCAAGCCGTTCGTCTACACCAGCACCGGCCTGGTCTACCCCGACACGCAAGGCGCGCCGGTCGACGAGGAGGTCGCGGTGGAGCTCGAGTCGTCAGCCCAGCCGTACAAGGTTCTGGGCGAGCGGCAGGTGCTGGCCGCCGAAGGTCCGGCCGTGACGGTGATCCGTGCGGCGCTCATCTATGGCCGCGGCGGTACCGCGCTGCTCCAGGGGATGATCGCCGGTGCGCGGGAGCGGGGGGCGGCGGTCTATATCGGCGACGGCCAGAACGCGTGGAGCTCGGTCCACGTCGACGACCTCGCCCGGCTCTACCTCGCCGCCCTCACCGAGTCGCGGGACCGGCTCGTGGTCAACGCCGCCGGGCCGGCGAGAACGTCTATGCGGCAGATCGCTGAGGCCGTCGCCGAGCTGACCGGGACCGCCGCCGTGTCGATCACGGTGGAGCAGGCCCGGAGTGCGCTGGGGCCGTACGCCGACGTGCTGCTCCGTTCGTCGCCGCTGGATGCCTCCCGCGCCGCGCGGGAGCTGGGCTGGAAGCCCGGTGAAGCCGATCTGGTCGAGGATCTGCGCGCCGGTTCTTATACGGCGGGGACAGGTGTGTCAGCGGGCTGAGTCGCCAAGCAGATCCGCACCACGCGCCCCAGAAGCCGAACCTCCTGCGGATCACCCGCCACAGCCCGGCTACCCACCGTCAACCCCGGATGCCGGGCCGAACGGCCCTGGCCGGAGCACGCCGCGTGATCGAGACTTGTCGCGAGGACCTGAACGGCCCCTGACGACGAGGAACTTCCGATGATCCAGGCCGCGCGGGCCACCGAGATGGCCGACCCCGCCGTGGCCGCCTCCGGTCTGAGCACGCGGCAGGCGGCGGAGCGACTGGACCGGGACGGCCCGAACAGCATTCCGCCGCCGCCTCCGCTCCCCCTGTGGCGGCGTCTGGCCCGCCAGCTCGGCGATCCGCTGATCGTGGTGCTGCTGATCGCCGCGGCGCTGACGGTCGGCACCGGCGACTGGCCGGACATGGGGGTGATCCTGCTGGTCATCGTGGTCAACACGGCTGTCGGTGTCAGCCAGGAGATCCGCGCGGACCAGGCGATCGCCGCGCTCTCGGCCCTGGCCGCGCCCGGAGCGCGGGTCGTCCGCGACGGCGTGCAGCAGCAGATCCCGGCCGCCGGCGTCGTGGTCGGTGACGTGGTCGTGCTGGCCGAGGGCGACATCGTCCCGGCCGACGCCACGCTGGATCAGGCCGCGGCCTTGCTCGTCGACGAATCCGCGCTCACCGGCGAATCCGTGCCCGTGGACAAGGCGCCGGAGCACGACGCGAAGCTGTCGGCCGGAACCGTCGTGGTCAAAGGCCGCGGGCAGGCGACGGTGACCGCGACGGGGCGAGAGAGTTCCATCGGCCGGATCGCCGCGCTGCTCGGCGGGACGGGCGCGCTGACGCCGTTGCAGCGGCGGCTCGCCGACGTGGGCAAGCTGCTGGCCGGGGCCACGGTGGCGCTGTGCGCGATCGTGCTGGCGATCGGCCTGTTCCGCGGGCAGAGCGTCGAGCTGATGGTGGTCGCGGCGATCAGCCTGGTCGTGGCCGCCGTGCCCGAATCGCTGCCGGCGGTGGTGACGCTGGCGCTGGCCCAGGGCGCGCGCCGGATGGCCGCCCGGAACGCGCTGGTGCGCAGGCTGCCGGCGGTGGAGACGCTCGGTTCGGTGACCGTCCTGGCCACCGACAAGACCGGCACGCTGACCGAGGGCAGCATGGCGGTGCGCCGGCTGTGGACGCCCGCCGCGCGGGCCCGGGTCAGCGGCACCGGATACGGCCCGGTCGGCGAGATCACGGTCGAGGGGTCTGACGACGCGCGCGGCTTCGGTGGCTTGAGCGGCCTGAGCGGCCTGAGTGCCTCGGGTGGCCTGAGTGACCTGAGCGGCTCGGGTGGCTTCGCCGGAATCGGTGGCATCGGTCCCGAGCTGACCGAACTCCTCAGCGCAGCGGTGCTGTGCAACGACGCCCGGCTGCGTCCGCCCGAGGGCGACGCCACCGAATGGAGTGCGCTGGGCGATCCGACCGAAGCGGCGCTGCTGACGGTCGCCGCCAAAGCGGGGCTGGACCGCCAGGCTCTGGATAGCGGCTGGCCGCGTGTCAGCGAGCACCCCTTCGACAGCGAGCGCAAGCGTATGACCACCGTGCATCGCCGGAGTGACGGCGCCATCCGGGTAGTGTGCAAGGGCGCCCCGGAGACGCTGTTGGCGGGCGGCCTGCTGGACACGAGCACGGAAGTGTCGGCGAGGGTGGCCGAGATCGCTGAAGACTGGGCTCGCGAGGGATTGCGCGTGCTGGCCGTGGCTTGCGCCGACCATCCTGAGAGTTCCGCTGACGCCGACAGCGGCACCGGCACCGGCACCGACGCCGCCGCCACCGAACACGGTCTGCGCCTGCTCGGCTTGATCGGCATCGCCGACCCGCCCCGCCTCGCGGCGGCCGAGACCATCGCGGCCTGCCGGCGGGCGGGCATCCGCCCGGTGCTGATCACCGGCGACCACCCCGGCACGGCCCGCGCCATCGCGGTGGAGCTGGGTATCGTCGGGGCCGGCGACGCCGTCGTGGACTGCCGTTCCGGGCTCTCCGACGAGCAGCGGCTCACCGCCTCGGTCTTCGCCCGCGCCACCCCCGCCGACAAGCTCGCCATCATCAAAGCCCTGCGGGAGCACGGCGAAACCGTGGCGATGACCGGCGACGGCGTCAACGACGGCCCGGCCCTGCGCGCCGCGGACATCGGCGTGGCCATGGGCGGACGCGGCACCGAGGTCGCGCGCCAGGCCGCCGACCTGGTGCTGGCCGACGACGACCTGGGCACCGTGGTCGCCGCCGTCGAAGAGGGACGCCGGGTGTTCGCCAACATCCGCCGCTTCCTCGTCTACGGCCTGTCCGGCGGCGCCGCCGAGATCACCGTCATGCTCCTGGGACCGGCGCTCGGCTTCCCGCTGCTCCTGCTCCCGGCGCAGATCCTGTGGATCAATCTCCTGACCCACGGCCTGCCCGGCGTGGCCCTGGGCGGCGAGCCGGCCGAGCCCGGCGCCATGGACCGCCCGCCCCGGCCGCCCTCGCAGAGCATCCTGGCCGCCGGGCTCTGGCAGCGGGTGGTGCGGATCAGCCTGGTGCTCTCGGCGGTCACCTTGGGTGTGGCCGTCTGGGCCGACCACGCCGGGCGGCCGTGGCAGAGCATGGCGTTCTTCGCTCTGGGCGCCGCGCAGCTCGGGGTGGCGATCGGCTCCCGGTCCCGCCCGCGCAGCCGGGCCAACCCGCTGTTGCCGATCGCCGTCGCCGCGGCGCTGGCGTTGCAAGTCGCCGGACTCTACGTGCCGGCGCTGCGCGACCTGCTCAAGACGGTGCCGCTCAGCGCTGCCGAGCTGACGACCGTCGCGGCCTTGTCGCTGCTCGGTTTCGCCGCGGTGGTCGCCGACCGTCGCCTGCATCCCGACCCGGCGGCGATCGGTGATCAGGGCTCGAAGAAGCTTGCCGGCGCCGGACCCGGTCGGCCATGACCACGGCGGCCTGGCACTATCTGACGGTTCTGCTGGTGGTGTTCCTCATCAACCTGCTGCCCGCTTTCGCCCCGCCGACGTGGGTCGTGCTGGTCCTGTTCAAACTGAACTGGCACCTGAACCCCGCCGCCCTGGTCGTCCTCGGCGCGACCGCCTCCGCGGGCGGCCGCTTCTGTCTGGCCTCGGCCACCGGACGCCTGCGCGGCCGGCTCAGCCCCAAACGCCGGGAGAGCCTGGAAACCCTCAAGGACTACCTGACCGGGCACCGCGGCCGGTCGGTGCTCGGGCTGGCGCTGTTCATGGTGTCCCCGCTGCCGTCGGCGCAGCTGTTCGAGGCCGCCGGACTCCTCGCCGCCCCGCTGCTGCCCGTGACCGCCGTGTTCTTCGCCGGACGCCTGATCAGCTACTCGCTGTACATCGGGGCGGCCACCGTCGCCGAACACAGCCTCGGGCCCACGCTGGTGTCCACCCTCACCTCACCGGCGGGGATCATCGTGCAGGTGCTCCTGGTGCTGGCGGTCGTGCTGCTCGCCGCCGTCGACTGGACGAAGCTCATCAAGCGGGGCGGCGCCGCACCGCCGCACCGCCCGGAATCTGATCGCAGCGGCACGCGCGCCTGACGTCAGCCTCGGCTGACGGGCGCGCGCGCCGGTCACGGCAGGCGCACGTAGCCGTGGCGGCTCTTCCACAGGTAGTACTTCTCGAAGGCCAGCTTCATGGCGTGCACCTGCGGGCCGGGGATCATGACGGCGGCCTTGCGCGGCGGCAGCATGTGGTCGGCCAGGATCAGCACGCCGTTGTTGCCGGCGTCCATCATGCACACCGCGGCCATCTTGCCGAATTCCTTGTGCGCCGTCGGCGCCTCGCCCTTGATCGCCGCCGCGACGTTGCGGGCCGCGACCTTGGCCATGGACTCGGTCGGGAAGCCGGTCTTGGGGATGCCGATCGGCACTGAGGTCGTCCACGGCACCGGCACCTGCGCGGCGATGCCCGCCGCGTAGATCTCCGGATAGGCCTTCGACTGGTAGGTGTCCTCGACCGGGATGTAGCCCTTGCCGTCCGTCAGCCCCGGCACGGCGCGCACGACGTCCTGGCCGACGAACGGCGGCACCACCATCGCGTAGGCGAACGGCACCTTCGAGCCGTCGGTGAGGCGGACGTAGTCGCCGCCGACTTCGTCGAAGGCGACCCCGGTCTGGACGGTGATGCCCTCCTTCTTCAGGAACATCTTCAGCAGCTTCTCGCCGCCGGGCAGGCCGCCGATGCCGAAGTGCCCGACGAACGGCTCGGCGGTCAGGAACGTCAGCGACGTGTACTGCGTGAGCTTGGCCTTGCGCAGCTGGTGGGCCATGTTGAACAGGAACTCGTACGCCGCGCCGAAGCAGCTGGCGCCCTGTGTGGCCCCGATCACCACCGGGCCGGGATCGTCGAGGAAGTCGCGCCAGGCGGCCCCGGCGCGCTCGGCGTCGGGCAGCGTGGTGATGGCCTGCGCGAAGCCGTTCGGGCCCAGACCGGGCACCACGTCGAAGTCGTTGCGGTAGCCGGTGGCCAGGATCAGGTAGTCGTACCCGAGCTGCACGCCCCCGGCGGTGGTCACCGTGCGCGCCGCCGGGTCGATCGCGGTCACCTCGGCGTGCGCGAACACCACGCCGTGCGCGTCGAAGGTCGGCTCCAGCGGGAAGCTGATGTCCGGCGCCGTGCGCTTGCCGAAGGGCAGCCAGATCAAGGACGGGTTGAACAGGAACCGGTCCGTGGCCGAGATCACCGTGACCGCGACGTCGTCCCCGAGCTCGTGTTTGAGCTCCAGGGCGGCGGCCAGCCCGCCGAAGTTCCCGCCGACGACCACCACACGCTTCGTACTCACCGCGACCACCGCTTTCCGCCGACTCGAATGCGCTCGGTGCCATGTCAGCACCTCGCGGGCCATGGTCGGCAGGGCCGTACGGCCTGCCGGAACCGGGCCTTCGGCCCGGGTCGCGATACCCCGTCCCGTATTTGTCATACCCCCAGGGGTATGGGTAGGGTAGGCGCCACGGCATACCCATGGGGGTATCCAGGAAGGAACGGTGACGGTGATGACGGTCGTCGACGACGCAGCGAGCACACCGCTCGCGGACGGCACGGACCGGGACGCCTCCGCAACACACGGTGACGGCCTGCTCGGCCGTCTGGGCACCGCGGCCGCCCGCCGCTTCCGCCTCACCCTGGTGCTGTGGCTGGCCGTCCTCGGCGGACTCGGCGTGCTCGCGCCCAAGGCCATGACCGATCTGGCCGGGGCCGGCTGGCAGGCCGACGGCTCGCAGTCGGTGCAGGTCCGGCAGCTGGCCGAACAGCACTTCGGCGGCGCCGCCTCCTCCGCGCTGCAAGTGGTGGTCCACACCGACGGCAAGCCGGTGAGCGACCCCGGCGTCCAGGCGGTCATCGCCAAGGCGACCGCGATCCTGCGCTCCGACGCCCGGGTCGCCGACGTCGTGCCGCCGCAGGCCGGATCCACCGTCAGCCGCGACGGCCACACCGCGATCCTGCTGGCCGGGGCCAAGGCCGACCCCAACGACATGGTGCGCGCCGCCGACGACCTCAAGGGGCCGCTGGCCGGCCTGTCCGCGGACGGCGTGCAGGTCACCGCCACCGGCGCCTCGGTGCTGTGGAGCGACTTCAACGCCGCGAACCACAGCGCCATGCTGCACTCGGAGATCATGTCCTGGCCGGTGACCATGGTCATCCTGGTCATCGCCTTCGGCTCGATCGTCGCCGCCGGACTGCCGCTGCTGCTCACCGTCTCCGGCCTGGCCGCCTCGGCCGGGGCGCTGGTGCTGCTGAACCACCTCACCCCGGTGTCGATCTGGGCCATGAACTTCGCGATGATGTTCGCCCTGGCCCTGGGCATCGACTACGCGCTCTTCCTCGTCGTGCGCTTCCGCGCGGCGCTGGCCAGACACGGAAACCCACTCCAGGCGGTCGCCGAGACGATGGACACCGCGGGCAAGGCCGTGGCCCTGTCCGGGGCCACCGTCCTGGTCAGCCTGTCGGCGGTGATGCTGGTCCCGGTGCCGGCCTTCCGCTCCATGGCCGCCGGGATCATGCTCGCCGTGATCTTCGTCCTCGGCGCCACCCTGACCCTGCTGCCCGCCGTGCTCGGCCGGCTCGGGCACAAGGTCGACGGCGGACGCCTGCCCTGGGCGAAGAAGGCCGCCGAGATCGAATCCGAAGAGGCCGCCGGCTCCCCGATGTTCGCCCGCTGGGGCGAGCGGCTGTGGCGGCACCCCTTCCGCTACGGCCTGCCGGCGCTGGCGGTCCTGCTGGCCCTGGCCGCACCCCTGCTCGGGCTGCGCACCTCCATGCCGTCGATCACGGTCGTGCCGAAGGACGCCTCAGCCCGCGTCGGCTACACCCAGGTGCAGCAGGCGTTCGGTCCCGGCATGCCCGGCACCCTGCAGATCATCGCCCCGGCCGCCGAGGCCGACGCGGTCCGGGCCGTGGCCACGGCGACGCCCGGCATCGCCGCGGTCACCCCGGCCGCACCCGCGGCCGACGGCTCCGGGCTGGCCATGGTGCAGGCCGTGCCGACGGTGGACCCCTCGGACAAGGCCCTGGGCGCGACCGTCGACAAGCTGCGCGCCGACCTGCCGCCGGAGGCGAAGGTCGGAGGCGCCGCGGTGGAGAACCTGGACCTGCAGCATGCCCTGAACGCCAAGACCCCGCTGGTCCTGGGCGTAGTGCTGACCCTGGGATTCGTCCTGCTCCTGGTGGCGCTGCGCGCGCCGCTGGCGGCGCTGGCCGGAACGCTCACCAGCCTGCTGTCGACGGCCGCGGCCTTCGGCGTGGCCCGCCTGGTGTTCCAGGACGGCCACGGCTCCGGGCTGCTGGGCTTCACCCCCCAGGGCTTCCTCGACGGCTGGGCCCCGGTGTTCTTCTTCGCGATGATCTTCGCGATCGCCATGGACTACACGGTGTTCCTGCTGGCCTCGGCCAAGGAGCACTTCGAGCTCACCGGCGACCCGAAGCGGGCGGTCACCGAGGCGCTGCGCCACTCCGGCCGGGTGGTCTTCGCCGCCGCCGCGGTGATGGTCGCGGTGTTCTTCACCTTCTCCCTGTCCGGTCCGCTGCCGCCGAAGGAGATGGGCATCGTCCTGGGCGTCGCGGTGTTCCTCGACGCGGCCCTGATCCGGCTGGTGCTGCTTCCGGTGCTGCTGCGCCTGCTCGGGCGCTCGGCGTGGAGCTGCCCCCGGTGGCTGGCGCGGATCCTGCCGAACATGCGGTTCTCGCACTGAGTGTCCGGTGTCCGAATCGGGGGGTCTGAAGGAGGTTCCTGATGCGTTTTCTCGACTACATGTCCACCGGACCGGGCCGCGTGATCCGGGCCGCCGCGGGCCTGGTGCTGATGCTGGCCGGCGCCGCCCTCGGCGGCGGCTGGTGGGCCCTGGCCGCGGCCGGGCTGCTGCCCCTGGCGACCGGCGTGTTCAACGTCTGTCCGATCTCGCCGTTGTTCGGCCGGTCCTGGCGGGGCAACGCGTGCCGGAGCAGTTCGTCCGCGGGGCGGTCTGTTTGATGGCGCGACCAGCCCGGCCAGCCCGGCCGGCTCGGCCAGCCCGGCTCTGACGGCCGGGTCTCGGGCGGCCGGATCCCGGACGGCTCCGGAACACCTCTGAGCCGGCATCGGCGGCGGGTAGCTCTTCACCCGCCCCGGTGCCGGCTCCGCTGCGCGGCTGAGCCGGCACCGGTTTCCTCCGCTATCCGTCCCGGTGCCAGCTATACGCAAGCGTCCCGCTGGGCAGCGTGTAGGTGGTGATCCAGTGCTGAGCGTCGCAGGTCATGGTGTGCGGCGGCACCTGCCCGGATCCTCCGGCGAGCCCGCCGAGGAACGCCATCGCGTCGCTCTGGGTGGCGTTCAGCACCGTGAACGTCTGCCCGGCGACCTTCATGGTCTCGATGACGTGCACTCCTCCGGTCCCCGGCGTGCTGACGAACTGATCGCCGGACACACTCCAGTGTTCGCTGGCGGTGCCGGCCATGGTGACGGTGGCCTCTGCGGTCACCCCGCCGGCGGCCTGCGCGGTCCCGGTCAGCGGCCGGGTCCCGTCGGCGACGTAGGCCGCGTGCCCGTCCTGGTCCAGCACCGCCAGGATGCCGTCGCCGCCGGACAGGTGCATGGTCGTGCCGTTGAGGTCGAGGGTCGCGTGCATCGGATCGGACTTCCAGCGGCCGACCAGGCACTGCGCCAGGCTGCTCGGCGGCGGCGGTGCGCAGGCCTGGTCCCGGGACTGGAGGCGCAGGCTCATGGAGGCCGTGCCCGGGTGGAGTCCGGCGGCCGACGACAGCACGACGGTGACCGCGCCCGGCACCCCCGGGATCGTCCCCGGGGACGCCGCGTCGGCATGGTTCGGGCATTGACAGCCACCCGCCGCGACGCAGTAAGTGGCTTGTTTTCCGCTGTTGCCCCAGCTCTGCTGAGCGTGGTTCGCGAAGACGACGACCCCGGCGTCCGCGGTGGCGTCGACGGTGAGCGTGAACGCGCCGGCGGTGTCGAAGGTGATGAAGCGTGCTGAGGAACCGCCGGTCGAGGCGCCGGTCCAGGGCGCCCCGTCCACCGGGATCGAGGTCTGGACGGGGTCCGGGGACATCACGGGCATGCCGGGTCCGGCCGGGACGAAGGCGAGGCCGATGGAGGGATCGTGCACCGTGGTGTCGGCCCACAGGTTCATGATGGTTCCGCCGGACTGCGGCGGCGCGAGGTTCAGGAAGGCCTGGACCGGGTCCGCGCCCTGCGGATAGCGGTTCGGCAGCAGCGACCAGACGTCGCCGTGCCCTTGCGCGATCAGCGAGAAGAAGCCGATGCCGTCATAGGAGCGGCGCTCCAGCGCCAGCTGGGGATGGCGCAGCCAGCGGACCCAGCTGTTCTGCGCCG
This sequence comes from Catenulispora sp., assembly GCA_013361685.1. Taxonomy (GTDB): domain Bacteria; phylum Actinomycetota; class Actinomycetes; order Streptomycetales; family Catenulisporaceae; genus Catenulispora. The sequence continues at coordinate 16,731 of JABFXP010000340.1, forward strand.
CGGGCGCGACGCCGGGGCCGGCGAACGACTCGCTCGCGTACTCCGCCCCGCCCTCGATGACCCACTGCGGCACCCGGCTATACCCCGCGAACCGCCCCTGGTTGGAGCTCATGGTGAACGCGTGGAACATCTCGTGCGCGACGATCTTGCGCACCGTCCGCTCGTCGAGGCCGCTCATGCGGTCCTCGTTGAAGGCCATCGCGATCCCGGTGATCCGGTTCGGGTCGTTCATGTCCATCAGCGGGACCGTCCCGGCATAGGCGGGCTGGCCGGTGGTGTCGAGGGGGAAGAAGCGCCTGTCGGTCCCCGGCCGGTAGGCGATCTCATAGGGCACGGCCAGATCGAAGCCCAAGCGGCTGGCGTCCCGGTAGTAGGCCTGCGCCTGCTCGGCGATCTCCTGGAGGTGGGCCAGCGGCGGCGGGTCGGACATCGGCAGGCCGACCCGGCGGCCGGTGCCGGAGTCCCGGTGGACCTCGGCGTCCTTCACCTGGACAGCGCCGGGCAGCGGCGTGTCGAAGAAGTCCAGGACCTTCTTGCGCTGCTCGGCCGTCAGGTCGGGCAGGTAGCCCAGGATCATGTCCACGGCCTGATCGATGCCGCCGCGCCCGGCGGCCGGCAGCTCCGCGGGCTTCCACCCCGGAAGCGGCTCGATGAGCGCGCTGTAGACGTCCATCGCGAGTTCCTTGCTGGGCCGGCCCTGCGCGTCGAGCCGGTCGCCGACCGCCGTCTGGAAGTCCGCGGCCGCCGGTGCGGAGGGCGATGAGGGCGACGAACCCGATGAGGGCGATGCCCCCGACGATGACGACGATGACGACGGGGCCGCCGCGGACGGCGTCGGCGAGGACGTGGTGCTGGTCGCGGCCGGTGTCGCCCGATGCGAACCACAGGCTCCGAGCAGCGGCAGAAGCGCGGCAAGACACAGTGCAGCGGATCGTTTTCCCCTCAAGGCGCAATCCCCCCGTACGCGTGAAGGTGCAGCCGGGTCCCGGTCCGGCTGCGTGGTTGAGGGGACGGTAACAAGGCCCGCACACGCGAACAAGAACCCTTACATGGAAGTCCGCACGGCCCGGCCGACGCCGGGATCAGCTCGGTCGTTCTTTCACGGCGCTCAGCAGCGTGACGCCGAGCCAGGGTCCTCCGTACCAATACCCGGGGCCGAGTGAGCGCAGCGTGCCGTGGCCGAGGTGCGCGACGTATTTCCTCGCCATGGGCCAGGGATCTGCGATGAGCAGCTTTCCGCCGGGACGCAGGACTCGCAGGGCCTCGTCCAGCGCGCGGTGGCGGCCCTCGGGCGAGCGGATGTTGTGGATCGCCATGGCGCTCGTCACGACGTCGAAGGAGTCGTCGGGGAAGGGCAGCGCGGTCATGTCGGCGGTGTGCACCTCCACCCGGTCCGCCACGCCGGCCCTGGCGGCGTTGGCGAGGGTGAGGTCCGGGCTGTTGCCGCTTTGGTCCCTGGTCCACAGGTCGGCACCGACGGCGCGGCCCGCCGGCAGCCGCCGGGCCGCCGCGATCAACACCGCGCCCCGGCCACAGCCCAGGTCCAGCAAGTGTTCGTGGCCTTGCAGACCGGCGCGGTCCAGTTCCCGTTCCCAGATGCGCAGCTTGCCGCGCAGTGTGGTGTGCAGATACACGGCGGCGTTGGCCAGCAGTATCGTCCCGGCGGCTGCCAGGGGGATGCGGCCCGGCCACCGCGCGGCAGCGGCCAGGCAGCAAGCGGCGCCGGCGGCGGCGAACAGCACCGGGACGCCCGGGGCGTCGACTCCGTAACGCGGCCGCTGACCAGCCGACTCCGGGAAAGCCTTCGGGACTTCGGACATGAAGCGCACCTTCCGTGAAGCGCGTCAGACAAGACTGGATTGGGGTGTGGTGGAGGCACGCTGCTTCGGCGCGGGCGCCTCGACGGCCAGATGCGGCAGCCGGCGGTCCAGCCAGCCGGGCAGCCACCAGTTGGCCCGGCCGAACAGGTGCATCAGGGCCGGCACCAGCACCGTCCGCAGCACGAACGCGTCCAGCGCGACGGCGGCGGCCAGGCCGACGCCGAACTCGGCGACGTCCACCTGGCCGAGGAACACGAACGTGACGAAGACGGCGATCATGATCGCCGCGGCGGCGGTGATGACGCGTGCGGTGTCGGTCTGGCCGACGATCACGGCGCGCGCGTTGTCGCGGCTGTGGGACCATTCCTCGGCCATCCTGCTGACCAGGAACACCTGGTAGTCCAAGGACAGACCGAACAGAATCGCCAGGACGAGCCCGGGCAGATAGCCCTCGACCGGCGTGGGCGCGCCGATGCCGAGCACGCCGGTGCCCCAGCCCCACTGGAAGACGGCGGTCAGCACACCGAACGACGCGGCCGCCGACAGCAGGTTCACCGCCGCCGTGATCGCCGGTATCAGCAGGCTGCGGAAGGCGATCACCAGCAGCAGGAAGCTGGAACCCACGATCGCGGCGAGCAGCCAGGGCAGCTTGGCGCTGCTCACCGCCGCGAAGTCGTCGAACGTGGCGGTCAGGCCGCCGACGTAGACCTCGAGTGTGGTGCCGCGGGTGTAGCTCGGTATGACGTTGTTTCGCAGGGTACTGATGAGGGCGGAGGTGGCCGGGGTCTCGGGCGCTGTGGCTGGAAGGACCTGCGTCACCGTGACCGCCGGTGCGGCAGCGGGCGACCCCGCCGGGGCGGATCCGGTCCCGCTGTCGCGGGTCTGCACCGCCGCCACTCCGGGGACGCCGGCGAGCGCGTGGTCGAGGCGGTCGAGCGCCGCGCGGTCGGCTGCGGAGCGGGTCTGCGCGACCAGGAACAGCGGGCCGTTGAAGCCCGGCCCGAATCCGTCGGCGACCATCTCGTACGCCTTGCGGCTGCTGGAGGATGCGGGGTCGTTGGACGCGTCCGCGAAGCCCAGCCGCAGGTGCAGGACGGGAAGGGAGACCAGCAGCATCAGCGCGACGGCGGCGGCGGACAGCACCGTGCGGAACCGGGGCACGGCGCGCGCCCACCGCGCCCACAGGCCGCGCTCGTTCCGCGCGTCGTCCACCTCGCCGGCGAGCAGCCTGCGGCGCTCTCTGCGGCTCAATACGCGCAGTCCGAACACCCCGAACAGCGCCGGCAGCAGTGTGACGGCTGCGAGCACGGTGCACGCCACGGTGATCACCGCGGCGAACGCCAGTCCGTCGAGGAAGCTCTGCCCCAGGGTGAGCAGGCCGAGCAGGGCGATGCACACCGTGCCGCCGGCGAACAGGACCGCACGCCCGGAGGTGGTGAGGGCGGTCACGGTCGAGGTCTGCGGATCGATGCCGGATTTCAGCCCACGACGATGCCGGGTCACGATGAACAGGGCGTAGTCGACTCCGACTCCCAGACCGATGAGCGCGCCGAGGATCGGGGCGATGCCGGTCACGGACATCAGGTGGCTCAGCGGCGCCATGAGCATCAGGCCGCTGCTCACCCCCGCGACCGCCGTCGCGATCGGCAGCGCCATGGCGAACAGCGAGCCGAACGCGATCAGCAGGATCACCGCGGCGCCGGCGATGCCCACCGCTGAGACTGCGGACAGCGGTGCCTGCTCCGCGTGCGCGACGGCCTGTCCGCCGAGTTCGACGTCCAGCCCCGGCTGCCGCGCGGCCTTCGCCACCGCGATCACGTGCTTGACGTCGGCCGGGTCGAGGTTGTCCGCCGCTTTGGCGAACGTCAGCGTGGCGAAGGCGGTGTGTCCGTCCGGGGCCACCTGGACTTCGCCGCCCGGCAGGTAGGGACTGTCGACCGACGCCACCTCGGGCAGGTGCGACACCTGCTCGAGCATCGCCGACAGGCGCTGTCGGACGGCGGGGTCGGTGACCGTGCCCTGGTCGACGTGCCAGACGATCTGGTCGGAGTCGCCGGCCTGTGCCGGGGCCGATTGGTGCAGGAGTGCCTGTGCGCGGCCTGAGCCGGTGCCGTCGAGCGTGAAGGAGTTGTCGTATGACGCCTTCACGGCCGTCGACATCAAGGTCAGGCCGATGAGCACGCATATCCATGTGCTGATGACGATGAAGCGGTGCCGATGGCACCAGCGGGCCAGGGCCGACATGGTCCTCCGTTCCGAGTGGTCCGGCTGCCCATCGTCCGGGCGCGGGCGGTGCGGGTCGTCAGCCTGCCGCAGCGGTCGAACGATCGCGACCGCGCCGAGCGAAGCGGCTCCTGGCGGGCGCCTACTGCGTCGGCAGTAGTTCGGTTGCGCGCGGAGAGGACGTGTCCTTACTGTCCAGTCATGTGGGCGAGTGCCTGGAACAGGTTGATGGCCCGGCAGGAGCTGCTGCTGGTGTCGACGGTGTCGGCGGTGATGCTGTTCGCTGTGGTGACCATCCCCACCGACATCCAGCACGCGCTGAGCACGCATCGGCCGCTGAGCTGGCTGGTGTCGGTCGCGGTCTACGCGGTGCTGCCGGCGCGCCGGCGGTTCCTGCTCGGCACCGTGGCGGTCGCCGTCGCCGGGTCGGTGGTGCTGATGGCCGACGGGATGGCCTATCCGCTGACCTTGCCCGCGGTCTTCTACGTGCTGTATCTGGTCGCGCTGGGTTCCGGGCCGGGCCGGACGCTCGCGGTCGGGGCTGCCGTCAAGGCGACGTTGCTCGGTGCCTCGCTCCTCACCCATCCCGGCATCACGGGCTTCGTCGTGCTGTTGTGGGCCGCCCTCGCGGTGACCGCGGGCAGTGCGTCCCGCAGCCATCGCGGCTACGTCGCCGAGGTCGAGAAGCGTGCCCGGCGTGCCGAGCAGGACCGGGAGCGGGAGGCGGAGCGCCGGGTCGCCGAGGAACGGCTGCGGATCGCGCGGGATCTGCACGATGCTGTGGGGCATCATGTCGCGCTGATCAACGTGCAGGCCGGGGCGCTGGCGTGTTTGCTCGACGACGAAGACCTTGTGCAGGCCAGGGAGTCGCTCATGCACATCCAGCGGGCCAGCGAGGAGGCGCTCGACGAGCTGCGCCTGACGGTCGGGCTCCTGCGCGAACCCGGGTCAGCCGAACCGGCCGAGCCGGCGGAGCCGACGCCGGGATTGGACCGGCTCCAGGAGCTGATCGGCTCCTTCGCCGACTCCGGCCTGCGGGTCACCCGCGAGGTGAGCGGTGAGGCCAGGCCGTTGCCGGAGGCGGTTGAGCTGACCGCGTATCGGGTGATCCAGGAATCGCTGACCAACACCCGCAAGCACGCGGGGTGCGACACCGCCGTGATCCGGCTCGAATACACCTCCGAGGCGTTCAGTCTCGCGGTCGAGGACGAGGGCAGGCCGATCACCGGCAGCGCCAAGCCGATACCCGGGGGCCATGGGGTGGTGGGTATGCGCGAGCGGGTGGCCGCGCTGGGCGGACGGCTGTCGGCCGGACCCAGGCCGGGCGGCGGCTACCGCGTCTTCGCCGAACTGCCGTTGCGACCGGCGCGGATCGAGGGTCCATGACCGGCTCCGCGTCTCCCTCCCCCTCCCCCGGCGCCGCCTCAAGGCCGACCCGCGTGGTCATCGCCGACGACCAGGACCTGGTGCGCGCCGGCCTGCGGCTGATGATCGAGCGCGCACCCGGCCTGACGGTGGTCGGCGAGGCGGCTACCGGCCACGAGGCGATCCGGGTCGTCCGCCAGAGCCGCGCCGACGTCGTCCTGATGGACATCCGGATGCCGGGCCTGGACGGCCTGGCCGCGACCCGGCGGATCGCCGCCGACGACAGCCTCGGCGGTGTGAAGGTGCTGATCCTGACGACGTTCGAGGTCGACGACTACGTCTTCGAGGCGCTGCGCTCGGGGGCCAGCGGCTTCCTCGGGAAGGGTGCCCGGCCGGATGCGCTGATCGACGCGATCCGCACCGTCGCGCGGGGCGATGCGCTGCTGTCCCCTGCAGCGACCCGGAGCCTCATCGGCAGGTACCTCAAGCTGCACGACAGCGAGCCGGCCCGCACCTCGCCGCTGCCGGCCGGTCTCACCGACCGCGAGCGTCAGCTGACCGCCCTGGTCGCCGACGGGATGTCGAACGCGGAGATTGCTTGGCAGCTCAACCTCAGCCCGCTCACGGTTAAGACGCATGTCAACCATGCCATGACGAAGTTGGGGGCGCGGGATCGTGCTCAGCTTGTCGTGCTGGCGTATCAGACGGGGCTGGCGCGGCTGCCGCGTGCTCGGTGAGGGG
>JABFXP010000810.1 GCA_013361685.1 Catenulispora sp.
GGGAGCGGGCGCGGGCGATCGAGGCCAAGGGCGCCGACCCGGTGGCCGCGCGGCTGCTGCTGGCCGCCGACGCCTTCGTGGTCGGCGGCCCGGACGCCGCCGCGCCCGACGTCATCGCCGGCTACCCCTGGTTCGGCACCTGGTCGCGGGACACGATGCTGTCCTACGACGGCCTGTTCCTCACCGCGGACCGCGCCGACGAGGGCCGCCGCCTGCTGCGCGCCTACGCCGCCACCCTGTCCGAGGGCATGCTCGCCAACACCGCCGACACCGGCTCGGTGGAGTACAACACCGCCGACGCCACCCTGTGGTTCGTGCACGCGATCGGCCGGCACGTCGCCGTCACCGGCGACGTCGACCTGGCCGCGCAGCTCGCGCCGGACCTGCAGGCGATCCTGCGCGCGCACCTGGAGGGCACCCGCTACGGCATCCGGGTGGACCCGGCCGACTCCCTGCTCGTGCAGGGCGCCGACCACTGCGCGCTGACCTGGATGGACGCCCGGATCGACGGCGATCCGGTGACCCAGCGCCGGGGCAAGGCGGTGGAGGTCAACGCGCTGTGGATCAACGCCCTGGGCACGGTCGCCGACCTGTGGAAGGCCGTGGGCCGGGACGCCACCGCCGTCCGGCAGCGGCACGAGGCCGCCGTCACCTCCTTCCGGCGCCGGTTCCCGCACCCCGAATACGGGCTCTACGACGTCATCGACGGCCCCGCCGGCGACGACGCCGCACTGCGGCCCAACCAGCTGCTCGCGCACAGCCTGCCCTACGGGCCGCTGCGCGGGCAGCCGCCGGCCGCCGTCGTCGCCGAGCAGCTGCTCACCCCGCTGGGGCTGCGCACGCTCGCCCCCGGCGACCCCGCCTACCGACCGCACCACCGCGGCACCTCGCAGCAGCGCGACGCCGCCTACCACCAGGGGACCGTGTGGCCGTGGCTGCTCGGCGCCCACCGCGACGCCCTGGCCGCCGCCGGGATCCCGGTCCCGGCCGAGGCGGTGTTCGGCGGACTGCCCGGCCACCTCGGAGAAGCCGGGCTCGGCTCGGTGTCCGAGACCGCCGAGGGCGAACCGCCGCACGCCACCACCGGCTGCCCGTTCCAGGCCTGGTCGGTCGCCGAGGCGCTGCGCGGCTGGACCGAGAGCTTCCGTACGGCTCCTGCGGCTCTCGTTTCTCATACATCTCCAGCGGTTCCGACTTCGCACCGAGAACCACCACGCACAACACGCACAGGGGAGCAAGGCTGATGTCCGGAGCGGCGCGCGAGCTGACGATGACCAGCGGGGACAACCGCGTACTGGCGGCGGTCCGGACGGCGCCGACGGCGCCGACGGCGCTGACCCGGCCCCCGGCCCGCGCCATGCGGGTGCTGATGCTGTCCTGGGAGTACCCGCCGGTCGTGGTCGGCGGCCTGGGCCGCCACGTCCACGCCCTGGCCCGGAACCTGGCCCAGGCCGGCCACCACGTCACCGTGGCCACCCGCCACGCCCCCGGCGCGCCGACGGACGAGATCGTCGAGGGGGTGCGCGTGCTGCGGGCGCCGGAGGACCCGCCGGCCATCCCGTTCGACACCCAGCACCTGCTGGCCTGGACCATGGCCTTCAACCACACCCTGACCCGGGCCGCGCTGCGGGCCGCCGACACCGGCGAGTACGACCTCGTCCACGCCCACGACTGGCTGGTCACCCATACGGCCGTCACGATGAAGGACCATCTGTCGGTCCCGCTGGTGGCCACCGTGCACGCCACCGAGGCCGGCCGGCACCAGGGCTGGCTGCCCGGCGACCTGAACCGCGCCATCCACTCCGTGGAGTGCTGGCTCGGCTCGGAGGCCGAACGGGTGCTGGTCTGCTCCCGCTACATGGGCCGCGAGGTCGACGCCCTGCTCGGCGTCCCGCAGGCCAAGACCGCGATCATCCCCAACGGCGTGGACCTGCCGCGCTGGCGCCCCAACCCCTCCGAGGTCGCCGCCGCCCGCGACCGCTACGCCGGCTCCGGCCCGCTGATCGGCTTCGCCGGCCGCCTGGTCTACGAGAAGGGCGTGCAGCACCTGCTGCACGCGGTGCCCGAACTGCGCCGCCGGCACCCCGGGCTGCGGGTCGTGATCGCCGGCGACGGACCGCAGCGCGGCGAGCTGGAAGCCACCGCCGGCCACCTGGACCTGCACCGCGAGGTCAGCTTCACCGGCTTCGTCCCGGCCCCGGGACTGTCCTCCACCATGGCCTCCACCGACGCCATGGTCGTGCCGAGCATCTACGAGCCCTTCGGCCTGGTGGCGCTGGAGGCCGCCGCCGCCGGGGCCCCGCTGGCCGTCTCCCAGACCGGCGGCCTGGCCGAGATCGTCGAACCCGGCGTCACCGGCCTGACCTTCCGCGCCCGCGACACCGAGGCGCTGGCCGAGTCCGTCAGCTCCCTGATCAGCGACCGCGAGTCGGCGCAGACCATGGCCTCGGCGGCGCGCGACATGGTGCGCGACCGCTACGGCTGGGGCAGCGTCGCCGACGCCACCGCCGGGGTGTACGCGGCGGTGGCCGCCGAGACCCGGGTGCGCCGGCTGACCGGGACGGCGCGGCTGCTGCCGGAACGCGGCCCGGTCCTGATCCCCGAGGGGAACCTGCTGGAGTCGGCGGGGCTGCTGCCGTGACGTTCACCGCGGGCCGGGACGAGGGCCGGGACGAGGGGGTCGGGGGCGGGGCCGGCCGGACGGCCGGGACCGGGACGGTCGAGGTGGCCGAGGGAGACGAGGTGGTGGCTGAGGTGGCTGAGACGGGCGGCGGGACGGTCAAGGTGGTCGAGGCGGTGGAGTTGGTCGTCGACGGGACGGTCGAAGTGGTGGAGCTGGTCGAGGTGGCCGAGGGGGCCGAGCCGGCCGGCGCGGGCGGGCCGTTCGTGGCCGCCGCCGGGCTGTCCGAGGTGGTGGTCGAGCCGGTCGACATCGCCGGGCTGATCGCCGCCGGGCGGGGCGGGGCCGTCGGCTCCGTCGTCGCTGAGCCGGTCGCCGCGCCGGCGGCTGAGCTGATCGCCGAGTCGGTCGCTGCTGAGCCGGTCGCCGAGCCGGCCACTGAGCCGATCGCCGAGTCGGTCGCCGTCGCGCCGCTCGAGCCCGCCGAGGTCTACGCCGGCTCCGGCCGCGCGCCGGACGAGCTGCGCTACTGGCACGGCCTCGGCGCGCACGCGCAGGCCGGCGGCGTCCGGTTCGGGGTGTGGGCGCCGAACGCGCGGCAGGTGAACGTCGAGGGCGACTTCAACGACTGGAACCCGCACCGCGGCGTCGAGCTCAGCCGCGACGATTCGGGATGCTGGTCCGGGTTCTCGCCCGACGCCCGGCCGGGCGACCGCTACAAGTACAAGATCCTCGGCAGCGACGGCGTGTGGCGGCTGAAGGCCGATCCGGTGGCGTTCTCCGCCGAGGTGCCGCCGGCGTCCGCCTCGATGGTGTACGAGAGCTGGCACCGGTGGACCGACGAGGAGTGGATGGCCCGGCACCGCGACGGGCGGCCGGTGTCGCCGAACCAGCCGGTGGCGATCTACGAGGTGCACCTGCCCTCCTGGCGGCCCGGGCTGTCCTACGACGACCTGGCCGAGCAGCTGGTCGGCCACGTGGCCGGGCTGGGGTTCACGCACGTGGAGTTCCTGCCGGTGATGGAGCACCCGTTCGGCGGCTCCTGGGGCTACCAGACCACCGGCTTCTTCGCGCCGACCGCCCGGCTGGGCGACCCGGACGGGCTGCGGCGGCTGATCGACGCCTTCCACCGGGCCGGCGTGGCGGTGATCCTGGACTGGGTGCCGGCGCACTTCCCGCGCGACGACTGGGCGCTGGCCCGCTACGACGGCCAGCCGCTGTACGAGCACCCTGATCCGCGGCGGGGCGAGCATCCGGACTGGGGCAGCCTGGTCTTCGACTTCGGGCATCCGCACGTGCGGGACTTCCTCATCGGCAGCGCGCTGTACTGGATCGAGGAGTTCCACGCCGACGGGCTGCGGGTGGACGCGGTGTCCTCGATGCTGTTCCTGGACTACTCGCGGCAGCCCGGGACGTGGGAGCCGAACATCTTCGGCGGGACGGCGAACCTGGAGGCCGTGGACTTCGTCAAGATCCTGACGACCGAGCTGAAGAAGCGGCACCCGTCGGTCCTGCTGGTGGCCGAGGAGTCGGCGGCGTGGCCGGGCGTCACGCATCCGGTGCCGCAGAACGGGCTCGGGTTCGACCTGAAGTGGAACCTGGGGTGGATGAACAACACCCTGCGATGCCTGACCGTCGAGCCGGTGTTCCGGCGCTACCACTTCGACGAGCTGCGCCGGCCGTCGTCGTACGCGTACCTGGAACACGACCTGCTGCCGCTGTCGCATGACGAGGTGGTGCACGGCAAGGGTTCGCTGGCGGGCAAGCTGCCCGGGTGGCGCGGCGAGCAGAAGGCGGGGCTGCGCGGGCTGCTGGCGTACCAGTGGGCCTTCCCCGGCAAGCAGCTGCTGTTCATGGGCGGGGAGTTCGCGCAGCGGGGCGAGTGGAGCGAGCAGTGGGGCCTGGATTGGGCCGACGCCGCCGACGGGGACGGGGTGGCGCGGATGATGGTCGACATGAACCGGCTCTATCGCGAGCTGCCCGCCCTGTGGTCGCGCGAGGACGATCCGAGCGCGACGCACTGGGGCGGGACTCACGTGGACCGGAACCTGATGTCGTTCGTCCGTTATGGACGCGACGGGGACGCGGTGGTGTGCGTCGCGAACTTCTCAGGGAACGAAGTCCGCGACTGGCGGGTCGGGCTGCCGTGGGCCGGGACCTGGCGCGAGGTGCTGAACACCGATGCGCGGGAGTACGACGGCGGCGGGATCGGCAACCTGGGCGCGGTCACCGCCGACGCCGGGATGGGCTGGGACTGGCTCCCGGATTCGGGAGCCGTGACGCTCGGTCCGTACGCCGTGGTCTGGTTGGCGGGGGAGTACCGCTGACGATCAGTGGAAGTTCACCGAGTGCAGCCGGGCCTTGTAGAACTCGGCGCCGTACGACAGCCCGCGGGTGAAGGACTTCGCGCCGGTCGTGTCGAAGAACTGCACGTCGGGGCTGACCCAGTTGCGGGTGTCGCCGTGATAGGTGGAGCCGGTGGCCTGCACCCAGAACGACTCGCCGGAGACGTCCTGCGAGAAGGACTTCACCGCGCTGTTGGCGTGCACGGTGGTCACGGCGTGCGTGGTCTTGTTGATCGCGACGACCGCGCTGGAGTGGCTGGCCAGCAGGATCGAGCTGTCGCTGTAGGAGGCGTCCAGGCTGTGGCCCAGGTTGGAGCCGATGGAGACGTCGACGCCGCTGACCAGCCGGGTGCTGCGATAGGTGCCGCTGACCGCGTAGGAGGTGGCCCGGTCCTGGCCGACGGCCCACAGCCGGGAGTTGACGTCGTCCCACCACAGGCCGTGCGCGCCGGCGTAGCTGATGGTCTGCACGAGGGCGAGCGTCGACGGGTCGCTGATGGCTGTCGGACCGTAGACGTGGAGGTAGCCGCCGGAGGAGGCGGTGACGATGACGCCGATGTTCGGTATGCGCTCGATCGCGTGGGGGTTGTCGCCCGGCGCGGCCGACCACAGCAGGCTGCCGGTGCCCTGCGTCCCGGAGGCGGCCTTGTCGACGATGCCGACGTTGCCGCCGGAGGCCGCGACCAGCGCCACTTCGCCGAACGACGCGGTGTTGCGGAACTTGACGTCGGACAGGTTGCTCCAGCCGCCCTGACCCGGTGACCAGATCCAGGAGGGGGTGGACCACGTCGAGGACGAGGAGTAGATCTGGATCTGGTTGTGGTACTGCTCGCAGACCGCCACCCCGTAGGTGGCCGAGGCGTCGGCGGTGCCCTGACCCCACCACAGAGCGGTCGGGGCGGCGGTCGCGGTGACGGCGGTCTTCAGAAGGGTCCTTCTACTGAGAGGCATACTCAGCATACTGAGACATCTGCGTGGCCGTGCCAAGGCGTTGGGATGAAATCGCCGGGCGCTTGGCGAACTGTCGTGCGAGTGTCCGTAGGTAGTCGGCGGCCCGGCGGCCGGGATCCGTGGAAACACGGAGATTCCGGCCCCGTGGCTGCGTAGAGTAGTCATATGCAGTCCGCTGCCCGCCCCGACTCACCGCGGACGGCGGACGCCACCGTCTACAGCCGCGACACCGAACTGGCCGCCGTGCGCGGGCTCCTGGCCGACCCCGGCGCCGGGGCCAGGGCGCTGGTTCTGGTCGGCGAGGCGGGCATCGGCAAGACCACGCTGTGGTCGGCCGGCGTGGAGGCCGCCCGCGGCGCCGGGTGGACCGTGCTCACGGCGCGCGGCGCCCCCGAGGAGAGCGGCCTGTCCTTCGCCGGGCTCATGGATCTGATGGAGTCGCTGCCGGACAGCGCCCTGGCCGCGCTGCCGGGAATCCAGCGCGCCGCGGTCGAGGCCGCGCTGCTGCGCGCCGCGCCGACCACCGCCGTCGGCCCGCTTGAGGTCGGCGCCGGAACGCTGGCGGTGCTGCGGCTGCTGTGCCGGGACCAGCCGGTGCTGGTGGCCGTCGACGACCTGCAGTGGCTGGACGAGCCCACCACCGACGCGCTGTGGTTCGCCGTGCGCCGCCTGGGCTCGGCCGCGCTGCGCATCCTGGCCGCCTACCGCACCGCCGGCGTCGCCGACGACGAGTCGTACGTCCGCAAGTACATCGCCGCCGACGACATCCCGCTGGAGTCCGTCGAGCGGCTGAAGGTCGGCCCGCTGGGCTCGGAGCCCATCAGGAAGCTGATCAGCGACCGCTTCCCGGCGGCGCTGCCGGCCGGCGCGGCCGACCGGATCGCCGAGCAGACCGGCGGGAACCCGTTCTGGGCGCTGGAGGTCGGCGCCGCGCTGGCCGCCGAACCCGGCGCCGGCCGCAACCGCGCCGTGGCCGCCTCCGAACTGCCGATCCCGCCGTCGCTGTCGGCACTGGTGCGGCGCCGGCTGGGCAGCCTGGAGCCGGAGGTCCACGAGGTGCTGCTGACCGTGGCGATGCTGGACCAGCCGACGATCGCGCTGGCCCGCCGGGTGCTGGCGCCGGCCGTGCCCGCCCCGGACGCCGCCATCGACCGCGCGGTG
>JABFXP010000626.1 GCA_013361685.1 Catenulispora sp.
CGACACCAACGCCTGCGCCATCTCCCACCCCATCGTCTCCCACGGTGAGTCGGTCACCGTGTCCAACCCCGGCAACCAGACCTCGACGGTGAACACCGCGATCAGCACCCTGCAGATCTCGGCGACCGACTCGGCCGGCAAGTCGCTGACCTACTCCGCCACCGGGCTCCCGGCCGGTCTGTCGATCAGTTCTTCTGGGGCTATCACTGGCACTCCGACCGCGACCGGCACTTCCAGCGTCACGGTGACGGCCTCCTCGGGCACCGCCTCCAACAACACCAGCTTCAGCTGGACGGTGAACCCGGTCACGACCGAGACCGTCTCGGTGACCAACCCGGGCAGCCAGACCTCGACCGTCGGCACCGCGATCAGCACCCTGCAGATCTCCGCGACCGACTCCGCCGGCAAGTCTCTGACCTACTCCGCCACCGGACTCCCGGCCGGCCTGTCGATCAGCAGCTCCGGCGCCATCACCGGCACCCCCACCACCGCCGCCACCTCCAACGTCACCGTGACGGCCTCCTCGGGCACCGCCTCCGGCAGCACCACCTTCAGCTGGACCGTGAACCCGACCAGCGGCGGCTGCACCGCGGCCCAGCTCCTCGGCAACCCCGGCTTCGAAACCGGCAGCGCCACCCCCTGGACCGCCACCGCCGGCGTCATCAACAGCGACACCACCTCCGAACCCGCCCACTCCGGCAGCTGGAACGCCTGGCTGGACGGCTACGGCACCACCCACACCGACACCCTCGCGCAGAAGGTGACGATCCCGTCCACGTGCAAGTCGGCGACCTTCGCCTTCTACCTGCACATCGACACCTCGGAGACCACCACCAGCACCGCGTACGACAAGCTCTCCGTGCAGGTGCTGAACTCCTCCGGCACGGTCGTGGCGACGTTGGCGACGTACTCCAACCTCAACCACAACAGCGGCTACGCGTCGCACTCGTTCAGCCTGGCTCCGTACATCGGCCAGTCCATTTCGCTGAAGTTCACCGGTAGCGAGGACGTGTCGTTGCAGACGTCGTTCGTTGTCGATGACACGAGTCTGACTGTTTCGTAGGTCTGCGGTTCGGGTCCGGGCGATCCCTCAACCCAACGCCCGCAACGCCGGCAGCCGCTCGGCGACCTGCTCCAGGTCGCCGAGCGGCTGCTCGGGCCCGAAGAACAGCACGATCTCGGTGAATCCGGCGTCCAGCCACGGCGCGACGTCGTCCAGCACCCGGCGCGGGTTCGGGCGCAGCTGCACCGAGCGGCGGATCCGCGCCGGGTCGCGGCCGACCTCGGCGCACCAGCGGTCCAGTACGCCGGACAGGCGCGCGGCCTCCTCCAGGCCGTCGTGGTTCACGATGTTCCAGACGTCGGCCTGTTCGGCGACCAGCTTCAGCATGCGCTTCTCGCCGGAGCCGCCGAGCCAGATCGGCGGGTGGGGGCGCTGGAGCGGCTTGGGAGCGTGCACCGCCCTCTCCAGCGTGTAGTGCTCGCCGGCGAAGTCCGTCACGCGGTCGGGCGACCACAGGGCCTTGATCACCGTCAGCGCCTCGGCCAGTTTCTCAATACGCTGCCGTGGGCTGCCGAGATCCAGGGCCAGCATCCGGTGTTCGTACTCGGCCCAGCCGGTGCCGATGCCGAACTCCAGGCGGCCGCCGGACAGGTGGTCGACCGTGGTCGCGGTTTTGGCCAGCACCGCCGGGTGGCGCAGGGAGTTGGCGGTGACCATGCAGCCCAGCCGTGCGGTGCGGGTCTCCGAGGCCATCGCGGCCAGCAGGGTCCAGCCGTCGAACAGGTCGATCGCCGGGTCGGGCTCGACCACCGTGGCGGCGTTGCCGACGCCCGCCAGGTGGTCGTAGACCCACAGGTGGTCGAAGCCTGATTCGTCGGCCAGGCGCCAGAAGGCGCGCAGGGCGGCGATGGTCGTGCCCTGCGGGACCAGCTTGGCGCCGAACCGGATCGGGTGGGCCGGCGCGGTGCTCATCGCCGCTACTTGCCGATCTGGCCGAGGTCGCGGACGCCGCCGGTCGAGGCGCTGGAGGCCAGGGCGGCGTAGGCGCGCAGGGCCACCGACACCGGGCGGTCGCGGTCGCGGGGCTGGTAGCCGCCGAGTTCGGTCAGCAGCTTGGTGCGCCGCGCGTCCAGCACCTCGGGGTCGACGTCCAGGTGCAGGCTGCGGGTGGCGATGTCGATCCGGACGGTGTCGCCCTCCTCGACCAGCGCGATGATCCCGCCGGACGCCGCCTCCGGCGAGACGTGGCCGATGGAGAGCCCGGAGGTGCCGCCGGAGAAGCGGCCGTCGGTGACCAGCGCGCACTTGGCGCCCAGGCCGACGCCCTTCAGGAACGCCGTCGGGTACAGCATCTCCTGCATGCCCGGGCCGCCCTTGGGACCCTCGTAGCGGATGACGACGACGTCGCCCTCGACGATCTGCTTCGACAGGATCGCCTCGACGGCGTCGTCCTGCGACTCGAAGACCCGCGCCGGGCCCGCGAACTGCCACAGCTTCTCGTCCACGCCGGCGGTCTTCACGATCGCGCCGTCCGCCGCCATGTTGCCCCACAGCACGGCCAGGCCGCCGTCCTTGGTGTAGGCGTGCGCCAGGTCGCGGACGCAGCCGTTCTCGGCGTCGGTGTCCAGACTGGCCCAGCGGTTCGCGGTGGAGAACGGCTCGGTCGTGCGGACCCCGCCGGGCGCGGCGTGGAACAGCTCCACGGCGGCCTCCGAGGCCTTGCCGCCGCGCACGTCCCACTCGTCGAGCCAGGTCTGCAACGTCGGCGCGTGCACCGCGTGGACGTCCCGGTCCAGCAGCCCGCCGCGGTTCAGCTCGCCCAAGATCGCCGGGATGCCGCCGGCGCGGTGCACGTCCTCCATGTGGAACTGGCTGCTGGGCGCGACCTTGGAGATGCACGGCACCCGCCGCGAGACGTGGTCGATCTCCTTCAGCCCGAAGCCGACCCCGGCCTCCTGCGCGGCGGCCAGCAGGTGCAGCACGGTGTTGGTGGAGCCGCCCATGGCCACGTCCAGGGCCATCGCGTTCCCGAACGCGGCGGGCGTGGCGACCGAGCGCGGCAGCACGGACTCGTCGTCGCCCTCGTAGTAGCGCTTGGCGAGCTCCACCACGGTGGAGCCGGCCCGCTCGAACAGCTGGCGGCGCGCCTCGTGGGTGGCCAGCACCGAGCCGTTGCCGGGCAGGCCCAGCCCCAGCGCCTCGACCAGGCAGTTCATGGAGTTGGCGGTGAACATGCCGGAACAGGAGCCGCACGTCGGGCACGCCGAGCGCTCGATGCCGCCCAGCTGCTCGTCGGTGACGGCGTCGTTCGCCGAGGCGATCATCGCGTCGATCAGGTCGATCTTGGAGTGGACCACGCCCTCGATCGCGGTGGTCTTGCCGGCCTCCATCGGACCGCCGGAGACGAACACCGTGGGGACGTTGAGGCGCAGCGCGGCCATCAGCATGCCGGGGGTGATCTTGTCGCAGTTGGAGATGCACACCAGCGCGTCGGCGCAGTGCGCGTTCACCATGTACTCGACCGCGTCGGCGATCAGCTCGCGGCTGGGCAGCGAATAGAGCATGCCCGCGTGGCCCATGGCGATGCCGTCGTCCACGGCGATGGTGTTGAACTCCTTCGCCACCCCGCCGGCTTCCTTCACCGACTCCGCGACGATCTCGCCGACGTTGCGCAGGTGCACGTGGCCGGGCACGAACTGGGTGAAGGAGTTGGCGATCGCGACGATCGGCTTGCCGAAGTCGTCGTCTCCCATGCCGGTGGCCCGCCACAGCGCGCGCGCCCCCGCCATGTTGCGTCCGTGGGTGCTAGTCCGGGACCGCAAGGCGGGCATGAGTGGCTCCGTTCTATCTGGTACTGCTCGACCGCTGCTCGACGTTGAGACGAACATTCTCGCACTGTGGACTCTATCGCTCCACCCGCGTCCGGGGAGTGGACGGCGTGGCCGGTGCCGCGCGTACTATCGGCGCGTGGCTACCTCTGGGCGGGGAGAAAGCGTTTCGGGCCTGCTGGAGACGGCGCAACGGCGGCGGCGCGCCAGGAGCGTCTGGTTCCGGATCTTCCTGGTGATCGCCGGGCTGATCGCGACGGCCGCCACGGTCGGCACCGTCTCCCTGAGCGTGTCCCTGCTGTCGGCGCAATCGAAACAGGACGCCTACGACAAGGCGCCGTTGTGCGCGGCGGGGACGGACACGCACGGCTGCGCGCTCCAGACCACCGCGAAGGTGACCTCGGATTGGGCGTCGAAGAACACCGGCAAGAACCAGCACGGCTACACCACCAGGGCGTTGCTCGAGCCGACGGTCGGCCACTGGCAGACGGTCACGGTGTCCGACTCCACGGACCTGACCTACTACATCCACAAGGGGGACACCTGGTCGGTCCTGGTGTGGCGCGACGAGATCACCCGCTTCACCTACGCCGGCAAGACCCACAACGCCGACAAGAACCCACACGTCATCGTCGACGTGCTGCTGGCCGTGGTGCCGATCGCCCTGACCGCGGCCAGCGTGTTCGGGCGGATGATCCTGCGCCGGCTCCTGCGGATCCGGGTCGCGATCAACCCCGCGCGGCACCGGATACCGGACTGGACACTGGTGCTCCTGGTTTTGATGACCGGGACCGCTGCGATCCTGCACGCCTCGCGGTTCGTCGCGGTGCTGGGACTGCTGGGAATCACGGTACTGATCTGCTCCGGGGCGGTGTGGCCGTTCCTGCCGTGGGTGCTGCAACCGGATCCGGGTTCGTTGCTGGGGCAGGGGAAGACGCGGGCGAAGGCGAAGCCCGCACGTCGGCTTCCGTAACTCTCAGACCCCGAGCTCACGCTCCGGTGTCGGCGACCATCGCCGCGGCCTTGCGCCCGCGCCAGTCGATGATCCCGACCAGCAGCGCCGCGACCTCGAAGCAGATCGCCACGACGGCACCGGCCTGGAAGGCGTTCGCGAACCCCTTGCCGTGTGAGACCCGGGAGAAGAAGACCGCGCCGACGCACGCGATGCCCAGCGCCGACCCGAGCCGCTGACCGGTCTGCATCACCCCGCCGGCGGTCCCGGCCCGCACCACCGGCACCTCGGACAGCGACAGCGCCAGGTTCGGCGCGATGACCAGGCCGGACCCGACCCCGGCGACCAGCAGCGGCAGGGCCGCGGCGACGCCCGCCCCGCGGCCGTGCACCCAGTGCACGACCAGGATCGTGGCACAGGTGGCGAAGGTGACCATCACGATGCCCAGGATCACCAGCGCCCGGCCGTGCTTGCCGACCAGGCGGCCGCCGAGCGTCGCGCTGACCGCCGAGCCGAGGGCGAACGGCGTCGTGGCCAGGCCCGCTTCCAAGGCGCTGTAGTGCAGGCCGTTCTGCAGGTAGAGCGTGAAGATGAAGAAGATCGTGGTGAAGCCGGCGAAGTAGAGCAGACCGAGGGTGGCGCCGCGGGTGTAGGAGCGGATCCGCAGCAGCGAGGGCGGCACCAGCGGCGTGTTGCCGCGGGCGGCGACCCGGCGCTCCCAGGCCGCGAACCCGGCCAGCAGCAGCACGCCGAGCACCACCAGCCACCACTTGCCCCGCCCGTGCCACTGCTGCTCCTGCACCAGCGGCAGCATGATCGCGACGACCGACGCCCCGAGCAGCGAGACACCGGGCCAGTCGATGCGCCCCTTGGTGCGGGAAACCCCGGCCCCGACGCAGCCCGGGATCAGACGCAGCGCGAGCAGGAAGGCGACCACGCCGATCGGCAGGTTCACGAAGAACACCCACCGCCAGCCGTGCTCCTCTCCGCCGGCCGCGATCAGCAGCCCGCCGACCAGCGGCCCCACCGCGGTCGCCAGCCCGACGATGGCGCCGAAGTAGCCGAACGCCCGCGCCCGCGCCCCGCCGCTGAACATCTCCTGGATCAGGCCGGAGATCTGCGGCCCCAGGATGCCCGAGGCCAGCCCCTGCGCCAGACGCGCGAGGACGAGGAACGTGGCGCTGGGCGCGATCCCGCACAACCCGGAGGCGACGGTGAACGCGGCCAGCCCGGTCAGGAACGCGGTCCGGCGGCCCACCATGTCGCCGAACACGCCGGCCGGCACCAGGATCAGGCCGAAGGTGAGGGCATAGCCGGACACCACCCACGACAGGTCGGCAGGCGAGGCCGTCAGGCCCTTCTGCATCGAGGGCAGCGCCACGTTGACGATGGAGACGTCGAGCAGCGTCATGAAGCCGACGAGCAGACAGACCGCGAGCGCGCGGTTCTTGCGGGCGTCGGACAGTTCAGCGATGCCGGGGATGACCGAATGCGGCTCGGGCGACCCGGGCTGATCGGCGGTGGCCGTGCCGGTCTTGTCCGAGGCGCTCATAGCCGTCACCGTGACAGCGGCCGGGGCGGGTCGCAAGTCGGACGGACCGGCCGGTTGGTTCAGCGTGTCGGCAGCATGAGGCCGGAAGGACTCGCCTCGGCAGCGAGTTCGGCAGCCAGATCCGCGTCAAGGCGCCGAGCCACGCACACCTCCCCCACGATCTCGCGGAGCTGGTCGGCGGTCCACGGCCCGGCGTCGAGCAGGCCGCGGAACCGGCGGTGCAGGGCCTCGGGCTGCTCGTAGGCGTAGAAGGCGACGCCGGGCGCGCCAGGCTCAACACCGACCACCCGCGCCGCGTACCCGCTCACCCGCGGCGCGCGGGAGACGTCAGCGAGGCAGCGGACGGAGGCGTGGGCGACGTAGTGCTCGGGGCTGGCGGGCGCGACGGCGCGGATGCGCTCGGCATAACGACAGGTGGCGGGCAGCGGCGGAAGGTGCTCGAGGTCCGATTCCCACCGCGGGCCGTGGAAGTACGCGAGATCGGCCCCGAGCATGGCACGCCGCCGCAGACCGGCCAGCAAGAAGGGGGCGGCCAGCGGATCGCCCGCCAGCGCCACCGCGGCGTCCTCCAGCGCGGTGTAGACCTCGAACAGCTCCCGGGCGTAGCGCGCGTACCCGGCACGGGTGAGGCGACCGGCCGCCAGCTCGGCGGTGAAGCCGGCGGCGGTCGGCGGACGGTGCGTCATGGACGACCTCCGATAATTAGGTGAGCCTCACCTAAGTTACCA
>JABFXP010000006.1 GCA_013361685.1 Catenulispora sp.
GGCAGCTGCTGGCGGCGGCGACCGCGGCGCCGGCGGCCGGGCCGGCGGCCGGCTCTGGAACCGGCGGCGGCTCTGGCACCGGCAAATCAGAGTCCGAATCCGCCGGCGGCCCCGGTTCCGGCGACGACCTCAGCCCTCGCGAGGCCGACGTGCTCCGCCTGATCGCGGCCGGCCATTCGAACCGCGAGATCGCCAAGAAGCTTTTCGTCGGCGAGGCGACGGTGAAGTCGCACATCAACCGCATCTTCACGAAGACCGGGTGCCGCGACCGCGCGCAGGCCGTGCAGTATGCGTTCACTCATGGTTATGCCGAGCCGGGTAACTGAGACAGGCGCCGGACAACCGGCGGACAGACTGCGAGATCGCACCTACTTATCCGAGGGACCACCAAGGTCCGCGGCCAGCGCCGCGTAGATGTACTCGCTGCCCCAGCGGTCCCCGTCGAGGTCGTTCTCGATCAGGTGCGCTTCCCGGCGCATCCCGAGACGCTCACAGACCCGCACGGAGCCGGTGTTCTCCACATCCAGCCGCGCATACAGCCGGTGCACGCCGAGCGTGTCGAAGGCGAACGCGGCCAGCGCCGCGGCGGCCTCGGTCGCGTAGCCGCGGCCCTGGTACCGCGGGTCGATCGTCCAGCCGATCTCGGCCTGGGCCGCCCGGGCGTCGGCCAGGGTGACCGTCACCTCGCCGAGGAGGCCGGGCTCGTCGCGCCGGCAGACAGCCAGCGCCACTTTGTCCCCGTCGGCATGCCAGGCCGTACGCGTCGCACGCTCGGCGGCGACCTGCTCGCTGCGCTCCCGCGTGTGCGCCGGCCGGTACAGGTAGCGCGCCACGCTCGGCAGACTCTGGTAGGCGTACAGGTCGTCGACGTCGTCGAGGGTGAACAGCCGCAGCGACAGCCGGTTCGTGGTCAGCGGCAGCAGCGCGGTGACATCCATGCGGACCTCCGGAACGCAGGCAAGTCGATCAAGGTGCGGATCGATTGTCGCATCATGTCAGTGACAGAGACGGTTCTGTGCGATCGGCGTCCCAGTCGGTCGGCAGCGTGTAGAGCCAGCCCTCCGGCCGCCAGTCGAAGGGCGCTGTGAGCAGTTCCGTAAGAGAGGCACCGGTGAGCAGGCAATCCAGAGCCCATTTGTTCGCTGTGTGCGCGATCACCAGGACTCGCCGGCCGTCCCAGTCCCGGATCAGATCGTGCAGAAAGGCCACGGTGGCGGTCAGGACCTGACGGTAGCTTTGGCCCTCGGGGAAGGGGGTGTCGATGCAGTGCACACGCTGAGCGTCGACGAGGTGGGACGGGCTGCCGTTGAGGGTGCCGTAATCGCACTCGCGAAGCCGGATGTCTTGCCGTATCTCGGGGTGGCCGTCGGGGAATGCCAAGCGGGCGGTCTGCACTGAACGATGCAAGTCGGAGGTGAACACGACGGCGATGTCTTCGTCGCGGCGCCGTTCGCCGAGCTCGAGCGCTTCACGGCGGCCCTGCTCGGACAGGCGGCCGGGAAGCCAGCCGGTGGAGATGCCGGCCTCGTTGTCCGTGGTGATGGCATGGGTCTCATAGACGATTTCGACGTTCATGGCAGGGCCCTCACTTCCCGTGTCGATGAGCCGGCCTATGCGCTGTCGCGCTAGCGTGATCGCGGCCAGTAGTCGTAAGGATGGCGGCCCGGGCGGAAGCCCTGTGCTTCGACCATGGCTGCCGCGTCGGCGAAGCGGTCGGCCAGCCCGGTCGGCGTGTGCGCGTCGCTGCCGAAGGTGACGGCCTCCCCTCCCTCCTCGTGCCACCACCGGACGACTTCGGCGTGCAGCGGTCCGCGGGTGTTGACCTCGAGGACGCGTCCGCTGTCGGCGAGAACGCGCAGGGCGTGGCGGAACTCTTCCTGGAAGTCGACCGGATCGAACGGCCCAGCGGTGTGTTCAGGCCAGTACCGCACCGCGTAGTCGATGTGGGCGAGCGTGCTGAAGGCCTCGGAGGCCGAGACCAGTTGGGCTACCTCTTCCAGGTACTCGCGGACAACCTGCGCGGGCTCCCGGTTCTCATAGAGGTAGGGCATCTCCGAGTGCCGGCCGTCGATCTGAAGGCAGTGCAGCGAGCCGAGGACCCTGTCGAATCCGCCGGCGTGCAGCAAAGCCGCAGCCGCTTCGGGACTCCAGTGCGGCTCGCCCAACTCCACACCGCTGATGATGCGCAGCTCAGGAAACTTCGCGCGGCAGTGCTGGAGGCATTCCAGGTAGCCGTCCAGGTCCAGGGGCGGCGCGGTGAGGGTCATGCCGTCCGGCCCCACGAAGGGTTTCAGGTGCGGGAAGTCTTCGACGTCCTGGGGGCGCACGATCCAACTGGCGAAGTCGACGTGTTCGGTGAACGCGACCGCTGGCAGCCCGAGCTCGATCGCCCGCTCACAGGTCTGCTCCATCGACCCGCCCGGCGCGTCCCACGACCACTGGCTGTGCACATGCCCGTCGGCCGGCAACACCACGACGCCCACCGCCCTTCCGTGTCGGTCATCTCAAGCCTTCAGATAAGCCAGAACCGCCAGCACCCGCCGATTGTCATCCGCCGACTCCGGCAGCCCCAGCTTCATGAAGATGTTGGACGTGTGCTTCGCGATCGCCCGCTCGGTCACCACCAGCCGCTCGGCGATCGCGGCGTTCGACCGGCCCTCGGCCATCAGCCCGAGCACCTCCCGCTCCCGGTCGGTCAACTCCCCCAGCGGTTCCTTGCGAGCCCCGCGAGCCAGCAGCTTCGAGATCACCTCGGGGTCCATCACGGTGCCCCCGCCCGCGACCCGGCGCACCGCGTCCACGAAGCTGTCCGAGTCGAAGACGCGGTCCTTCAGCAAGTAGCCGATCGCTCCGGCGCCGTCGGCGAGGAGTTCGGAGGCGTAGAGCTGCTCAACGTACTGCGACAGCACCAACACCGGCAGGCCCGGCACCGTCTGCCGGGCCTCCAGCACCGCGCGGAGTCCTTCGTCGGTGAAGGTCGGCGGCATGCGCACGTCCACCACCGCCACGTCGGGTCGCTGCTCGATCAGCGCCGACACGAGTGCGGGGCCGTCCCCGACGGCCGCCGCGATCTCGAATCCGTACGCCTCCAGCAGCCGGATCATGCCGTCCCGGAGGAGGAAGAGGTCTTCGGCGAGGACGACACGCACGGCAGCTCCATGGTCACGACGGTCGGTCCGCCCTGCGGGCTGCTCAGGGCGAGGATCCCGTCGAAGGTAGCAAGCCGGCGCTCGATACCGCGCAGTCCGCTGCCCCGTTCCGGGTCGGCGCCGCCGACGCCGTTGTCGGTGACCGTGATCTTCAGCAGGCCGCCGGTCAGGCGCAGGTCGATCCAGACCCGGTCGGCGGCGGCGTGCTTGGCCACGTTGGCCAGGGCCTCGCTGATCGCGAAGTACGCCGCCGACTCCAGCGGCGGGTCCTGCCGGCCCGGCACCTCGGCCCGCACCTCGACGTCCAGCGCGGAGTCCAGGGCCAGCGCCCGCACCGCGTCCACCAGCCCGCGGTCGGCCAGCACCGGCGGGTGGATGCCGCGGACCAGGTCCCGCAGCTCCGACAGCGCCTTGGCCGAGGAGTCGCGGGCCTCCAGCAGCAGCTTCTGCGCCGCCTCGGGGTTCTTCTCCAGCAACTGCGAGGCCGCGTTCAGGTGCAGCCCCATGGCGACCAGCCGGGCCTGCGCGCCGTCGTGCAGGTCGCGCTCGATCCGGCGCAGCTCGGCGGCCTGGGTGTCCAGGGCGTCGGCACGGGTGGCGGTCAGGTGCTTCATCCGCGCCTCGATCTGCGCCGGGGTCGGCGCCAGCAGCAGCCGGGACCAGCGGGCGTGCGCGTCCAGCAGCGCCGGGGCGATCACCACGCCGAGCGCCAGCTCCAGCACGCCGGCCGCGGCCGGGGCCCAGCGCAGGCCTTCGTTGCCGTGGTGCACGTGGACGAACAGGTACCAGTCGTTGAAGCCGTGCCGGGTGAGAACGTCCCACAGAACACTGATCACCATGCCGTAAAGGCCGTTCAGCACCATGGCCAGCGGGAGCACCGCCAGGAACGCCCCGACCACCGGGTCGACCACCACCCACGCGCCGTCCCGCCAGAACGCCGGGTCGGTGCCGTGGAACACGACCTTGCGCCAGTAGCCGCCGAAGCCCGGGGCGAACTCCGGAGCCGCGCGGTACGGCTCGGGGATGTCGATGCCGCGCCACTGCTTGACCTTGCGCCGGCGCAGATCGGCCAGCCGGCGCAGGTACACCGCGGTCGGGGGGATCAGCAGCAGCCCGAGGCCGATGCCCGCCATGCCGACCGCCAAGGACAGCAGAAGGTACCCCAGGAGCATCGGGAAGAGCATCACGAAGAACCAGAACCCGCCCTGGGCGACTGCGTTCAACCGCTTCTTGGTGTTCGTCATGTCCTCAAGTCTCTTCACCCGGCCCGACCCCGACGATGGGCTTACACACCCTCTGTGGGGTGTACCTAAGTACACCCTGATCATGGGACTCAGGGCCAATGACCGCGACCCCTTCCCACCGCGACGCTGGGTGGCATGTGGACGAACATCATCTCCGGCGTCGCCATCGCCGCCTCCGCCTTGTCGGGCACGGCTGCGAACCGGGCGGCGGCCACCCCGGACTTGTCGGGCATCGGTCCGCTCATCGACCAGACCGTCACCGCGCAGTTGGCGAAGGACAAGATCCCGGGGGCGGCCGTGGTGGTCGTCGCCGGCGGCCGCACCGTTGTGGCGAAGGGATACGGCGTCGCCGACGTCGCGAAGCGGACACCGGTCGATCCGGCGCGGACCGAGTTCTTCACCGGCTCGATCGCGAAGGTCTTCACCGCGACCGCGGTCGCGCAACTCGTTCAGGAGGGCAGGCTCGATCCGAAGGCGCCGGTCAGTGACTACCTGAAGGATTTCAAGATCCGGGACACCTATCCGGGCAAGCCGGTCACCATCGAGAACCTGATGACGCACACCGGCGGCTTCGACGACGAGCCGCTGGGCGTCGCGGTCCGCGACCCGAAGGATGTGCCGCGCCTCGGGAAGTACCTCGCCGACCACCAGCCGTCGCGAGTCCGCGCGCCGGGGACACTGCCCGCGTATGACAACTACGGCGCTGCGCTGGCCGGGTATGTGGTGGAGACGGTCTCCGGCGAGCCGTTCGCGCAGTACATGCAGGATCACCTGTTCGGTCCGCTCCAGATGAACGACTCCACCTTCGCCCAGCCGCATCCGGCTTCCGTCGATGTGAACCTTGCGAAGGGCTACCGTCCTGACGGCGGCGGCAGCGGCGGTGACGGCGGCGGTCAGACCGCCGAAGCGGGACAGTACGGCGCGTGGGCGCCGACCGGTGCGGGCACGGTGGCCACCGCGACGGACGTCGCGAAGTTCATGCAGGCGCAGCTGTCCGGCGATCCGCGGCTCGGCGCGGGTGTCGCGGATCTGGTGCAGCAGCGGCACTTCACGATGGATCCGCGGCTGCCTGGCATGGCGTACTTCTTCGAGGAGAGGCCGCGGAACGGTCAACCGCTTCTGTTCAAGGATGGGGACGTCCCCGGCTTCCACGCGAACATGGCGCTGCTGCCGAAGCAGGGTGTCGGTATATACGTGGTCTACAACGGCGACGGCACCGATGGGGTGGCTGGGTGGGATGGCAAAGCTCTGATCAACGAGATCGTCGATAAATACGTGCCGGTGGCGGTGCCGGGTGATGGAGACCCTGCCTCCCCCACCGACACCCCGGTGAAGGATCCGAAGGCGGATTCCTACGCCGGGACCTACCGTAGCGACCGCGTCAGCCGGGGCGACGTCACCCGCGTCGCCGGCCTGGTCAGCTCGGTCTCGGTCGAGGCCCACGACGACGGCACGCTGACCACCACCGGACTGTCGCAGAACCCGGATGCCGGGACTCAGCGCTGGAGCCCGCTGGGTAACGGCGAGTATGTCGAGGCCGACGGCGGCGGGCAAGATCGCCTGGTGTTCGACGGCCACGGGCACCTCGCGACCACGATCGACCCGACCGTCGCGTACTACCGGCTCGCCTGGTACGCCTCCCCCGCGCTGCACCTGCCGATGCTGTTCACCGGGGCCGGGATCCTCGCCGCAGCGTTGGTGGGCTTCCCGATCCTGGCGTTGGTGCGACGGCTGCGAGGGCTGGTCGCGCATTCGCGCGGAGCCCGCTGGGCCCGCGTCCTGGCGGTCGCGTCCGGCGCGCTGGCCACGGTGTTCACCGTCGGGTTCCTGGTGATGACCGGCGACGGCAACGCGTTCAACGAGACCGTGGTGCTGGGTTCGTCGTGGCTGACGGCGCTGCTGGTGCTGAACGCGCTGCTGACGGTGAGCACGGCCGGGCTGCTCGCCGGGACGGCGGCGGCGTGGCGGTTCGGCTGGTGGCGGCCTGTGGGGCGGATCGCTTACACACTCACGACTCTGGGCGCCGTGTCGTTCCTGGTGGTGGCCTACACCTACAACCTGGTCTGGCCCTGACCGAGCACCTCGGCCAGCCGGGCCGTGTCCGGGCCGAGGCCGGCCTCCTCGAACGGGATCCAGCGGTGGTCCTCGACTTCCTCCAGTTGGAGTTCGACGGCGCCGGCGCCGATGAGGCGGAAGGCGTAGCGGAAGTCGAAGTGCCAGTGCTCGGGCTCGTCCTTGGCGGGGTTGGCGGGGATGACGTGGGCGTCGATCGCCAGCGGCAGCACCGGGTCGCCGAGCAGCCGCACCTGCTCGGCCCCGATGCCGGTCTCCTCGCGCAGCTCGCGGCGGGCGGCGTCGGCCAGGGTGGCGTCGCCGGGCTCGGTGTGGCCGCCGGGGTTGAGCCAGCGGCCCAGCGCCTTGTGCGCGATCTGGAGCAGGCGGCCGCGGTCGTCGACGACGAAGGCGCCGACGGTGACGTGGCCGGGCAGCGTCTTGCGGTCGGTCATCCGCTCGCCGGTGGCCAGGGCGTCGGTGAACACCGCGAGGCGGGTGGTTTGGTCGGGGTGGCGGTCCAGATAGCGGGCGACCAGGTGGCGGATGTCCTGGTCCGTCAGCTGGCCGGCGGGCTGCGACAGCACGTCACTCATGTCGTCAATGATCGCACCGGT
>JABFXP010000898.1 GCA_013361685.1 Catenulispora sp.
TCGGTGCCGGCTCGGCCGGCCACGCGCGGCCGACCCGTCCGGCGGGAGCGGCCGGATGACGCTGCGCAAGCCCCCGATGCCCCGGCGCCTGTTCGAGGCCGCTTTCCGCGCCGTTGCCCGCCTGCTGCTGGCGGTGAGCCGATGAGCGCGCTCGGCAGGGTCGTCCGCTCCGGCGTGGGCCGGCGCCGCGTCCAGTCCCTCGTCATGGCTTTGACGACGGTGACCGCGGTGATGTCGTCGGTGCTCTCCCTCGGCCTGCTGATGGCCGTGCAGGCCCCGTTCGAGCACGCTTTCAGCACCCGGAACGGAGCGCACCTGGCGGTCCAGTTCGACGGTTCGAAGGTCACGGCCGCGCAGACCTCCGCCACCGCGCACGCGGCCGGTGTCACCGCGGCGGCCGGGCCGTACCCGATCGCCGCCGCGCTGGACACGACCGTCGGCACCGACTGTCCCCAGAGCGATTTCGCCGGTCACGACAACCATCCGGTCACCGTCACCACGCGGCCCGATCTGGGCAGCGGCTCCGGGATGGACCAGCTGGTGCTGGTCCAGGGGCGCTGGCCGGCCGGTCCGGGCGAGATCGCCCTGCCGGCGAACGACTACGCCGACGCCTGCTTCGGTTCCTCGGTGGTGTTCTCCTCCCTGCCGGGCAAGCCGTCGTTCAAGGTCGTCGGTTTCGCCGACTCGGTGACCGACACCGCGACCGGCTTCGCCACCGCCGACGGTTTCGCGCGGCTCGCCGCCGCCGGGGCCAAGGCCGATGTGCAGATGCTCTACCGGTTCGCCACGGCCGGCACCGAGGCCGACATCGCCGCCGACAAGCAGGCGGTGGCCGCCGCGGTCCCGGCCGGCGCGGTCGAGGACGGGCAGTCGTATCTGACCGCGGAACAGCAGGCGACCGGCAACGCCAAGGCCTTCGTGCCGTTCCTGGTCGCCTTCGGGATCCTCGGGCTGGTCCTGTCGGTGCTGATCATCGCGATCGTGGTCAGCGGTGCGGTGGCCTCGGGTATGCGGCGCATCGGGATTCTGAAGTCGCTGGGCTTCACCCCATCGCAGGTGACCCGCGCCTACACCGCGCAGGCCATGATCCCGGCGGCCCTCGGCGTGGTCCTCGGCACGCTGTTCGGCAATCTCCTGGCAGTGCCGATCCTGGGCCAGGCCACCCGGCAGCTCGGAACGGCCGGCGCCGCGATTCCGTCGTGGGTCAGCATCGTGGTGCCGCTGGGCACCTTGCTCATCGTCGGCGTGACGGCTTCGATCCCGGCGTTGCGGGCCGGCCGGATGCCGGCGGTGCGGGCTCTGGTGGTCGGCCGCGCCCCGAAGGCCGAGCGCGGTCAGGCCGCGCAGCGGCTGGCCTCGCGGCTGCCGCTGCCCCGGGCCGTGTCGCTGGGGTTGGCCCAGCCCTTCGCCCGGCCGGCCCGGGCCGCGCTGCTCGGCGCGGCGGTGCTGCTCGGCACGATCAGCGTCACCTTCGCGCTGGGGTTGGGGACCGCGTTCAGCAAGTACCAGGACACGACCATGGGCTCGGGCTTCCACGCCGCGTCGAAGATCGTGATACCCACAGCCGCCGTGAACACGCCGTGGGATCAGTACGGCCCCAACGACCCGCGCCACGCGTACCTGGACGCCGCGAAGGTGGGCGCCACGCTCGCCGGGGTCCCGGGCACGAAGGCCGCGTTCGGCTGGGGCGAAAGCGGCGCGACCATGGTCGGCGCGCCGATCGGCGGCGAACCGCCGGTCGTGTACTCGGTCAGCGGTGACTTCTCCTGGACGAACCTGCAGTTACTGTCCGGCCGCTGGTACTCGGCGCCCGGCGAGGCCGTGGTCGGCGACAAGCTGGCCTCGGCGGTGGGGATCCACGTCGGTGACTACGTCACCGTGGTGCGGGAGAACAAGCACCTGTCGCTGAAGGTCGTCGGCATCAACTTCGACACCCAGGGAACCGACTATTCGGCCATGACGGATGCGGCCACCTTCACCGCCGCGGGGCTGTCCCCGCACATCGACCAGTTCAACGTCGAGCTGGCCCCGAACGTCGACGGAGCGGACTGGTCCGCCTCAGCCGCCGCCGCGCTGACCCCGCTGAACGCCTCGGTCCAGTCGAACTCGAACGGCAAGAACCTCGTGGTGCTCATCATGGACGCCCTGGTGGCGATGTTCACGCTGATGTTGACGACGGTCGCCGCGCTCGGGGTGCTGAGCATGGTGGTGCAGGACACCCGGGAGCGGGTCCACGACCTGGGGATCTTCAAGGCCCTCGGGATGACGCCGAAACAGACCATTGCGATGGTGCTGACGTCGGTGACGCTCGTCGGCCTGATCGCCGGGCTGATCGGGGTGCCGCTCGGGGTCGCGGTGGAGAAGGCGACGCTGACCCCGATGAGCAACGCGATCGGCCGGCACCTGCCACCGAACGTGACCCACATCTACACCGCCGGGTTGCTCCTTCCGCTGCTGGCCGCCGGGATCGTGATCGCCCTGCTCGGGGCTCTGCTGCCGGCCGGCTGGGCGGCACGGTCCCGGACCGCCGCCGCGCTGCGGACCGAATAGGAGCGGACAGAGCCACCGGTCGCCGGTCGGCAAGAAGGCCGATGCCGACCTCCCTTGGATGATGCCCTCGGGAGGTCGGCATCGGCGGTTTCGTTCTCAGGTCACGGCGCCCAGGGCGTCGATGGAATCCAGCTCACATCGTCCGTCCACGACGTCGTCGCGTCCCAAGCATCGGGACCGCCGTTGCTGGCGACGTAGACGTGGCCGTTGTAGTGCCGCAGAAAGAGCGCCGAGTTCCCGTAGGAAGCCAGCGACACCCCACGTCCGTTCTTGCCGGTGCTCGGGCAGAACGTCGCATCGGAAGCGAACTGCCCGGTGCCGTCGTTCTGCTGTTGGTACACGGCACCGCTCTGCTGGCGCAGGTAGCCGTTGGGGAAGTTCTTCGACTCGAACGACAGGCACGACCCGCCGGCCAGCCCGGCCCGCACCGTCCACGTGGCGTCCTGCTTGTCCAGGCTCGAGCTGCCCGCGTTGATCACCGAGATGACCCCCACGCCGTTCTGGTGCCGGATGAAATCGTTGGTGCAACACGACGTCGTGGCCCGGAACGACACCTCCGACCCGGGCGTGAGCGCCGCCTGGCTCTGATCTGAGAACAGCTGGTTCGCCGCGCCGGTGCAGGCCTCGATGTCCAGCTGCGTGCCGTTGGCGGTGTTGCCGCCGGGGTCCGTGAGGCACAGTCCCGACTGCGGGTTCAGCAACGTCCCGTCAGCCTGCTGCACCCACTGCTGACCGCCGACCCCGTTGCAGTTCCAGAACATCACCTTGCTCCCGGAAGCCGTGGAGTTCCCGGCGATGTCCATACACCGCGTCAACGTCTCCAGCGTGTTCCCCGCCGTGTGCACCCAGTGCTGGTCGACCGCGTTCGGCTGGCAGTCCCACATCTGCACCGGGAACCCGAACCCGCCGTACGGATCGTTGTTCGCCACATCGACGCACTTCCCACCGGGAGCGCCGATCGGCGTCCCGCCGGTGACGAAGAACTTCTGCCAGGCCCCGCCGGTGCACGCCTCGATGTCGAGCACCGTGCCGTTGGTCGCGTTCCCCGCCGGATCGGTGAGGCAAAGGCCTGACTGCGGATTCAGCAGCGTCCCGTCGGCCTGCTGCACCCATCGCTGACCGCCGACGCCGTTGCAGTCCCACAGCTCGACCTGCGTCCCGGACGCCGTGCCGTTGCCCTTGATGTCCAGGCACAGCCCGAGCGTGGTGATCGACCCGTTGGCGTTCTGCCACCAGGCCTGGTCATTCGCCTCCCGCTTGCAGTCCCAGATGTCGACGTTCGTACCGTCGACACCGTTGTTCGCGCCGTAGACGTCGACGCACTTCCCGGCGGGCGCCGCGATCGGCTGGCTCTGGAACACCGGACCCGGCGAAACGAGGAACCGCTGCCCCGCGCCGCCGTTGCACGCCTCGATGTCGAGAACCGTGCCGTTGGCGGTGCTGCCGCCCGGGCTGTTCAGGCAGAGCCCTGACTGCGGGTTGAGCATCGCGCCGTCGGGCTGCTGCACCCACTGCTGACCGCCGACGCCGTTGCAGTCCCACAGCTCTACCTGCGTGCCCGGCGCCGTGCCGTTGCCCTTGATGTCCAGACACCGGCCGAGCGTCTTCAACGAGTTCAGATATTCCGGTGTCCCTCCGGTCACGTAGACCAGCGGCGTGTTGCGGATGTACTCCCAGTGCTGGTCCACCGCGTCGTGCAGGCAGTCCCAGATGTCGACGTTCGTCCCCGCGCCGCCGTTGTCGTTCCCGACGACGTCCAGGCACTTGCCGCCGGGTCCGGTCACGCCGACGCCCGGGCCTCCGCCGGAGGTGCCGGTGTAGGTCACGGAGGAGATGTTCGACTGCACCGAGGCGATCGTCGCGTTCGACGCGAACCCCGACGTGATCGCGCCCTCGAAGAACGCCCCCGGCGCGGCGTTGCTGTTGTCCCCGCCGTCGCCCAGGACGATGCCGCCTTCCTTCTGCATCGGTGCGTACCCCGATGGCAGGGCTCCGTTGTAGATCGACGGCACAGTCGGCTGGGTCGCATCACCGCCGTCCAGGGCGAACGTGGACTGTCCGTCGTTCCTCAACACCGCCGTGACGAACGGGCTGTGCAGGCTCTGGCTCGACGGGTTGCTCGCGCCGTTCCCCATGAACACGCCGTTCTCCAGGTCGGCCTGGATCCACGGACCGGGTCCCGAACACGGTGAGGCGCTGCAATATGCCGAGATGATGAGGGCGTCCATGTGTCCGGCGCCGGTGTCCTTGGAAGCCGTCTCGACGTTGCCGAAGTCGGAACAGCAGGCGTTGGTGGCATTCGTGCCGCTCGCGACTTCGTACATCGACTCAGGCTGGCTCCCGGTCGCCAGTCCGGTGCCGACGGAACGCCGATACCCCGTTCTGGGGAAGGTCGCGATGCCATAGGCCCGGTGACCTCCGACCAGCACCGGCAGCGTGTCGGCCCGGGCCGGGACGTCGCTCGAACCGGCGTCGCCGACCGGCCCGACGGTGAGATCGTTGTGGTTCGCGGTCTGGTCGTAGATCTTCGTGACGGTGCAGACGTCGGCGGCGCAGAACGCGTCCTGCGCGGCGGCGTTGGCGTAGCCGCCCGCAGCCAGCACTCCGACGTCGGACGCCGCGCCGTCGGAAGCGCGCGTCACTCGATAAAGCGGGCCGTTGTAGGTCGCGTACATCGCGCGCACCGAGCTGTACGCCGCGACGCACGGAGTCCCGCCACTCGCGAACGTGTCACACGGCAGGGTCGAGGAGCCGGCTGCGGCGGCACGGGATGGGGCGAAGGAGATCGTCATGGCCAGCACCGCGAGCACCGCGAACAGGGCCGAGAACATCCGATGGTTCCGATGGTTCCAGTGGTTCCAAGAGCGATTGAACATCCGTATTCCAATCACTTGCCCGGTCGAGCATGGAAGGGGCCAGGGCGGAGCCTGGCCCGGATCCCCGTTCAGGAGTAGGTGGGTACGCACCTCCTTCCTCGCGGCCGGAACAGCCGGAGCGGCCGAGCCGGCCGAAACCTCACCCCGCCTGCGGCACCAGCCGGATCATGTTCCACGACACCGGCGGCAGCGACGCCGTCAGGCGCCGGCCCTCGGTGCTGTGCCCGCCGGCGGTGGTCGGCGTGATCCGCTCCGGCGTCTCGAGGGAGTTGACGGCGTCCAGGTCGCCGCCGCCCAGGTACAGGTGCTCGGCCACGACCAGGTCGCCGAACGCCCGCAGGTCCACGTCCAGGCGCGCCGGGTCCTCGGTGTGGCGGTTCATCGCGAACACCGTGACCTGGCCGCTGTCCGCGTCGTGCGTGGCCACCACGTCGACCAGCGGCACGTCGCCGTGCTCGGCGGTGTCGTAGGCGTCGGTGGCGGTCTCCACGCGCAGCACGTCGCCGAGCGCGTGGCGGGCGGTGAGCGCGAACGGGAAGAAGATCGTCTGGGCCCAGGCCGGCCGGTCCGGCTCGGCCCGGATCGGCCCGATCACGTTCACCAGCTGCGCCAGGCAGGCCACGGCCACCCGGTCGGCGTGCCGCAGCAGCGACATCAGGAGGCTGCCGAACACCACCGCGTCCTGCACGGTGTAGGTGTCCTCGATCAGCCGGGGCGCCTGCTCCCAGTCCAGGTTCGTGTAGCCGGCGAACCGGCTCTCCTGCCACAGGTTCCACTCGTCGAAGGAGAGCTTCAGCTTCTTGCGCGACTTCTTCTTCGCCGCGACGTGGTCCGCGGTGGCGACCACGCCGTCGATGAACCGGTCCATGCCGGCCGCCGCGCCCAGGAAGCTGGCCCGGTCCTGGCCGTGCTGCTCGTAGTAGGCATGCAGCGAGATGTAGTCGACGTGCTCGAAGGTGTGGTCCAGCACCGTGGACTCCCACTGCCCGAACGTCGGCATCTCAGCGTTCGAGCTCCCGCAGGCCACCAGCTCGATGCCCGGATCGACCTGGCGCATCGCCTTGGCGGTCTGCGCCGCCAGCCGGCCGTACTCCTCGGCGGTGGTGTGGCCGGTCTGCCACGGCCCGTCCATCTCGTTGCCCAGGCACCACAGCTTGATCCCGTGCGGCTGCTCCACGCCGTGCGCGCGCCGCAGGTCCGACCAGTAGGTGCCGCCGGGGTGGTTGGCGTACTCCAGCAGATCGCAGGCTTCCTGCAGGCCCCTCGTCCCCAGGTTGACCGCCATCATCGGCTCGACCCGGGCCAGCTTGGCCCACGCCATGAACTCGTTCAGGCCGAACTCGTTGGTCTCTATGGACCGCCAGGCCAGGTCCAGGCGCCGCGGCCGCTCGGCGACCGGTCCGACGCCGTCCTCCCAGCGGTAGCCGGAGACGAAGTTCCCGCCGGGGTAGCGGATGAGGCTGACCCCGAGTTCGCGGGCGAGTTTCACGACGTCCAGGCGGTGGCCGTCGGCGTCGGACTCGCTGTGTCCGGGCTCGTAGATGCCGCCGTAGACGCAGCGGCCCATGTGCTCGACGAAGGAGCCGAACAGGCGGCGGTCGACCGGCGCGATCCGGAAGGCCGGGTCGAGG
>JABFXP010000234.1 GCA_013361685.1 Catenulispora sp.
GTCACCGAGTAGGTGTTGGCGGTGGTCGGCGTGCCGGAGATCAGCCCGCTGGTGCTGTTGATGGACAGTCCGGCCGGCAGCCCGGTGGCGGAGTACGTCAGCGACTTGCCCGCCGAGTCCGAAGCGGAGATCTGCAGCGAGGCCGCGGTGCCGATCGTTCCGTTCTGGCTCCCCGGGTTGGTCACCGTCACCGTCTCGGCGGTCGTGCCGGACTTGAAGCCGGCCGTGCCGTTCGGCGTGCCCCAGCCGGTCGGGCCGTCGTAGCCGGTCCCGGCGGTGCAGAAGTACGACGGCGAGCAGCTGCCGTTGCGGCCGCTGGTGACGTCGTTGAAGCTGCCGGTGTGCTTGTACGGGTACTGCGCCGCGCGGTCACCCGCGTTCGGCGCCCCGGCCAGCGCCCACACCGAGGCGATGATCGGGGACGACGCCGAGGTGCCGCCGTACACCGACCAGCCGCTGCCGCCGTAGGTCTGGTACACCGCCACGCCGGTGGCCGGGTCGGCGACCGCCGAGACGTCCGCCTCCATCCGGCGCGAGCAGCCGGTGTCGGTCTGCCACGACGGCTTCGGGTCGTAGGAAGAGCACCCTGAGCCGGTGCCTTCCGTGGAGCTGGTGTACCACACCGACTCGCTCCAGCCGCGGGTGCCGCCGGACCGGCTCAGCGAGGTGCCGCCGACCGCCGTCACGTACTGCGACGTCGCCGGGTACTCCGAGCCGTAGGCCGAGTCGCCGGTGCTGACCGTGATGGCCACGCCCGGGTGGTTGAAGTAGGAGCTGTCATAGGACGTGTCCGCCGACTCCTCGGAGCCGCCGTAGCTGTTCGAGACGTACTTCGCCCCCAGCGACACGGCGGTGTTCACCGCGGCGCCCAGGTTGGTCATGTCCGCCGTGCTGGCCTCGACCAGCAGGATGTGGCACTGCGGGCAGACCGCCGAGACCATGTCCAGGTCCAGGGATATCTCCCCGGCCCAGCCGGTGTCCGGCGAGGGATAGTTGCTGCCGCCGTTCTGGTCGACCTTCCGGAAGCAGCCGTTGGCCGTGGTGCACGACGGCAGGCCGTAGTTGGACCGGTACGCCGCCAGGTCGCTCTCGGCGTTCGGGTCGTCCTGCGCGTCGACGATGGCCACCGTCTGCCCCGACCCGCCGGAGGGCAGGTTGTAGGCGCTGGTCAGGTCCGACGGACCGTAGCCGGACACCGCCAAAGCGGGCGCCAGGCGGCCGGGCACGTCGGTGCGCTTCAACGCCAGACACGCCATCTGCCCGGGCCTGGTGGGCGCGGCACAGGAGCGTGCGACGGTCGGCTGCGAGGCAGAGGTCTGCGACGCGGTGGTGGGAGAGGCGGCGGTGCGGGAGACGGTGGTGCGAGAGGCGGCGGAGGAGGTGGCCGACGCGGCCGAAGCCGAGGTCGAGACACCGCCCCACGCCAAGGTGACCGCGGCCGTCAGGGCCGCGAACCGGGCGGCCCGGACGGACCGTCCGCGTGACGCCGAGCGAAGCTTGTCCACTCGGACTCCTTCCATGGCAGGGGACGTCGAGCCCGCGGCGAACCGCGGACGCACCGTCCTGGAATGGGAATCGGCGGCCGGCCGTGGGTAGTGGCCGGCCGCCCCGCTCAGCGGCACCGTAATCGCCGCCACAGGTCTAGACAACGTGCCCGTCCCCTGGGCCGGTCCTTGACTTGGCCTCGTCGCGTCCCTGCCGCAGCGGAACTCGACCCTTGCCCGCCACGTGTCAACCCTGAGAAGCGCCGGGACGCCCCCCGCCGCACCGGCGACTGATGAGGGCACATCACGATAGGGTTGAAGCTTGCGTGCGCGGGCCGTCCGGTCCGCGCCGATCGACCGCGCGCCCGTGCCCCGGGGGATGAGTAAGGGAACCGCCATGACTGCCGACCCCGACGAGGGGCAGCCGACCGCCGCGACGAGCGACGGGGAGCGACTGATTGCCGGGCGGTACCGCCTGCTCTCCGAACTCGGCGGCGGGGCGATGGGCGTGGTGTGGCGGGCCCGCGACGAGGTGCTGGGCCGCGACGTCGCGGTCAAGCAGCTGCGGCCGGACACCGGCATGAGCGGCGCCCAGGTGCGGCAGTCCCACCTGCGGGCCCGGCGCGAGGGCCGGATCGCCGCCCGGCTCCAGCACCCGAACGCGGTCAC
Organism: Catenulispora sp.; assembly: GCA_013361685.1. Taxonomy (GTDB): domain Bacteria; phylum Actinomycetota; class Actinomycetes; order Streptomycetales; family Catenulisporaceae; genus Catenulispora. The sequence goes on from JABFXP010000234.1 coordinate 2,154, forward strand.
CATCTTCGACGTGGCCGAACACGACGGCCGGCCCTACCTGATCATGGAGTACGTGCCCTCCAGCAACCTGGCGGACATCCTGGCCACCGGCACCGTGATGACCCCCGAGGAGGTCGCCCGGTTCGGCGCCCAGCTGTCCTCCGCGCTGGCCGCCGCGCACGCCGTCGGCATCGTGCACCGCGACATCAAGCCCGGCAACGTGCTGATGACCTCCGACGGCACGGTCAAGCTCACCGACTTCGGCATCTCCCGCGCCACCGGCGACGCCACCGTCACCGCCACCGGCGAGATCCTCGGCACCCCCGCCTACACCGCACCCGAAGTCGCGCAGGGCCACGCCGTGGACTCCCCGGCCGACGTCTTCTCCCTGGGCGCGACCCTCTACGCGGCGGTCGAGGGCACGCCGCCGTTCGGCGACGACGTGAACGCCATGGCGGTGCTGCTGCGAGTGGTCCGCAACGAGATGCGCGCGCCGCGGCGCACCGGCATGCTGACCGACACGGTGCTGCGGATGCTCGACCCCGAGCCCGCCAACCGGCCGACGATGAAAGAGGTGTCGCAGGCGCTCTCCGCGCTCGGGACCTCGCCGCTGCCGGCGGTCGAGGCGCCGACCAGGGTGGACCGGGCGGCGATGGACCGGACTGTGGTGGATCGGTCGCTGACCGATCGGAGCGTGGCCGACCGGGCCGTGGTCGCTCCGGCCGGTGGCGATTGGGCCGGGACCGACCATGCCGGTGCCGACTGGGCCGGGACCGGCCGGGCCGGGGCTGACCGGGCTGGAAGCGACCGGGCCGATGCCGACTGGGATGTGGCCGACCGGACCGGTGCGACTCCGGACGCTCCGCCGCCGCCGCCGTCGGCCGCCGCTGTGACCGAGGCGCTGGCGCTCGAGGCGGTGGCGGTGCCGCTGCCGACGTCGAAGCCCGTGCCGGACCCGATGCCGGTACCCGCGCCTGAGGCCGCGTCAGTACCCGAGGCCGCGTCGATACCCGAGGCGGCGTCCGAACCCGAGGCAGAGCCGGACCCGGCGCCCAAGGCCGAGCCGAAGCCCAAGCAGACCACGAAGCCGAAGCCGGCACCGAAGCCGACCGCCGCCCTGCCCGTGGCCGAGCCCACGACCGCACTCCCCGAGACGTCACCGACCACGGCGATGTCCGCTGCCGGTGCGGGCGGGGCAGGCGGTGGCGCCACCACCGCGATGGCCACCACCCGGCCCGGCGATTCCTCTCGCAGACGGCTGATATTCGCCGGCGCCGGTGTCGGCTCGGCAGCGGTGATCGCGGGGATCGTGGTGGCGTTGAGCGGCGGCGGGGGCGACCACCCGTCGGCCACGACGGCGGCGCAGTCCACGACGACCCCGCACACCTCGGCGAGCACCGCGCCGTCCAGCCCGCCGTCCACGCAGCCCACGACCCCGGCCACGTCCAGCGCCGCCGCGCCACCGGTGAGCTCCCCGAGCTCGGCCCCGTCGAGCACGCCCGCGACGAGCGCCTCATCATCGAGCGCTGATGTCACCACTCAGCTGGCCGCCGCGATAACGAACTACTACACCCTGGTCCCGGGCAACCTGCAGCAGGCGTGGAACGACCTCACGCCGGAATTCCAGAAGAACAAGGCCCTCGGCTGGGAGAACTACCAGAGTTTCTGGAACGGCATGGAGCGCGTCACCGTGACCGGCGTCCAAGCGAAGGCCCCCGACACGGTGATCGCCACCGTGAACTACTTCCCCAAAAACGGTGCGAACTCCCAGGAGCGCACGACCTTCACACTCGTCCAAGACGGCGGAGTGTGGAAGATCGCGCGCACCACGACAGGCTGATGCTCTAAACGAGCGTCAGTTGTACTTCACATAGAGGTTGTACGAGTCCCACGGCATCCCGTCGCCCAGGCACACATAAGCCGACCACGCGCGCGGGATGCCGCCCTTGCCGGCCTCCTCGCACGACGCGTGCCAGTAGAAATTGCCTTCGAAGGTGTAACCCGCGGGCGGGTCTTCGGCCTTGACAACAGCGGCGGTATGCACCGCGGTGTGCTCACCGACGGACTGCGAGGCGTGGGCGGACGCCGCTCCGAGTGCTCCGGCCATCGTGATCGTCGCGAGCGTCGCCGCCATGCGCTTCACCATGAGGACTCCCTGCTGAAATGTCGGCCCGTGGGCCGATCCCGTTACGTACTTTGTCGATCCTTACGGCTCGAATCGGTAACGGCCCGGCTGGGCTGGTCTATCTGGGGTAATCCATCGCTCAAGGCGGGCTCGATGACAGTGCCGATACTCAGCAGGCCACACGCCGAGGAGGCGACCATGACCAGTCAGTCGGAGAGTTCGGGCACCGTCCGCCGCAGCACGGCCGGCACCACCGCCCGCACAGTCGGCGGCAGCCGCCGCCAGATCCGCGTCCGCAAGTCCTCCGCACGTCGCTTGCACGACCTGCCTGAGCTGGACCTGCGCACGCCGTCCGGGCGGCTGCTGCCGTTCTGAGACGTCGGCCGCCGCTCCGCCGGGCGCCGCTGTCCCGGCGGCCCATGGGGGTCTACTCAGTTACTCAGTTCTACTCGAACCCTGCGATCTGGTGCGGAACGTACTCCCGTTCCAACGCCGCGATCTCAGCCGCGCTCAACTCCAGCTCGCAGGCGGCTAGGGCGTCGGTCAAGTGCTGCGGTCGCGTCACGCCGATCACCGGGGCGGTGACGGCTGGCTGCGCCATCAGCCACGCCAGCGCCACACTCGCCATCGGTACGTCCCGGGCGCGCGCCGTCGCGGCGACCGCTTCGATCACCGCGCGGTCCGCAACCTCGGTCCCGGCGTAGAGGCTGTCACCGAAGGCGTCGTCGCGCGTTCGTGCGGTTGCGGCGGCGTCGGCGGTCCCGGATGTCTCGGTGGGCCCGGCGGTCTCAGCGGTCCCGGCGGCGACAGGCCGTGCCAACCGCCCCCGCGCGAGCGGACTCCACGGCAGTACCCCCACGCCCAGGTCCTCGCACAGCGGCAGCATCTCCCGCTCCTCCTCGCGGTTGAGCAGGTTGTAGTGGTCCTGCATGCTGACGAACTCGGTCAGTCCCTGCATGGCCGCCCGGTACGACGCCTTGCTGAACTGCCACGCATACATCGACGAGGCACCGAGATACCGGACTTTGCCCGAACGGACGAGCGAATCCAGCGCGGCCAGGGTCTCGTCGATCGGCGTCCTGGGATCCCACCGGTGGATCTGGTACACGTCGAGGTAGTCGGTGCCGAGCCGCCGCAGACTCGCCTCGGCCTCGGCGAGGATCGCCTTGCGCGAGAGCCCGCCGCTGTTCGGCCCCCGCCGCATCGGGCCGAAGACCTTCGTCGCGATCACGATCTCGTCCCGGTTCGCATAGTCGCGCAGGGCACGGCCCAGGATTTCCTCACTGCCGCCGTCCGAATAGACGTTCGCCGTGTCGAAGAAGTTGATCCCGGCCTCGAGCGCGGCCTTGATGATGAGCCGGCTGTCCGACTCCCCGAGCGTCCAGCTGTCGGCGCCCCGCTCCGGCTCACCGAAGCTCATGCCGCCCAGGCACAGCCGGGAGACTTCGAGTCCTGACCTTCCTAGTCGCGTGTATCTCAAAGTTCTTCCTCCGGATGGATCTTTGCCGATCCACCCCCGCTGCCCGTTCTCAGTGCCGGTATGCCCGACAACGCCGAGTCGGCCCTCCGGACAGCCCCTCCAGGTGTCGGCAGAAGCCGCACCTGACCAGCCCTTCGGAGTTCCCGGACGCCTTGTGAGAGTTGTCACTCGGCGGTGATCGAACTGCGGCACGCCCCCGGCGTATGGATCAGTGACAGCACGATCGAGATCGGGAGCCCCGCATGACTGACCAAGCCACCACCGGACCGCTGGCCCAAGGCGCACACACCCTGGACGTCGCCGGCCTCACCCTGCGCTACCACGTCCACGGCACCGGCCCGGTCGTCGTGGCCCACCCCGGCGGCCCCGGCATCCACTGGGAGTACCTGCGCTCGCCCGAACTCGAGCAGCGACTGACGATGGTCTACCTCGAGCCGGCCGGCACCGGCGGCTCCGGCCGCCTCCCCAGCCACCCGGACGGCTACACCCGCCCCCTCTACAGCGAGCACCTGGCCGCACTGATCGACCACCTCGGCACCCCCGTCCACCTGCTGGGCCACTCACACGGCGGCTTCGTGGCGCAGTACCACGCGATCCACCGGCCGGACCAGCTCACCGGCGTCATCCTCTACGAGAGCGCCCCGGAGACCGGCGCGGAGTTCGGCGCCGAGGCCGGACTCAAAGTCGGCGAATTCGCCGAGCGGCACGCCGGCCACCCGCTGCTGCCGGAGGTGCTCCAGACGTTCGGGGCCATCTCGCAGATCGCGAACGACGCCGACATGGTGCGCGTGGCCAGGGGAATCCTGGCCGCCTACATCGCCTCGTTCCTCGACGACCCGGCGAAGTGGGCCGATGTGCAGAACTCGATCGAGGCCACGTACATCTCCGGCCGCGACGTGGACGGCACGCCGGACTCGGTCGACGACCGCGCGGCGCTCGCCACGCTGCGGGTGCCCGCGCTGGTCGTGGTCGGCCGGTACGACGTGATCTGCGGCGTGCGCTGGGCTGAGGAGCTGCACAAGCTGATCCCGGGCTCGCAGCTGGTGGTGCTGGAGAACAGCGGGCACCTGGGGCACCTGGAGGAGCCGAAGCTGTTCGCGGAGTCGGTGGCCGCGTTCGTCGCGGAGACGGAGACGGAGACCACGGCCGGCGGCTGATGGAGACGAAGGGGGAGGGGAGGGTGAGGGGTGAGGGAGCCCGCGAGATCGGTCGATCCGATTTCGCGGGCTTTCTCATAGGGTCAAAATCAAAGGCCTGTGAAAGGCCGGCGCCTCCGGCGGGGGCCTCAGTTCCCTCGGGGAAATGGCGCGAGTCCC
>JABFXP010000873.1 GCA_013361685.1 Catenulispora sp.
GACCAACTCGCAGTTGTCCGCGTCCGCGTCGCCCGGGGCGTCGCCGCCGCCGTCGTCGACCGGTTCCTATGAGATGACCGTCTGGGCCGGTTCGACCACCGGCTGAGATACCGGACGATGAGGTCTCCGTAGCGTTCCGCTGCGCTGCATCTTCGTGTTCTGGTGTAGGGTCCCTTCGGCCCTGTGGCAGGAGCGCGCTCCGCGCAGAGACCGGAGTCGGATCCCATCCCTGCGAAGGGATGGGAGACGTCCTACGACGGCGGTGGACCATGACATGCGGCAGCGCTGCAGTCCGGTCAGGCGTTCCGTTACTCGCCTTCGTCCTCGCGACCCTGACCGGCTGTGGCTCCAGCGGCGCGGGCCCTGCACCACCGCCTACAACGCCGGCGCGTCAACCTCGCACGCCCCCTCCCCGACAGCCCCGCGCTCTGCGTCCTCAACCAGTTCGCCTTCAGCCCCGCCGTCCACCACGTCCGCCACGCCCACCGCATCCGCGCAGATCCCGACCCGGCTCGCGGGCGTCGACTGGGACCGCATCCCCACGACCCGGCCGGTGGTGGCCTTGACGTTCGACGCCGGGGCGAACGCCGACGCCGTACCCTCGATCCTGGCCACCCTGCACCGATACGGCGTGACCGCGACGTTCTTCCTCACCGGCGACTTCGTCCGGCACTTCCCCGACGTCGCCCGGCAGATCGCCGCCGGCCAAAGAATCGGGAACCACTCGGTAGACCATCCGTACTTCACGAAACTGACCGGCACGCAGATCACGGCCGAACTCACCGGAGCCCGCCAACAGATCCAATCCACGACCGGAGACGTGACGTCGTAGTGGTAGAACTGTTTGGACCACATGAGGCGGGCGACGCCCTGGCGCAGGGCCATGGCCTCCTCGTATGTTCGAGCTCTGCGGGCTGGCGCCGATGACCGGCATGCGCTACGGCACCGCCCCGGTGGTGCGGGCCGCGAGCGGACTCGTGGACACGGTGCACGACCGCGACCATTCTCGGCGTCTGCCCGAAGAGCGCACCGGATACGTCTTCCACCAGACCGACAACACGGCCGTCGAGTCGGCGCCGCGTCGGTCGCGCGACCACGGCGAAGCCGGCATGCCCAACGAAGTCGGCATGCTCGGCGCGAACAGGGTCGAATGGCGTCAAATCAGGGACCGTGGACTCTGTTCGCGGTGGGGTAAGGCGGCAAATGCTGAAGTGAAGGGTTCCACAGATTCCGCGAAAGGAGCTGTCGATGTACGGACTCGGAATCGTGGCGCTGCTCGGATTGGCGGCGCTGGCCACCGTGATGATCGCGGAGCGCTTCGTGGCGCTGGCCCAGGAGTTCTGGGCGGCGCTGCTGGTGGGTCTGGGCATCGCCGTGGCGTGGATGGCCGATCTCGACCTGTTCGGCGTCTGGCACCTGGCGGTGCGCAACCACGGCATCGCCGTCACCCTGACCGGCTTCGCGATCGGCGGGGTCGGGTACTTCTGGCGGGAGATCCTGCGGTTCTTCATCGGGTTCTCGCGCAAGACCACTGATGAGGCGGCCGTCATCGAGAAGTCGCAGGGCCTGCGGCGCGTCGGATGAAGCCGTGCCCGCACACCAGGCCACGGTCCGGCGGGCGCCCCACGCCGGACCGTGGCGGCGGGCGACCGCCGGTCCACGGTGACGGATCTTCGAACCGGACAGGAGCAGCACGATGACCACCCGGCACGTCACGGACTGGACTATCAGGGTCCGTATTGTGGAAGAGGACGGCCAGACCCACGCCCGAGCGCGGCTGGAAGGCGATGGCAGGGCTCTGTTCTGCTACGGCGACGCCCGCCTCAATCCCACCGACTTCGAAGTGCCCGAGATCGGCGAGGAGCTGGCCGTCGGCCGCGCGCTCGTCGGCCTGGGCACCCGCCTGATCGAGGCCACCGCCAAGGACATCGAGCAGATCGAAGGACGCCCGATCTTCGTCAGCCCATGACATGTGCCAGGTCACCGGCCGTGTCGGGCGGGCGAGCGAAGTCGACCTTTCTGTGCGCCCACTCCTTAAATAGCCGTTGGTAGTCCTCGCGCACAGGCAGTGGCGCAAGGAGCGGGCCCCCATTGATCCCCAGGCGCTCGCGGAGGTACGGAGCGAGCTCGCTGAGCCAGCCAGTAGGGCGCGCTGATATGAGCGCCGCAACCACGGCTGGCGGCTCGCGCCTCACCCGTGATTCGAGATCGGCCGCGGTTATCACCGCAGTCGACAAATAGGCTGATTCGGTGATTCGCTCGTCTGCGGCAAGTTCCGTACCGAGATAGCCCTCGGCGGGGTGGGGCCCCCAGATGTGGGCGGTGAACGGCGGTGCGGGGTTGTCCTCCAACAGATGCGCTCCGAGCTGTTCGAAGGTCGTGGCCCACCTGCGGCGCTCATGAGCGCGGTACATCCGCATCTCATACCCGCGGAAACCAAGCCACGAGCCGTGCGGGAACCCGACGAGGGGGTTCGGGTACGGACTGGTCAACCTGGTCAACCCGTCCGGTTGTGCGAGCACCTCACGCACGGTCAGAAGACCCTGCTCGACCGCGAGGTGCAAGGACGTGAGCATGGTCTGCGCATCCCCGATGATGGTGTCGCGCCAGGTTCGGGCATTCTCGCTCGCCCAGATCCGCCAGTACTCGGAGCCGGCGTGCATGACCTCGGCCGACACTCCGTATGGGTACCAGGCGCCGAGAAAGCACCCCACGGTGCGCACCCACGGGTCGTCCGAGGCGATCAGCGTCTCGGCGCGCGCCTTGTACTCGTCTGCCACCAGGTCCTGCCGCCGGCGCACGTTCAGCCGCGACCAGGCCAGCACTGCTGCGCGATCCTCGGAGTCGTTGCCGTGATCCAGTAGGAAGTCCAGGGCACGGCGAGTGAGGACTCTGACGTAGTCGGGCGTCAGGTCCACCGAGTCCAGGCACGAGGAAGCGAGATGGACCAGGTTCCTGCGGGCTTCGCTCGAGGTGTAGCGGCGGTCTTTGAACAGTCCCTGCAGCGTCCGCTGGCCTCCGCCCGAGATCGCCTCGTCTTTCATCGCGATCGCGAGTTGGATGACGACGTCCCATTCGCTGCGTGCCAGGTGCTGTAGGCAGATCCGGGCCAGGGCCTCGGGTGTGTCGGCGTCCGCGGCCACCTGCGCGGCCGCGAAGTATTCCAGGAAAGTACGGTGAGCGAACGAGTACATGGATTCGCCCGCAGCCGTGGTGCCGACGTCAACCAGAACCCAACCGCGGCCCCGGCAGAAGGCGACGAATTGTTCGGCCGCACTCCTGGCCTGAGCGGGTTGCTCCATATCGCGGGCGAGCAACAGTTCGGTGGTCTTCGCGACCAGTTGCCGCTCTGTGACCGCGGTGCCTTCGTCGGTGCGGGTCAGCAGCCAGTACGCCAGGGCGCGCAACAGACGCTGCACCTGCCAAAGGTCGAGCGTGAGGGCCACCTGAATATGCCGGCTGGCGTCCCAGTGGTGGAAGAGCAGTTCGGCGCTCATCCGGTAGACCTGGGCTCGATGCTGCGGAAGGTAGCCTTCGCCCCGATAGAGCACGCACATCAGCGAGAGCATCAGCGGGTTGCTGCGCAGATCGGGAACAGACGCGCTTTCGGCGATGAACGCCTCGGCGTCCCTGGCGGCCTGCTCTTGCGTCAACGCACGCTCGCTGGCGAACCATTTCCGGGCGTACTCGGCGACCTGTTCCTCGTCGAACCGGTCGATGCGGTGCCTGATGAATTCGCGCTCGTTCAAGCGAGCCTGCTCGTAGCCGACGAACCGGGAGGTCACCAGGACGCGGGTGAGCGGGTACTCGATACAGAAGTGCTCGATGATGCTTGAGATCTGCGCCCGCCGCGTGGCGTCGACCAGCTCGTCGAGCCCGTCGAAGATCACCAGTGAATTGCCGTCGAGCAGTCGCCGTCGTACCCAGCCCGGTGGTGGCGGACATTGGAAGACGATGTTCATGACGTCCTCGATATGCTGTGCGACCGATCCGGTGGCTGTGCCGTCGGCGGCGAAATCGCGCAGCGTCACCAGAAACGGGACCACGGTGGCGTCACGGGCGAGGGTGTGAACCAGTGCCCGGGCGGCGGTGGTCTTGCCCGCGCCTGGATCCCCCAGCAGGACGGTGCGGTCGATGCCCGCGGCGAACTCGGTCAGCAACGGCTGGGCGATGGCCGGCGAGGCATGCCGATCGGCCGTGTCCGAAGGGATCGGCACGACTTTCGGCGCGACGTACAGCTCCTGGAGCGAGATGCGGCGGCGCCGCTCGACGTCGGGCGGGGCGAGAACGCCGAACTCCTCGACGAGGTGGCGCCGATAGCGCTGGAGCTGCTCCAGGTCGGTACCGGGGTCGGCATCCTCGGCGAGCGTGGCCTGGTGGCGCTCGATCGCGTCGAGAATCGCGATGATCCGGTGGCCGATCGCTCGGTCCCGCAGTCGGCGGGCCGCGTCGGGCAAGGCGCTTTCGAGACGTGCGACGGCCTGACAGAGTTTGTCGTCAAGGTACTCGAAGGCCGCGTCGGCCGGCTCGCTGCCGAGGACGCCGAGCGGCCCCACCGCACGGCTGAACGCATCGCGCAGGCGACCGAGCTGCTGTTCGGGCGCGTGGGTCAGGCGCGCGGCGAGCAGTTCGTGGAGCACCGCATGGCAGCGGTCGGACGCGATCCGCTGCGCGAAGGCGTCCACCTCCACCGCGCCGACGGCGACCTCGAGGCGCCGGGCAAGCCCGGGGGCCGCGTCCTGCACGAAGGTGTAAGTGTCGAAGTAGGTGGCCAGCTCGAGATCCGCGCTGTGGCGGCGTTCGCCGAACGCGCGCCGGACGGCACCCAGCTGACGTGCCGTCGCGGACAGTACGTCGGAGACCAGGTTGGCGAGCGCCCCGATGACGACTTCCTCAAGCATCTCCACCTCTGACCAGAGTCGGACATACCATCAGCCAACGCCATGGTAGGCCAAGACGTGCTCTTCTTTCCGCCGGACCCTGCTGGGCCGACCGGTCACCGGTGACATCCGGTGGCGGACGGTAACGCCCGACGACGGGCGCGATCGGTCACGCAACCGCTGCTCCACCGTGCTGAGCGGTGTGCGGGGGACGCACACGCCGGCCGAATCGTCGACTCGGTTCTGGCATGGATCGCTGAGCTTTGATACGGCGCGTAGCGTTCCGCGCAGTGGGAAAGGGCACTCCTGGCGGGTTGCTCGGCCGGCGGAGGGGGTTCGCGATGCCGGAGGTGGACGACGGGCGCGGCGTGGACGAGTCGCTGGCAGCCGGGTTGAGCGCGCTGACCGTGCTGTTGCTGTAGACCGACGATGTCGAGGAGTCGCTGTGTCGGGTCGCCGAGATCGTCGCCCAGGTGTTGCCGGGCGGCCCGATGGCCGGGGTGACGCTGCGCCGGAGCGGGGAGCTGCTGACGGTCGCGGCCACCGAGACGAGCGCGGAGCTGCTGGACGAGCCTGCGGACCACTTTGAACGGGCACCACGACCTCCAGGCCCGCGCCCTGATCACGCTGGCCACTCTGGATCCCTCGACGGACCCACCCACCATCATGCAGACGTTCGCCGCTCCGTCGTTCGGCTACCGATGCGGAAGTCGGTCGAACGGTCCCGGGCGCCAGTTACGGCCATCTTCTGCCCATGCCTCGGCCACCGCGTTGCGCAGCCGGATGATCGCGGTGTCCAGGTCGCCGATTACGGCGCGGACCCGGTCGGCGGTGATCCGGTCGGCCGGCGTGCTGTGCCTCTGCAGGTGGCTGGGAACCAGGTGCAGGTCCAGTGGCCAGGTTCGACCCGCGTTCCTCCATCAGTCGCGGACGGAGACGTTCGGCCATGGTGTCTTCCCAGCCCTCAGACGCCGGAGAGGTGGGCGATCTGCCTGACGGCCGCGGTCATCGCCATCGCCATCGCTCCACCGATCGGGACACGTAGCGCCGGGCGGAGGACGCGGCCTCCGGCGGCCTTGGCCCCGAGAACCCCGGCCACCACCAGCCCGCACAACGTCACCACCACGATCAGCACAAGCCGGGTCGTCGAGATCGGAGCCAGCAGGCCCAGGAACGGTACCAGGCCGCCTGCCAGGAAGCTCGCCGCCGAAGCCGGCGACGCCTGCACGGGACGCGCGGCGCTGGACTCGTGGCGTCCGAGCTCGTCGCGAAGGTGCGCCTGGAGCGGGTCGGCCTCGTGGAGCGCGACGGCGACCTGGCGGGCCAGCGGCTGGGGCACGCCGCGCGCCTTGTAGATCGCGGTCAGCTCCTCCAGCTCGCCCTTGGGGTTCTCGGCCAGCTCGCGGGCTTCGAAGGCGCGGTCGGCCCGCTCGACGTCGACCTGGGAGCTGACCGAGACGTACTCCCCCGCGGCCATCGCCATCGACCCGGCCGCGACCCCGGCCAGGCCCGCGGTCACGATCACGCTGTTCGCGGCGCCGCTCGCGGCCATGCCGACCATCAGACTGGCGGTGGAGACCAGCCCGTCGTTGGCGCCGAGCACGGCGGCCCGCAGCCATCCGGAGCGGGCCGTGGCGTGCCGTAAAGTCCGGTCCCGCGCGTACAGGTCCTCGGCCCGGCCCATGGCGCACGCCCCGAGGCCGAGCACCGCCACGACCATCGTGGTGGTGCGGGTAGTGCCGAATGGCCCGTTTCCACCAGGCATCCCGGTCACGAGGCACCATCCGCTGACAGCGCCGGCCTGATCAGGCCTGCCTGCACGGACACCGCCTCCCGCGGCTGAAACCTCAACGAACACCCCTGACCGGCTTGACGCGTACGCACGCCCCTGCGGCACGCCGGAGCACCCGCCAACGGGTGCCGACCGCAACCGGTGCCCGTTCCGAGGATCAACGACCTGCCGCCCAGAGCACGAGTTCCCGTAGAGTTTCGCCGCCTGACCACCAGATCTGATCTGTTTGCGGGACGGCAACGATGATGAACACGACGTCCAGTACCCCCGGGGCCGGCAGGTTCGGGGCCGCCGACTTCGGGTCCGCCGGCTCCGCGGCCGACAACCCCGAAACCGCCGGCGATCGCCTCGTCGGCCGGGACGCCGAGCTGCGGCGCGT
>JABFXP010000187.1 GCA_013361685.1 Catenulispora sp.
ACGCCGACGCCGATCGCGAGGCCGAGCGCGAGGCCGGGACGGCCGGCCCGGGTGACCCGAACGGCCCGGCCGCCCCGGCCCCGGCCAAGCCGCGCCGCCTGCCGGTCCTGATCCTCGTCGCGGCGCTCGCGCTGGCCATCGACGTGATCGCCAAGCTCCTGGTGGTGCAGCACCTGTCCGACCGCGGGCCGATCCGCCTGCCCGGCGGCTTCCTGAGCCTGACCCTGATCCGGAACTCCGGCGCCGCGTTCTCCATCGGCGAGGGCCAGACCTGGGTGTTCACGATCATCGCGGCCACCGTGGTGTTCGTCATCCTGCGGGTCTCCCGCAACCTGCGCTCGCTGCCGTGGGCCTGCGCGCTGGGCCTGCTGCTCGGCGGGGCGCTGGGCAACCTGGGCGACCGGATCTTCCGCGAGCCGGGCCTGTTCCGCGGCCACGTCGTGGACTTCCTGCAGTTCCCGACGTTCCCGATCGTGCACTACGACTTCCCGGTGTTCAACACCGCCGACTCGGCGATCGTGACCGGCGGCTGCCTGATGGTGCTGTTGTCGTTCTTGGGCATCCAGCCGGACGGCACGCGGCATCGGGAGGCGAAGCATGAGGCCGACGGTGGGAGCGGCGGCGGTGCGACTGCCGCTGACAGCGCGACTGCCGCTGACGCCGGTGCCGCGTCCGCCGAGACCGACGCCGGCGTTGCCGACGCCGACACCGCTGACGGTGCGACCGACTCCAGCGTCGCCGACGCCTCTGCCAGCGCCGACAACGACACCGACGTCGCCGACAACGACACCGACGCTGCCGCGTCCGCTGACACTGCGAAGACCGCAGCCGCCAACAGCCCGGCGGACCCCGCGAACGCCTCGGAGAAGGCCTCGCCGAAGGAGTGATCCGGAGGGCCCGCGCGCTGCCGGATAATGGGGACCATGTCTGATCTCCGCAGCCTCCCCATCCCGGACGGCCTGGAGGGCGAGCGCCTCGACGCCGCCCTGGCCCGCATGTTCGGCCTGTCGCGCACCCGCGCCGCCGAACTGGCCACCGCCGGCCTGGTCCGCGTGGACGGCGCCGAGGCCGGCAAGTCCGACCGGGTCCACGGCGGCGCCTGGCTGGAGGTCGAACTGCCCCCGGCCGTCGACCCGGTCGCGGTGCGCGCCGAACCCGTCGAGGGCATGCGCATCGTCCACGACGACGACGACATCGTGGTGATCGACAAACCGGTCGGCGTCGCGGCCCACCCCAGCCCCGGCTGGCTCGGCACGACAGTGGTCGGCGGCCTGGCCGCGGCCGGCTACCGCATCTCCACCTCCGGCGCCTCCGAACGCCAGGGCGTCGTCCACCGCCTCGACGTCGGCACCAGCGGCCTGATGGTGGTCGCGAAGTCCGAACGCGCCTACACCCTGCTGAAGCAGGCCTTCCGCGACCGCACCGTCGACAAGCGCTACCACACCCTGGTCCAGGGCCACCCGGACCCGATGCGCGGCACCGTCGACGCCCCCATCGGCCGCCACCCGCACCACGACTACAAGTTCGCGGTGGTCAGCGACGGCAAGGACAGCGTCACGCACTACGAGACCATCGAGGCCTACCGCGCCGCGACCCTGCTCGCGATCAAGCTGGAGACCGGCCGCACGCACCAGATCCGCGTGCACATGGCGGCGCTGCGGCACCCGTGCGTCGGCGACTTGCAGTACGGCGCGGATCCGACGCTGGCGGAGCGGCTGGGGCTGGGACGGCAGTGGCTGCACGCGGTGAGCCTCGGGTTCGAGCACCCGGGGACGGGGGAGTGGGTGCAGTTCGAGAGCCAGTACCCTGATGATTTGCAGGGGGCGCTGGATCAGATCGCTGCGGAGAGCTGAGTTCGCCGGGCGGGTCAGGGGCGGCGGCGGAAGAGGGCGAGGCCGTGGAGGAAGGCGACGGCCAGGTCGCCTTTGGAGCTCAGGGCTGCGTTGACGGGGTTGGGCAGGGCGATGAAGTCCACGACGCGATGATTCGTCAGGTCCAGGATGGTGACCCCGTCCGTCCGGGTCAGAGCGGCCATGGAGACGTCGTCAACGTGGGCACATGTGAGGGTCCTGATGAAGCCGCTACCCTCGTCGACCGGCAGGCTTCGTGTGCTTCCGATCTTCAGATCCAATACCTCAACGCTGCCGGAACCTGCCAAGACGGCGGTGGGTGATCCATTGACATAGGTGCACGCGAGCGCCTCATGTTGTGAGGCCAGCGAGGCCTGCAAATCGCCGGTTCGAATGTTCCATATCCACAATCCGCTGATAAGCCCAATTGCCAAGGCGATGGGCTCGCCGTCGATGTTGATACAGGCTACCGCACTGCCCGTATAGTCATGCTCGATTTCCATGCGGTCAAGCGGTTCTGGATGCAGTCGTAACAGAATCTTGTCCAGGACGGCGGCAACGAAGAAATCGGTGCCGACAGACACGCCGGCCAGCGCCTGAATCCGTGGCGGCACGCGTGGTGAAAGCTGTTCCAGTGGCCAGTTGCTTCTCAGATCCCAGGTTCGAACGCGGCCATCGCTGATGACTGCGATGGGGTGGCCGTCATCCCTCGGGAGGACGGTGATCGCGGGTATTCCTGTCGTTTCCAGAGGCAATGTCCAGCGTTCCCCGGTCTCCATATCGTGTCGTTCGATGCCAGACGAGCTGGAGACCAGTGCCGACATGGACTGATCCACTTCGACGAACGTCGGCGTCGCCACTTGATAGGAACGCGGATCCCGGACGGCATCGAAGGCAGTCGTGGGTCTGATGTCCCAGGTTCGGACAATCGACCGGAAGCTCTCCAGGTGCACTGTGACCGCGATCAGTATCCCGTCGACCTCGGCGGCATCGACGGCGACGAGGATGGGGGAGACGGGGAGCGCCACGGCACCGCGGCATTCTCCGGTTTGGAGATCCCACGCGGTAAGCCATTCCAGGGCATCGACCGTGACGAGCGTCGGTTGGCCGGCCACTTCGACGACCACCGGCTTGATACTCCGGTCAAGCACAGTACTGTTCGGTATTCCGACCGGTGGCTCGACCTGCTGCCTGGTACGAAGATTCCAGGCACGCACCCAGTCCGGGCTGCGGACGACCGCGATCGTGCCGTCTGTTTGGATCACGCAGTCGATAGTCCCGACGTGAATATCGGGCTCGATCGGATCGCCGTATCGCAGCCCACTTCGAAGATCCCACAGAATCAGCCGACTCCCGGCGGTGACCAGAATCGGCACTCCGTCGATCGTGGTGCACGCCACGGCCATGATGATCCCCGACTCGTCGACCATGACATCCCGCACCGCGGAGCTCAACGGGCCGTTGCCTGAGGTCCGATGCACCGACCATTCCCCGCTGGGAATCCGGCTGATCAAGTTCTCCCGGATTTGATCGATGCCCTGTTCCGAAGCCGCCAGGGCGAGGATCTGCCTGCGTTCCGACGGTTCGAGGTGGGAGTGCGTTTCCAGGTAGCAGCGATAGACCGACGCGATGCCGCGAGCCGCTTCGCTGACGGCGTGCCGCAGATGCGGAGTGAGCGCTCTCGGCGGCACATGAACCAGATACTCCGACTCCTCAAGCACATCATCGAGCCGACCTGCTTGCACCGCATGCCACGCCAAGTGCTGCAACGCATACGGATGCGCACGACTCCAGTCCCGGCAACCGTCGTCGGCCCGAAGCGGTACCGCGTCCACGAACACGTCCATAAACGCCGCGTGCGCGACGCGCGCATCGAAGCCTCCCATCAGATGCTCAGCGAGCGCCTGGTGATAGAGCCGATACGCCGACCGGCCGCTCTGCACCGCCTCCACGACGTACGATCCGGCCTCCTCAAGAAGCCACAACACGTCGTCGTCCCCGTACTCGCGTCCCGACATCGCGCTCGCCAGCGCCGGCCACAGGTTCTCCCACGGCAGCCCCTCGCCCTGAGCGAACGCCAGCGGCCTGAGCAGGTCGATCGCACGCTGGGCATCAGTACCGAGGCGGCGGTCGAGGTCTTCGACCATGGCCTTGTCGGCGTTGCGGGGCAGGCTGCGGCGCCATTCAGGGTCGTACGGGTCGGCGACCGCGTGTTCCGCCGCAGCTAGAGTGCCCGCGACGATGCGCGCCACCAGGAACGAGTCGCCGGCCGCTTCGGCGACAGCCTCGGCCACGGCGACCCTGCGCCCGCTTCCCTCCCGGCCATCGCGATACGGCGACAGCGTCACAGACTTCGCGAGGATCCGCACCGCGTAGGACCGCAGACCCGTGGGATCGGCGAACTGGCTGCCGTCCAAGTCGATGCCCAGCGTTCCGATACCGAGAGCGCCGAGACGCAGATGCTCCACCAGATACGGCCGCATCCCCAGCAGCAGCCTGATCCGGCCCTGCGAGTGCTGCGCGAGATGCCGCAACACGTCCCGGCACAGACTCTCCGGTGTGGCGGCCTCGTCCACGCCGTCGATGATCACGGTCAGCGGCTTCGCGCGTCCGTCCAGCGCAGCCAGCAGATCGCTCGCGCTGCTCGCCGTGACCCGAGCGACTGCGGCGATCGCCTCGACCATCTCCGCGTCCGTCATGTGCTGCGCGTAGACGGTGGCGTCGACGGCCTCCACCGGGAACCGCTCCGGATCCACTCCCAGCGTCGTCATCGGTACGGACGCGCGTCGCTTGGTGTGCGTCACCGCCGCGACCAGGCCCAGGATCGCGGACTTGCCCGAGCCCGGGTCGCCGGTGACCACGCATACCGGATCCGTATCCCGCAGCCACTCCGCGATGCCTTCCAGCGCGGCGTTTCGGCCGGTGAACCACCAGCCGGCCTTGGCGTCGTCGCCGGGGTAGGCCATCGCGCGGACGAGCATCGTGTCGCGGAAGGCGGTCTCCCGGGCTTGGTCCTGACGCTGGAACTCCGCATCGCGCAGGGCTTCCAGGTCATTGGCGTTATGCATAAGCGCGGGGTCGCGGCGGCAGGAATCTGCGAGGCGCGGCCTCCCCGTCGCGCTCACCGTGCTCACCGCTCTCACCGCTCATGCCAGCCCCGCGACGACCGCGTCCCCGCAGAACGCGTCCGTCAGGTACCGCGTCGCGTCGTGGGCGTGCGCGCCGTTGTCCACCAGCGCCGACAGCACGCGTTCGCTGAAGCGCGGGCGCAGGTCCTTGACCAGTGCCACGACGTCGCCGCGGTCGGCGATGTTGGTCCACGTCAGCGTGTCCGGGCCCGGCCAGGCCGCCATCGCCGGTTTGCGGCCCGGCGCCGGGTCCAGGCGCTCGAAGACCAGGTTCGGGATGCCGAGCGGGGAGCCGAGGGTCACCAGTGCCTTGATGTGGTGCGCTCCCAGGGCGCACAGCACCTCGTACGCCGCCACCGACCCCAGCGAATGCGCCACCACCACGCGGGTGTCGGGGCCGATGGCGTTGAGGACGCGGGCGCGGACCGAGGCGCGGATCCGCGGGTCGGTCAGGTAGGCGTGCATCTGTTTGAGGTCGGCGACCATGCCGGGGACGGGGATGTGGGCGAAGAACTTCGAGCCGGACAGGGCTCGCAGCGCGCTGTGGACCGCGTGGGGTGCCGCGGCCAGGGTCACGGCGGCGTCGGGCGGCGACACGCCCGAGTCCACGGCCGCCGCGCCGGCCCACCACGTCAGCAGCAGCTGCTGTTCGAAGCCTTCGCCGATGTCCGCGGTGCTGTACGGGGAATTGTCGAACAGGTCCCCGTAGTAGGCCATCGCCACGTCATCGTCCGGCAGCGGACGTTCATGCCCGGCCCGGCGCAGCCCGTCGGAGAGCGCGGCGTGCCACTGGTTCAGCAGCGTGCGCTCGCCGTCGTGCCGTCTGCCTTGTTCGCCCTGCTCGCTCTGCTTGCCGATTCCGTGAACGCACACGACCCGCGCCACAGGTGAACCCCTTCCCGTGACTGATTCAGACCCCGGTCACTACTCATAGCAGTGTTCGAGCCCGCTGTCAGCGGAAAGCGCGGGGCCGGGGCGGGTCAGTCCGCGCGGCCGATCGGGGCGGTGATCGCGCCGGTCAGGCGTACCAGCTCGGCCGGCGCGAGTTCGATCTCCATTCCGCGCTTGCCCGCCGAGCAGAACATGGTGTCGAACAGCAGCGCGGTCTCGTCCAGGACCGTGGGGAGCTGCTTGCGCTGGCCGAGCGGGGACACGCCGCCGAGGACGTAGCCGGTGGTGCGGGTGACGGCGGCCGGGTCGGCCATCGCCGCCTTCTTGCCGCCGACCGCGCCGGCCAGGGCCTTCAGGTCCAGGGTGCCCGCGACCGGGACCACGGCCACGGTCAGGGTGCCGTCGACGTCGGCGACCAGCGTTTTGAAGACGCGTTCGGGGTCCACGCCCATCGCGTCGGCGGCCTCCTTGCCGTAGGAGGCGGCGGAGGGGTCGTGGTCGTAGGTGTGCACCGCGAACTCGACGCCCTCTTTGGCGAGGACCGCCGTCGCCGGGGTGCCGCCGCTCGCCTGACGGTTCTTGGCCATGGGCCCATGCTGCCAGAACCGGTGTCCCACACCCCACCTGATTCCCTTCTGACCCTCCCGGCTGCCATGGGCGGCCCCGGCATGAAAAGCTGATGGACGATGAACGACCAGACTTCGCCGACTGCCGGTGGGCAGGGCCCGGGTTCCCCACGGGGGCGGAACCCCTTCCATGAGTCGCAGGGCGCGCAGGGGATGCCGG
The DNA here is from genome assembly GCA_013361685.1 of Catenulispora sp. Lineage (GTDB taxonomy): Bacteria > Actinomycetota > Actinomycetes > Streptomycetales > Catenulisporaceae > Catenulispora. The sequence goes on from JABFXP010000187.1 coordinate 6,656, forward strand.
AGGTGCCGCGGTTCGGCGACGACGGGCCGGCGAAGCGGTTCGCCCCGGCGGCGGCCCGGCTGCTGCGCCTGGCGCGGCCGGACCTGCTGGTGTTCGGGATCCTGCTGCTGGCCGGCGGGGGCCTGGGCGTCGCCGCGGGCCTGCTGTGGTACCGGTTCGCCCCCACGGTGTGGCTCACCATCCCCGCCGACGTCGTCTCCCAGGTGAAGTCGAACGTCGACCAGTCCGCGCTGCTGGTCGTGCCCGAGGGCAAGGGCATCGCCAGCGTCGACGGGTACTACTTCGTGTTCACCGCGCTGGCCGGGCTGCTGCTGGGCGTGCTCGGGTTCTGGCTCGGGCGGCGCGGGCTGGCGGCCGGCGCGGACCGCGCCGGGCAGCCGGCCGG
>JABFXP010000217.1 GCA_013361685.1 Catenulispora sp.
ACCCACTCACCCACTCACCCACTCACCTACCTACTGAACGCCAGGCACCATGAGCATCAGAAATCGATGAGTGCCGGGTTGCAGGAGGCTGCGAGCCAAAACGTGCGGCGCCCCAGCCCAAAACCCGCCAGCGGCGACCACAGCTAAGCCGTCGCGACCGGCAACACGTCCAGCCCCCGCAGGTTGATGCGGCCGTTCCACGTCGGCTCGCCGGCCAAGGCCAGGGTCGGGAAGCGCGACGCCAGGCGTTCCACCGCGACCCGAGCCTCCAGGCGTGCCAGTGCCGCACCCAGGCAGTGGTGGGGACCGCCGCCGAAGGAGACGTGGTTGCGGGCGTTGGGGCGATCGATGCGGAGGGTGGAGGCATCGGGGCCGAAGGTGTCTTCGTCGCGGTTGGCTGACGCTAGGGCGGCGATCACGAAGGCGCCGGGTGGGATGGTGCGGTCGCCGATCGTGTACGGGGACAGCGTGATGCGGCGGGACTGCTGGACCGGGGCGTCGTAGCGGAGCATCTCCTCGACCGCGTTGGTCGCGAGTTCGGGACTGTCGTGCAGCTTTTTGAGTTCGCCGGGGGTGCGGAGGAGGGCCAGGGTTCCGTTGCCGATCAAGTTGACGGTGGTCTCGTGGCCGGCGACGTAGAGGAGGATCACCTGCGCCACGAGTTCCTCGTCGGTGAGGTGGTCTCCGTCTGATTCAGCGGCTATGAGGGCGGTCAGCAGGTCATCAGCAGGGTGGGCGCGTTTGGTGTCGATCAGGCTGCGGACGATCTCCTGCATCGCCAGGCGCGCGCGGTTGATCCGCACCAGCAGGTCCGCGTCACCGATCGGCTCCAGGGTACGGACCAGCAAGCCGCTCAGCTCCCTGATGCGGTTGTGGTCGGCGTCGGGGATGCCGAGCATGCGGGAGATGACGGCGAACGGGATCGGGAAGGCGAGAGTGCCGATCAGGTCGGCGTTGCCGTTCTTGCCCTCGTCGGCCAGGCGGTCCAGTGCCTCGTCGACGAGCTCTGCGATGTACGGCTCCAGCGCCGCCACCGACCGCGGCGTGAACACCTTCGCCACCAGCCCGCGCAGCCGGGTGTGGTCCGGCGGATCGCGATCGAGCATGGACAGGCCGTAGGTGTCCATGGTCTCGCTGAACTCCGGATCGGTCTGGAGCATCGCGTCGGCCTGCAAGCGCGCGACGCTGTTCTCCGCGGTGTTGCGGTAGTCGACGGAGTGGCCGGAGCGGAGCAGCGCCGAGACGTCATCGTGGCGGGACAGGATCCAGAAGCCGAAGGGGTGTTCCTGGACCGGACTCGTCTCGCGGAGGCGCTGGTAGGCCGGGTACGGATCGTCGGTGAAGCCGGGTGCGAAGGGGTCGAACAGCGTCTCGGTGTCGGCCATGGCGGACTCACCTGCTCTGCGTCGGAAACATACTCTGTGTATGTTCGTATACTCGTCGTATGTCCGGCGTCAAGAGCAGGCGGGAACAGTACTCCGAGGCGACGCGAGCGGCGTTGCTGGCAGCCGCCGCGCGCCGGTTCGCCGAGCACGGCTTCGCCGCGACCGCCTTGGAGGACGTCGCCGCCGACATACAGGCCACCCGCGGCGCGGTGTATCACCACTTCGCCAACAAGACGGCCCTGTTCCGCGCGGTATATGAGGACACTGAGAAGGAGATGCTGAAGCGCGTCGAACAAGCCGCCGCGGCCTACCCCGACGACCCGGGTGCCGCGGCCGACGCCGCGCTGGCGATGTTCCTCGAGTGCTGCTGCGAACCCGTGTACGGCCGCCTGGTGTGGCAGGAGGCGCCGGTGGCCCTGGGCTGGCAGGAGTGGAAGGACAGCGAGGAACGTCATGCGTTCGGCATGATCGAGCTGACGGTCCGCACGCTCATCGACGTCGGCAAGCTGCCGCCGCTGCCGGTCACCACGGCCGCCCGCACGGTGTTCCACCTGCTCGGCTCGGCCGGCATCGACCTAGCTCTCACTCCAGATGTCGACAAAGCTCGAGTGAAGGACGAGTACCTGCAAGTGTTGCGCTACATGCTCGGCGACCGGCCCTGAGGGCTTTACGATCGGTCCCATGGCCGAGGTAATGGGGAAGAACGGCACCTGGACCTTCAACGGGGACCTGCTGCGCATAGTGCCGGGGCACGACAAGGAAGTCTCACGCGTCCGGGCCGCGCTCGGCGAGATCGCGGTACCGCTGGAAGCAATCACCGGCGTCGCGTTCGAGGCGGCGCCCGAGCGCGGCAAGAAGTCCAAGCACAGCGCCGGGCGTCTCCGGCTCCGCCTGCGTTCCGGCGCCGATCCGCTCCTTCAGGCCTGCGGCGGGCGCCTCGACGACGATTCCGACCCCTACCAGCTCGAGATCCCCCTCGACCGCGGCGGCGTGGCCGAGTACTTCGCAGACGAAGTCCGCGACGCCCTCACCGTGGCGCAGGTCCCGACCGACCCCACGGACCGGTACCTGATCGCCGCGCCGTCCGTCCCGGTGGCCGCCAACGGCCAGGACGGCGTCGGCTCCTTCGACGGCGAGAACGTCCAGCTGGAGTGGAACTGGATGGCGGACCCGAAGAAGCGCAACATCGGCAACCGTCAGTGGCCGCTGGCGGCCCTGGAGGCGGTGGAGTGGCGCCCGGCGGTGGGTATGGATTGGGGCTGGATCCGCTTCCGGATCCGCGGCGACGCCGGGATCGTCGCGGCGAACCCGCGGCTGGATCCCAATTGCTTGACGCTGTGGGGCACGAAGAAGGAGAGCGGGGCCAGCGTGCTGCTGACGACGGCGATCGTGGGGCGCATGCCGCATCCGAACGCGGTGGCTGAGAGCACCACCCCGACGCCCGCGATCACGGACGGCGACGGCAGCGACCACGATGCGTTGCTGCGGCGGCTACGGGAGCTGGGTGATCTGCACCGCGACGGAGTGTTGACGGACGAAGAGTTCGCTGCGGCGAAGCAGGCTGTTTTGAAGCGGATGTGAGACCCAGAGGTACGGACGGAACGGACCTGGTCAGAGGTGTCGTGAACCGCACTGCCGGATCAGCCGGATCAGCCGGATCAGGAGCAGTTGACCGCGCTCCGGATGTCGGCGGGCGCCGCGCTCACCGGACCTTGGCAGACGTCTGATCCGAGATCGACGGCCTTCCAGCTCCCGCCCTGGAGCTCGTAGACCACCTTCGCGTTGCCGACGCTCGCCGACGCCATGCGGCCGATGCCCCAGCCGCTATCGCATTTGAGGACACTGACACTGGCGTCCGACGGGAGCGAGCCCGCGTTGAGCTGCTTGGCGAGGGTGTAGGCCTGCTGGTTGCTGAGACACGCGGCCTGCTGGCTGTGGGTCGAGGTGGTGACCGGCGGCGGCACGGCCTGGGAGCGGCTGGTCGTGCGATCCTCGCTGGGAGTGCTCGGCAGCGGGGAGGAGCTCGAACTCGAGGTGGTGTCAGCCGAGCTGCTGGTCGGCTCCGATGACGGCGACGTCGCCGGGCTGCCGGAGCTTGAAACGAGGCCTGCGGTCGTCGTTGCCGAGTTCGCTTGGGGAGAGGCCGCCGAGTTGTTCATGAGCAGCGCCGCCGCCACGCCGACCGCCGCCACCACGCCGACTCCGCTGACCGACACGATCGCGCGACGGCGCCGCACGCCCGGCATCGTCGGCATCTCGGCCGCGGAGGGCGGATAGGACGTCGCGGTACTGGTCGGCTGCGGAGTGGGCGATGGCGCCGGCCACGGTGATTGCGCGGAGGGCGCAGGTTGCGGTGCTTGGGGAGATTGCACTGATTGCATCAGCGGCAACGGCTGACCCGAGGGCGTAAGCCAATCCCCTGACTGCGTCGGCGGAGCAGCCGGCGTCGGGGCGGCAGGTTGCTCCGGCGCAGCCGTTGGCGCCGACAGAGCGGCGTGCGTGGGCGCGACCGTCTCCGTCACCGCAGCGGCCTGGGCCGTCACCGCGGTCGACGCCGTCGCAGCACCCTGCGCCGGCGCAACAGTCTCGGGCACCGCGGCACCCTGCTCCGGCGCCCCCGTCTCCGCAGCCTCCCGCTCCCCCGCCCGCAGCACCTCCGCGACCGCCTCATCCTGCCGCGCGATCAGCCCATACACCGACTCCGGCCACGCCCGCGCCGACGGCGGCACCGTCCCGACCCGCGCCAGGACCTCCCCCGGCGTCGGGCGGGCTGCCGGGTCCTTCGCGATGCAGGCCTCGACGATGGCGCGCAGCGGCTCCGCCACCAGCTCAAGGTCCGGTTCGGAGTGCACCACGTTGTACAGCGTGGCCGGCGTCGAGGCGCCCATGAACGGCTCAACCCCCGTGCAGGCCAGGTACAGCACCGCGCCCAGTGAGAAGACGTCACTGGCGGGTGTCAGGGCTTTGCTCTCGGCTTGTTCCGGCGACATGTAGCCGGGTGATCCGACCAGCCAGCCGGTGTGCGTCAGTTCGCTCGTGCCGCCGTCCGTCGCCCGCGCGACGCCGAAGTCGATGACGCGCGCCCCGTCGGCGGCCAGCAGGACGTTCGACGGCTTCAGATCGCGGTGGACGAGCCCGGCGCCGTGGATCTCCTCCAACGCCGCTGCCAGTCCCGCCGCCAGCCGCAGGGCTGCCGCCCCCGGCAACGACGCGCCCGCCGCCGCTGCCTCCCGCAGCGAAGGCCCCGGCACGAAAAGCGTTGCCAGCCAAGGCAGCTCGGCCTCGGCGTCGGCGTCCACCACCGCCGCCGTGTAGGCCCCGGAGACACGCCGCGAAGCGTTGACCTCACGCCGGAAGCGCTCACGGAACCCAGGGTCCTCAACGTGTTGCGCGTGTACCAGCTTCAGCGCCACGAGCCGGCCGTCCCGGCCGCCGGCGAGCAGGACCCGCCCCATGCCGCCCCGGCCCAGTTCCCCGTACACCCGATAGGGTCCGATCTGCCGAGGATCGGACGGCCCGAGCGGCTTCATGGTCGCAACCCTATTGGAAAGCGAGAAACGATGCGGTCCCCCATCGGCGCCGGGTCGCTGCGGACCTGGTGCGAACGCCATCTTGGCAGCCCTCCCGCCGAGGAGCTGTTCGCCACCGGCAACCTGGCCAAGGTCTACGGTCTGCGGCTTGGTGACGGTCGCGAAGTGGTCGTGAAGGTCCGGCCGGCGGAGGAACGGCTGACCGGATGCGCGGCCGTGCAGCGGCACCTCTGGCAAGCCGGATTCCCTTGCCCGGAACCGCTCGCGGGCCCGCTGCCGTTGTCACCGCCGTCGCCGCACCCCGACCAGTCCTCGCCCCAGTTGCCCGTGCCCGCGGTCAGCGCCGAAGCCCTCCTCACCGGCGGCCGGCCGTTCCCCGCGAGCGCCGGCCCGGAGCGCGCGCAAGCCTTCGCCGCGCTGCTCGCCCGGTTCATCGCGGTCGCGCCGCATCCGTCGCAGGTCCCTGATCTCGATCCGCCTCCGGCCTGGATCCACTGGGATCACGGGCTGCCGGGCCTGTGGCCGCCGCCGGACGACCGCGACGCCGACCTCAACGACCAGCCCGGCAGCGCGTGGCTCGACGCCTTCGGTCACGCGGCGCGCGCCGTCCTGCTGCCCGCGCGCGCGGCACCTCGCGTCATCGGCCACTGCGACTGGGAGTCGCACAATCTCGACTTCCGCGACGGGGAGCCGTGGGCTGTGCACGACTGGGACAGCGTGGTCAGCGCGCCGGAGCCGGTGATCGTCGGGGTGGCGGCGGCGATGTGGCCTGCCGACGTCGGCTGTCACGGCGCCACCGTGGTTCAGTCCGAGCAGTTCCTCGAGGCGTATCAGGGGTCGCGTGGCGTGCCGTTCCGTGCGGACGAACTTGCGCAGACGTGGGCTGCGGGCTTGTGGATCCGCGCCTTCAACGCCAAGAAGTGGCTTCTGGACGGTCGGGAGTCGTTGTCCGCCGACGAGGCCGAGGAGCGGCTGCGGCGAGCGGGCGGCAGCCTTAAGGCTGCAACAGGTCTCTGACCGCCTGGACCACTACGTCCGGTCGTCGCATCGGCAGTGTCGCGTGGCCGACTCCTTCTATCCGACGGTTCTCGCCGTGGGTGAAGGTCGCGGCGAGGTCGTCGTAGAGGCGCGTCTTGCCGTCGATCTCAGCTTGCAGGAGTTCGTCGGACACGCCCATGGAGACGGCGCGCTTGAACGGATCGACGTCCATCGCCGTCAGCACCACGGTCGGGATGTCCGCGGGGGCTGGGCCGGCGGCACGCATCTCGTCGTTGAGGGCCGGGAGGTTGGCTGCTTCGCGGATGCCGATCTGGAGCCAGCGCGGGTGCACGTGGTTGGCGATCAGGGGTTCGCGGATCTCGGCGGGCCAGGCGGTCATCTCCTGCTCGAACAGGCCGCGATAGAAGTCGAGGACCTGCTGCGGCGGGGCTTCGAGCGAGACCGCACCGGGGTCGAAGGCGTCCCAGCTGTCGGTCAGTTCCTTCGGCATGTATGCGCGGAGGTCTTCGTGGGCGGGTTCGAGCAGGACCAGGCCGGCGACGGTCTCCGGTCGGCGTGCGGCCAGGTGGCGCGCGTAGAACGCGCCGAGGGAGTGGCCGACGAAGATGTAGGGCCCTGCGATGTCGGCGACGCGCAGGAGTTCCAGCAGTTCGTCGGTGGCGTCGGCGAGTGTGCGCGGGAGGTGGACGTCGCGGTCGCTCCAGCCGGTGCCGCCTCGGTCGTAGGTGACGGCGGTGGCGAACTGCGCGACGCCGTCCAGGATCGGCCAGAGGTCCAGTCCCACGCAGCCGCCGCCGGGGAGGAGGACCACGCGCGCGTCGGCGGCGACGTCCGTGGCGCCCCCGTTCGGATCGGCGGGATCGGCGCGGTGCAGAAGCAGCTTGTGGCCGTGGACGGCGTAGTGCCGTCCGAGCGGCGCGGGTTGTTCGACGGGCAGGTTCAGGCCGGACACGGCGGTCTCCCCTCATGGGACGCGCTCTGCATTCCCAACTATGGGAACGGTACCAGATGTGGGAACATGGGGCCGGTGGACACCCTCACCCTGCTGTTGCATCCGGTGCGGCTGCGCATCCTGCACGCCATGACCGGCGGTCTGACCCGCACCACCGGCGACTTGTGCGCGCGGCTGCCGGACGTGCCGAAGACGACGGTGTACCGCCATGTGGCTCTGCTCGCCGACGCCGGCCTGCTCGAGGTGGTGGACGAGCAGCGGGTCCACGGCGCCGTCGAACGCCACTACCGGCTGCCCGCCCGCCCCCGTGTCGATCCCGCCGACGCCGCCGCGATGACGGTCGACGACCATCGCCAGGCGTTCACCGCAGCCGTCGCGGCGCTGCTCGCCGACTTCAGCACCTACCTCGACCGCCCCGACGCCGATCCCACCGCCGATTCGGTGGGCTACACGCAGATCCCGCTGTGGCTCAGCCCGGAGGAGCTGGCGGAGATGCTCGAGGAATTCCGGGCCGGGATCTCCGCGCGGATGGGGAATCAGCCCTCTGCGGAACGGGGGCTGTATCTGCTCAGCCCGATCATGTTCCCGATCGAGCGGGCGCAGTGACGGCTTCCGCCACGGCCGATCCGTCCTGGTCGCGGCGGTGACGGCACAATGCTCTAGAACCGGGCGACGGCCCCGCGCCGCCGCCCACCGCACCGCCTACACGGAGGAACCTGTGCTCACGCCCACCGAAGAGGCCCTGCTGCGCCGCGCGATCGCCATCGCCGCGCACGCCGTCACCCTGGGGGACGCACCCTACGGCACGCTGCTCGCCGACGCGGACGGCGAGATCCTGATCGAGGAGCACAACACGGTGCGCCGGGACAACGACATCAGCGCGCACCCGGAGCTGAAGCTCGCCCGCTGGGCCGCCCGGGAGCTGGCGCCGGATGTCGCGGCGAAGACCACCATGTTCACCAGCTGCCAGCCGTGCGGCATGTGCACCGGCGGCATCGCCCGCTCCGGACTCGGCCGGGTGGTGTACGCGCTGAGCTCGGCCCAGCATGTCGAGCTCGTCCCGGGGTCGGACTGGCCGGTCGTCCCGCAGGACGGGCCGGCGCTGTTCGAGGAGGCCCGGGTGCCGATCGAGGCGTATTACCTGGGTTAGGGATTCAGGCGACGCTCAGCTCAGATGTCGGCAGCTTTGCGCTTGTATGCGTCCCACCGCGAAAACCGCCCGGGCCGCCGCCAATCGGACCCCGTGTCGTTGACCGCGCAACCCGCCGCTTTCAAACGCTCGACGATTTTGCCCACGGCACCGGCCGAACCGTCGAATCTGATGACGTTGAGACCGGCGATGTCAGCGATGGGGCGGAGGTCGCCGACTTCGACGATGATCGTGCTGTCTCGGTAGGTGCCCAGTGCTATGCCGAGTTCGATGAGCACATTCGGTCTCGGCTGCATCGTCCGCGTCGTCTCATATGGCGCTTCGCGTTTGTCACGCAGCTTGGGATGGAGTTCAACGATGTCGTCGGGCGTCATCAGCGCGATCACAGCCTGAGCGCGGCCAAGCGACAGGCCGCCTGTGACGACTTCGAGGAGGAAAGGGGCGGTACTCCCCGTTCCGTTCACCAGCGGTTCCCACTCTTGAGGATTCAGGTCCAGATCACGGAGGAACGAGAACATCTCCTGTCTGACCTTCGAGTCCCGGCCGTAGATCACGAACACTCGGCGTCGCAGACTCGGGTCGTCAGCCGACGGGGCAACCGCGCCGTCGGCGCCGACCACGCCGTGTGCCGTCGCCGCACGCCGCCAGTCGTACGGCGCCGGCTCCGCCAACGCATACGGGAAGCGGTTGGACAGATGGCGAGCCAGATTCGCGAATCCCTGGCCGGTAACGGGATTCAGCTCCAGATAGTGGAGCTTGGCGAACTCTCTGAGACGCTTCGGCAAGTCCCGTTCCTCGGGGAAGGCAGCGCCGGTCAAAAGAATCGGGACCACCGGTATGTTCTGCGAGAAGGCTTGGAGGATCTCCCTGCGCACCCAGTCTGATCTCTTGTCCAGGAGTCGGACACCGTCGTCGTCTTTCAACGTGAACCAGTCGAGGCCGACGATCGCGAAGAAGACGTCCGCTCGTTTGAGAGCATCCTCGATCTTCTCCCCGTACCGCTGGCCTGGTTCCACGGATTCCAGAGCGGCGAAGATCGAGATGTCGCTGAATGTGCCCTCGAGGGCGTCGTACAGCGCCGAGGCGAAAGCCTTGTCCGTGTAACGGTAGTTGATAAAGATATTGGGCACGCTAGCGCTCCGCCAAAGTCGAGTAAGGAGTCTCCAGCACCGTTCCCTGGTTGAGGATACCCCGCACAGCGCAGCACGCCACTGAGCCACGCGAATGCGCGAGGCATCCGCGTGGCGGCTCTGTAGCGAATCCGGCTATATCAGCGCTCGACCTCGAACACGTTCTTCTGAATCCCGTTGGAGTAGGCCGCGGAGTCGACCAGCTTCAGCTTGCGCGTGGACATGTCCGCGGTGCTGAACAGCCGGCGGCCGGCGCCGAGCAGCACCGGGAAGACGAGCAGGTGGTAGCGGTCGATCAGGTCGGCGTCCTCGAGCGCGTGGTTCAGCTCGATGCTGCCGTGCACGATGATCGGGCCGCCTTCGGTCTGCTTCAGTGCGGCGACGTCGTCGAGGGAGCGCAGGATGGTCGTCTCGCCCCAGTTGGAGACCAACTGCTCGTCGGTGAGGGTTGTGGAGACGACGTACTTCGGGAGCACCTTGTAGTCGGCGAACTCCGCCATGTCCGGCCACACCGGGCTGAACGCCTCGTAGCTCTTGCGGCCCATGAGCATCGCGGCCGCTTCCTTCTGCTCGGTGCCCTTGAGTTCGAAGGATTCCGGGACGAATTCGACGTTCTTGAACGTCCATCCGGCGTTGCGGTAGCCGGCCTCGCCGCCGGGCGAGTCTGCGACGCCGTCGGCCGAGATGAAGGCGGTGGAAATGAGGGTACGCATTTTCGCTTCCTTAGCTGTGTGGTGGGTGGTTACGTCGGTTGCTTGGTCGTCGTCAGGCCAGGACGGCGGACAGCCAGCGCTGCCAAGCGCTCTCGGCGGCGGCGGCGCCCGGGCCGAACAGGTGGTGGAACATGACCGCCACGCCGGAGCCGTGGTGGAAGGTGTAGAGCGCGTCGGCGGTCCGGAGTCCGAAGCGCTCCTCGTCGGCCCAGACCACCTCGCCGTCGACCACCGGCAGTCCTTCCGGGCCGCCGTTCGCCGTGTCGCCCACGGCGATCAGCCCGGGCAGCGACAGCGCAGCGGTGAGCAGCGAGCGGATCTGGGGCGCCGAGCGGCCGGTCCCCGCGACCACGCCGAACACCGGCTCGGCGATCCGGCCCGGGAAGTGCGCCAGGTACTCCCGCAGGGTGTTGAGATGGAACGGCCAGCCGCTGCGCAGGGCGTCGTACTCGTCCTGCCAGTCGTCGCCGAGCATGCCGCTGTGCACGACGCGCAGGACGGTGCTGCCGCCGTCGCGGCCCTCGAGCAGGTACTCGAAGGCCATGAACCGGCCGTCCTCGGCCGTGGGCGTCCGGGAGGCGAAGCGCTTGCCGGGCTCGTAGGCGGTGACGACGGCCTGCTCGCGATGCCCGCCGGTGTCCATGGCCGCGGTGCCGCCGACGTGCGGCTCCACCTCGTTGCGGCCCATGAACCACGAGTCGATGCCGGGGCCGGTGGCGATCGCCTCCCAGACCTGCTCGGGGTCCGCGGGGAGCGTCGCTTCGAGCTCGATCTCGAACGGATGCGTCATCGCTGATCCTCCTGTCCTGCCTCAGCTTCAGGGTGGGATGCCGGCGCCGACCCGGCTATCGGGGGTGAGCCGGCCGGGCTGTCGGCGGCCTCGCCGCTATCGCCGTCGCCGCTGTCGTCGCCAGGGATCTGATGCAGGCCGACCACCAGCCGATGCGTCCGGCCGCCGGCGGCGCCCTCGTCGTGATACCGCCCGACGAGGTCGGCCACGGTCTGCGTCAGCTCCTCGACGAACGCCGCCCGGTCCCGCGCCGAGGCGAACCGCACCTGCGCGTCCACCGCGAACGTGGCCACCCGCCGCTGCGCCCGCGACGCCCCGGTCAGTAGCGCACCGACCTCCTGCACCAGCCGCGCGCCCAGCGCCAGCAGCCACCGCGCGGACAACTGGTCCGGCGCGCGTGCCGGGTCGGGGCTCACGGCGGCCAGCGCGCTCGGCGAGATGACGTAGGACGCGGCGGTGGCGCGGTACACCCGCTCGGTGACGTTGCCCTTGCGGCGCTCCTCGGCCAGCTCGACCAGGCCGTGCCGCTCCAGCTCCTTCAGGTGGTAGTTCACCTTCTGCCGGGGGAGCCCCAGGCGGCCGGCCAGCATGGCGGCCGAGCCGGGCTCGGCCAGCGCGGCCAGGATCCGGGACCGCATGGGGTCCAGGGAGGCTTCGGCCGCGGCGGGCTCCTCGATGACGGCGACGTCCAACATGCTTGCCAGCCTGCCTTGGACAGGATTTCTTGTCAAGACAAATTTTTTTGTCGGTGGGGGGATGGGGCCTTGGCAGCCCGGCCTGCTTACAGACCGAACTTCGCCCTGGCCTGCGGCGTCACCGGGGTGAAGAAGTTCACGAGGTTCCCGTCGGGGTCGCGGACGAGCAGTGAGCGGTTGCCCCACGGCATGGTCTTGGGCTCGGAGACGACGTCGCTGTCGCTGATCCAGGTGGCGAGTGCTCCCCACAGGGTGTCGACGTCGTCGACGAGGAACTCGAGGATGACGCTGCGGTTCGCGGCGGGGGTGGCGCTTCCGGGCGCGAAGAGCGGGACGGTGCGGGTGCTGCCGATGGCGAGGGTTACGCCGTTGGGGGTGGTGAGCTCGGCGAAGTCGGGGGTGGCCCAGGCCGCCGGGGTCGTTGTGGCCTTTTCGTAGAAGGCCACGAGGCTGTTGATGTCGGCGGTGATGATGCGGGTCGAGGCGAAGTTCATGGCGTTCTCCTTGCGGTGTATCTGCTGGTACTTCGCAGCGTAGAGGCGATAGTGGACAGAATCGGTCCGGTATTCGCGCTAAGTTTGAGGCGTGAACCGCCCTACTGGCCGCGTGCTGACTTTGCTGGAGCTTCTGCAGTCCGGAGGCGTGCGGACGGCGGCCGAGTTGGCCGACCGGTTGGACGTCGATGTGCGGACCGTGCGGCGATACGTGGAGCACCTGGTCGACCTGGGTATCCCGGTGGAGTCTGTGCGCGGCCGTTACGGCGGCTACCGCCTGTCGCGCGGTTACCGGCTGCCGCCGCTGATGTTGAGCGATGACGAGGCGGTGGCGGTGCTGCTGGGCCTGGTCGCCGGGCGGCGCGGCGGGCTGGCGGCGGGGCTCGGGGTGGCCGGGGAGACTGCTGCCGCCAAGATCCGGCGGGTGCTGCCGGCTCGGGTGGGCGGACGGCTTCAGGCGGTGCTGGATGCTGTCGTTTTCACTGGCGCGCTGGCGTCGGCGGCGTCGCTGATATCCGCCGATCAGTCTGCGGCTCCGGATGCCACGGTCCTGCTCACCGTCGCCGACGCAGTCGCCCAGCACCGGCCGATCGCCGTCGCGTACACCGATCGCGAAGGCGCACGTACCGACCGGATCCTGCACCCGTACGGCATCGTGAACCACGAAGATCGCTGGTACGTCAGGGCCCTGGATCCCGCTGTCGGTCAAGAACGCACGTTCCGTCTCGACCGGATAGCCGACGCCCGCGCACTGGTCGGCAGCTTCGAGCCCCCTGTCGACGACACAGACCGCGACGTGGCCCAGAGTGTCGTGACCGGCTTCGCCACCGCGGACTACCGGTACGAGGTGACGCTCCGCATCCACGGCGCCGTCGAGCACATCCGGACGCGGCTCCCGGCCAGTGTCGCGATCATCGAGCCGCTCGAGACCGGGGACGGGGAAAGGGGCGCAGAGAGGCAGGATCCTGCTGACGCCGCATGGCACCGCCTCGACATCCGCGCCGAACGTCTTGACTGGCTCCCGCCGGCCCTGGCCGTGCTCGATCTCCCGTTCGAGGTCGAGCGCCCCGCCGAACTGCGCGATCTGATCGCTGCGTTCGCCGACCGGCTCCGGGCCCGGGTAGCGTGAGCCCCGTGACCATGGAACACCGCACTCTCGGACGCACCCACCGCGAAGTCAGCGTCGTGGGGCTCGGCACCTGGCAGCTCGGCGCGGACTGGGGCACCGTGGACGAGGACGAGGCACTGAGCGTCTTGTCCGCCGCCGTCGACGCCGGCGTGACCTTCCTCGACACCGCGGACGTCTACGGCGACGGCCGCAGCGAGCGCCTGATCGGCCGTTTCCGGGCCGAGCGCGGTGCTGACGGCTTGACCGTGGCGACCAAGATGGGCCGGCGGATGCCGCAGGTCCCGGAGAACTACACGCTGGAGAACTTCCGCGCCTGGACGGACCGGTCGCGGGAGAACCTCGGCGTGGAGACGCTGGATCTGGTGCAGCTGCACTGCCCGCCGACCGCGGTGTATGCCGATGACGCGGTGTTCGACGCGCTGGACACGCTGGTCGCCGAGAAGCGTGTCGCGAACTACGGCGTCAGCGTCGAGACGCGGGAGGAGGCGCTGCGGGCCATCGCGCGGCCGGGCGTGGCGAGCGTGCAGATCATCCTCAACATGCTGAGGCTCGGCCCGCTGGCGGATGTGCTGCCGGCGGCGCGGGAGGCGGGGGTCGGCATCATCGCCAGGGTGCCGCTGGCCAGCGGGCTGCTGTCGGGGAAGTACGACGAGAACACGACGTTCGCGGCTGATGACCACCGGACTTACAACCGGCATGGTGAGGCGTTCGATGTCGGGGAGACGTTCTCGGGGGTCGATTTCGGGGTGGGGTTGGAGGCGGTGCGACGGCTGGCGCCGCTGGTGCCGGAGGGGGTGACGATGGCGCAGTTCGCGTTGCGGTGGGTCATCGATCAGCCGGGGGTGAGCACGGTGATTCCTGGGGCGCGGAATATCGCGCAGGCTCAGGGGAACGCGGGGGCGGCGGAGGTTCCGGCGTTGGCGGAGGGGGCGCTTGCGGTGGTGCGGGACGTTTATGAGGAGTTGATTGCCCCGCAGGTGGCGGGGCGTTGGTAGGGCGGCGGTAGGCGGCGGCTGGTGCGGCTGCGCGCCAGTCAGCAGGAGAAGCGGCAACATCGGCGGCTGCGGTAGTGACGGTCGCGTCGGTGGCGGTGGCGGAGCGACTTAGAACTCCGGCGGCGCCTGCAGGTCGTGGGCGCGGAACAGGACGGCGTGCTCGACGCCCATGACCTCGCCGCTCATCGCGGCGAACTTCGGGATGAAGTCCTCCGGGGCGGGGTGGTCGGGCAGCGCGGCCAGGTAGGCGGCGTGGGCCCGGAGCGAGGCGACGGCGCGGCGCAGCGGCTCGCCGGTGACGTCGACGCCGTGAGTCGCGGTGTCCCCCATCCCGGGGACGATGTACCAGCGCACGCTGTGCGGCTCGAGGCCCTCGTCGTCGATCTGCTCCGGGAAGATCCAGCGGTTGCCGGCGTCGCGCAGCGCGTCGAGGGTCGCCAGGCCTGCGGCGCGGTGGTCGGCCTGGTCGAAGCCCCACGGCGCCTCGACCGCGAAGCCGCTGCCGAGGACGACGTCGGGCTGGAAGCGGCGGATCTCGCGGCAGATGTCGCGGCGGAGGTCGAGCCCGTAGACGAGGACGCCGTCGGGGTGTTCGAGGACGGTCAGGTGCTCGACGCCGACGATGTCGCAGGCGGCCCGCTGCTCGGCGAGGCGCAGGCGGGCGGTCTCCGCAGGCGGGTTCGGCATGCCGGCCTCGCCCCGCGTGAGCAGGAGGTAGCCGACGTCGATGCCGCGGGCGGTCCAGCGGGCGACGGCCGCGGAGGCGCCGTACTCCATGTCGTCGGGGTGTGCGACGACGCAGAGGACGCGGTGGAAGGTTTCATCGGGGAGGGCGGGCAGTGTCATGGAGCCATCTTTGCGCGGGGGGTGTGGGTCTCCGCTGGATGTTTGATGACGACGTCTGAATGTCTGATGACGACGTCGGCCGTCGCCGTCCGGCTACGCTCGGGGCCATGGTTCCTGACAGTGTTCTGCGAAACTCGGTCTCCTGGCTGCTCGGCGTCCTGGCCGGCGACGTCGCGGCCGAGGAGGCCACGGCGGGTTTCGCACCTCGCCTGACCGAGGGCCGCGACCTGGTGGGCGCGCTGGCAAAGCGGTTCGCCGCGTTCGGCGGGCAGCCGGCGGACGTCGTGTCGTTCGAGCGGGTCGGGCCGGCCAAGGCCCGTGCCGTGGTGGTCTGTCAGGGTCGGGAGTGGGAGTTCACCGTCGCGGTCGAGGCGGCACAGCCGCATCGGATCGCCGCCTTCCAACCGCGTGCCGTTCCTTCGGACGCGGTGCCGTGGCCGGACATCGTCGATCGGCTGCGCGGGCTCGACCACCGCACATCCGAACTGCCCGAGGCGGTCGCCGCGCGTGTTCATGAACGGCTGCTGGAGGCGGTGCAGGCCGACCGGGTCGCGGGGCTGTGTTGCGGCGTCATCGTCGACGCACAGGTGGTCCACCGGGAGTATGTGGGTACCGCCGACGTCAGGACGTTCGAGGCGTTGGACGACGCGGCTGTGTTCCGGGTCGGGTCGGTGACGAAGCTGGTGACCGCCTATGCGGTTCTGGACCTGGTCGAGGAGGGGATGCTCGAGCTCACGGCTCCGCTGACGGCTTTCGCGCCTGGTGGCGTGGAGGCCACTGTCGAGGACCTGCTGCTGCATCGAGCCGGGCTGCCGAAGGACCTGCTGGGACGGCGCGGGGCGGTCGCGTTGCCGGGGACTTTGGCTGAGGCCGTCACGCTGGTGAAGCCGGCGTGGCCGGTCGGGGAGCGTACGGAGTACTCCAGCCTGGGGTATGAACTGCTCGGGCTGCTGGTCGAGCAGGTCGCTGGCGAAGAGTTCGCGGGGTGGTGCGCGAGGCGGGTCTTGGGGCGGTTCGGCATGGCTGGTGCGAGGTTGGGGGGCGTGGGGGCGGAAGCGGGCGCTGGGGCAGGTGCCGGCGTGGGCGCGGGCCGCGATGTTGATAGGCATGCGCCCTCGAGCGTCATTGGCACTGAGGTCGTGATCGGGAAGGTGGCGCCGGTGACCGAGCCCGCGGATCCATACCGGGCCGCCGGGGGCATGACCGCCGATCTGCCCAGCGTTCTGGCTCTGGCTCAGAGCTTGAGCCGGACCGGCGACCCGATCGTCAGACGTCTGAGGGCGCACTCAGTGGACGCCGGCCCCGGAGTCCGGTTCGTCCCCGGCGGTGCGATCGTCGAACGCGAGCCGGGTCCGGTGTTCTGGCGCGGAGGCAGCACCCGCGGCTTCACCGCCGAGATCGTCGCGGCCGGCGACGGCTCGGCAGCGGTCGTCCTGCTCGGCGCGGCGACACCGGCACCCGGGCTGCGCGCCGCTGCTGAGGACCTGGTGAGAATGGTTGTAGGTGCCGGCTGAACTCGTCATCGGCCAGTTCGGTTACCTGGGCCTTCTCCGCGACGTCCCACTGGGTTCACTCGCGATACCGCTCCGCCACCGCGGCGAAGGCCGCCTTCGGCTCCCACTCCATGTCGGGGTAGGTCTGCCCCTTGCGGCCTTCAAGGAGTTTGACGATGCCGAGGCTGGCACGGTCCAGGTCCTCCTGGGGGTCGCCGTCGGGGCGGTGCGGGTAGCCGGGGAGTGCGAACAAGAACACGAATGCGCTGTCCGCGCCTTCAGTGTCGAAGATCTCCAGCAGTTCGCTCAGGTATGCGGCCTGGCCGGCTTCATCGCGCTCGTAGATGGCGTCCAGCCGGACCGGGGCTTTGGTTTCCGGGTCGTGCTCGACCACCTCCAGGACCCGTCCGCCCCGGTCGCCCGCGCCCCGGTACGCTGCGGTGCCGAAGCCGGTGAGGGCCAGTGGCTTGGGGCCTTGCGCCAGGGTGCGGACGGCATCGCGGAAACGGTCGGCGACCTCGGCGGAGCGGATCAGCTCGTACGTCGCGAAGTCGAAGGGGGTCCAGTCGACCTGTTCGAACTGGATCGCGGAGTAAGTCAGTTTCCCCCCGAACCGCTCGCGGACCGCGATCACGGCGTCGCGGAGGAACGCGTTGATGCGCACGCCGAGCTCGCCGATGGCCTCGGCCCGCCGTTCCGGCCGGCCCAGGAGCGCCGCGACCCGCTCCTCGGGGCCGGCGCCGGGCAGGAATCCGCGGCTCATCACGCTCAACTCCACGCCGGCGACGAACACGACTTCCGCGCCGCGCTGCCGAAGCCGCTCAGCTCGGTCGGCGCAGTCGCTGAACAGCGCGAGGATCTGCCGCGCGTCCAGCTCCAGCGGGTAGGGCGAGAACCAGATCTCCAAGCCGAGGTCGGCGGCCGCGCTCGCGGCCGCTTCCAAGCGGTCCGGGTCGCCGCCGATGATCTGAACGGCGTTGCAGTGCAGGTCGTCGCGGATGATCGTGAGTTCTCGCCGCACCACGTCGGGGTCGAAGTACTCGCGGGATATCCGGCCGTCCACGACGAATCCGGTGTCGTAGGTCATTCCTCGGGCTCGCATTGCGCGGTCCTTTCCGTCGGTCTCGGGGTGCCGAGCCTGACAGAAAAGATGCGTGTAAGCAATTTTTCGACTGCGCAAGTTTGCGCGCGCGCAGTTCGACCTGCGATGCTGGCAGCATGGCGACACCACCGCCGGGGCTCCGGGAGCGTAAAAAGCAGGCCACACGCGAGGCGCTGCGCGAGGCAGCCCTGCGGCTGGCCGTGGAGCGCGGCCCGGACCAGGTACGGGTCGAGGAGATCGCCGAAGCGGCCGGGGTCTCACCGCGCACCTACAACAACTACTTCGCCAGCCGCGAGCAGGCGATCGTCGCCGCGATCACCGCGGACCGGGAGGCGCGGATCGCAGCGGCGGTGACAGCCCGGCCCGCCACAACGCGTCTGGCCGACGCTGTCACCGAAGCGGTGGTCGAGCAGTACACGGACACCGGCGAGCAGGCACGCGAGACGCTCCTGCTGATCACCGCCAAGAGTGCGTTGCGTGACGCCTTCCTCGATGCCGCCGCCGGGATCGAGCCCCCGCTCACGACGGTGATCGCCGAACGCCTCGGCGACACCGATCCCTGCACCGCCCGCGTCCTCGCCGCGAGCGTGGCCGCGGCGGTGCGCATCGCACTGGAAAACTGGCTCCAGCCAAGCGGAACCACCACGGACGCCAGAAGCGTCGGCACCTCGGGACTGGTCGTGCCCTCCGGTTCGCTGCCCGGCCTGCTCCGCGCTGCACTAGCCCCTCTGGCGCCCGCCTTCGACGCCGCCGAGAGTCCCCAACAGCCGTGAACCGACCGTTCCACCGATCTGCCGCAGACGACAGTTCAGCGACAACTCGATGGGACAGACGACAAGTTCGACGGGAACCTGCAATGGGTCGGCTCGGTCGGCTCGGTCGGCTCGGTCAAGTCGGTCAGCTCAAACCCGCACCACCGTGTTCACCGGCATCGACATCAAGGGGCTGATCCGCACCTGCGTTCCGGGGTGCGGGGCGTGGATGATCTTCCCGTCGCCGATGTACATGCCGATGTGGTTGCGGCCGGAGTAGTAGATCACCAGGTCGCCGGGCTGGATGTCGGACAGGGGGACGTGTTGTCCGGCTTCGGCCTGCTCGGAGGAGGTGCGCGGGAGTTCGACGCCGGCCTGGCGCCAGACGTGCTGGATCAGGCCGCTGCAGTCGAAGGCGTCGGGTCCTTCGGCGCCGAAGATGTACGGCTTGCCGAGGTCGGCGAGGGCGGCCTCGATGGCGGCGCGGGCGCGGCCGGAGGCGGGCGGGGCCGAGTGGGCCAGGGTGGCGGGGTCGACGTGCTCGCCGGTGTAGCCGGAGGTCTCGGGGCCGAGGTCGGCGGCGGCCACCGCGTGGCGCTGGGGGGCGGACAGGGTGTCCAGGAGGGTCTGGGCGCGGCGGAGCTGGTCGGTCACGGCCTGGCGGGAGCGGGCCACGGTGTCGCGGGTGCGGGCCAGGTCCGCGAGCTGGTCGCCGGCCGCGCGCTGGAGTTCGAGCAGGCGGCGCTGGCACTCCACGGCCTCGGCGATCTCGCGGCGCTGCTCGTCGCTGAGGCGGGCCGCCATGGCCGCGTTGCCCAGGAAGGTGTCCGGGTCGTCGGCGAGCATCAGGGCCAGGCGCTGGTCGATGCCGCCGGTGCGGTACTGGTCGGCGGCGATGGCGCCGAGCTCGGCGCGTCGGCGCTGGTAGTCGTCGCCGGCGGCGCGCAGGGCGGACTGGGAGTGCTGGACGGCGATCGTGAGGCGGGAGGCTTGTTCTTGGGCGGCGTCGTAGGCCTGGGTCAGTTCGGAGGCTTGGCGGTAGAGGGCGGCGATGTGGGATTTCACGGTGGCTGTTTCGCCGCCGGTGCCGTCGGGGTTGGGGCCGCCGGAGCCGGGGCCGGCGGGCGGTGGGGTGGCCGCGGCGGTGGCTACGACGCCGGCTGCGGCGGCGACGGTGGCTACGGCGGTTAGGGTTGCGGCGGCCATGGTGCGGGTGCTGCGGCCTGTGCGGGTGCGGCGCTGGGGCGGCTGCTCTGAGGGCGCCGCTCGGTGAGCGGATCGGCCACGCTTCGTACTGTGATACGCCATTCTGAAATGACCTCCGCATTCGGGTACACGCGTACCCTGCGAAACCGGCAGAACAGCGCACGAACTTAGTGCGCGCGAACCGTCGCAAGCAAGGGCAAGACACTCGAATAGACGATTAGGTCAAAGAGCGGACATGTGGGGGGTGGGAGTGAGGGGAGGGTGAGTCAGGATCGCGACAACCGGTTCAGCAGCATCGACGCCGGCACTGGTCGTGCTCCGGAACGCCGCACGCCCTCGGCGACCTCCCGGTCTGAGGACACCACCACCACCGGCCGGCCGACCGGCTCGGCCGCGACCAGTCGTCTGATCAGCTCGTCGGCGATCTCCCCCGGCGCCGAGAACAGCACCCGCACGCCGCGCGGCTGGGTCAGCCGCACCGGCCCGTCCAGCGCCGCGCCGTCGAACACGCACGTCACTTCGGCGCCGGTCCGCGCGGCCAGCGCCGCCAGGCCGCCGACGAGACGTACGCGTTGCTCGGCGAGGGACAGCGTCGGATAGCCGGATTTGGTGACGTTGTAGCCGTCCACGACCAGGTGTGCCATCGGGAGGGTCAGCAGCTGGTCCAGGAGTGCCGGGTCGTCCTTGGCGCGGCCCTGCATCGACATGTCGGAGGGTGCGACCGTGTCGGGCGCCGAGGCCGCCACGGAGTCGGCGGGGCGGTCCTGGGTCGGCGGGAGCGCGAGTTCGCGTTCGAGGCCTTTCACGGAACCGGCGAGCGTGTCCAGCAACAGGCGCAGCCGCATGTCGCCTTCTGAGCGCCCGGAACGCGCCGAGCGTCGTGCGGTGTCCAACGCGGACTCCGCGGCTGTCAGGCGGGTCCGCAGGCGGCGCAGTTCGGCTTCTGCGGACGACGCGGCGGCTGCGGCTGTGGTTCGTTCTGTCTCGAGCGCTGTTTCTGCGGAGCGTGCGGCTGCTTGGGCGCGTCGCATGTCTGCTTCGAGTTGGCGGACCTTGCGGCGGAGCTGATCGCCTTCGCGGCGGGCCTCGTCTTGGGCGACGCGGAGGGCGTCGGCGGCGTTTTTGGCGCTTTCGCGCAGCTCGGTCAGCTCGGCGTTGAGGCGGGCGAGTTCGCCCTCGGCTGCTTCGCCGGCGGCGGTGCGGGCGCCCTGGGAGACCGCGTCGAGGGCGTCTTTGACCATGCCGGTCCAGCCGTGGGGGCGGAGGACGTAGGCCACTGCCGCGATCTCATGGGGGTCGGCGGCGGCCGGGACGACGCCGGCGAAGAGGGATTCGGACAGGTCGGGCGCTGATTCGCGGACGCGTTCGGCGACGCGGGCGCGGAAGGCGCCGTCGCTTTCCAGGGCGGCGGCCATGGGGATGGCGGCGGCTTTGGCGCGCTTGGCGGGGGCGAACTTGGCGAAGGGTTTCAGGGGTGCGGGGATCTCTGCCGCGGGGAGTTTGCCGAGGGCTTCGGAGGCGATTTCGACGACGCGTTGGCGGACGGAGTCGGGCAGGGTGACGGTGAGGCGTTCGCCTTCCGTTGCGCTCACCTGCCCCGCTCCTTTGCGTGAGACTTGCGTTGGTGGTGATGGTGGTGATGGCGGTGATGGTGGTGGCGTCGGCGTTGGAAGCCGGCCGAAGCCAACCTGACGCCGCTGCCGATACCGACCCGATACTCGGACCGGCCGACGACCAAACACCGGACGCGGCGCCGGGGCGCCGATTCCGATCCGCCGACTTTATCGGCCCGAGCTCACGCTCTGGCACCAAGGACCCGGTTCTTCCTTAAAGGTAGGCCCTGGAGGCCGCGTTTCGGATCTCTTGTGCGTGCCCCGATGCGCCATGATGCAACAGTGGTGATCCCGATTCACGACAAGAACCCGGTCTCGCGGGCCCCCGTCGTTACGTACGGTCTGATCATCGCGAACGTTGCGGTGTTCTTGATGGGGCCGATTGCTTTCGCTGGTCCGGATCCGGATGCGGCGCGGAGGGCGCGGGAGAGCGCGTACTTGTATCGGTATGGGGCGATTCCGGCGGAGCTTGTCGGGGGGCATGGGGCTCATGGGGGCGTTGGGGGCGTTGGGGGGATCGGTGGGATCGGGGGGCCTGGGGGCGGCGGGCATGGGGGTGCGATGTGGACGCTTTTCACGGCGATGTTCGTGCATGCCGGGTGGATTCATTTGTTGGGGAATATGCTGTTTTTGTATGTTTTTGGTAATAATATTGAGGATCAGTTTGGGCGGGTGCACTATCTGGCGTTTTACGTGCTGGGTGGGGCGGCGAGTACGTACGCGTTTGCTTGGGCGAATCCGACGGCCAGCGGGCCGTTGGTGGGGGCTTCGGGGGCGATCGCGGCTGTGTTGGGGGCGTATGCGTATCTGTTTCCGCAGGCTCGGGTGACGTTGTTGGTGCCGTTTTTGTGGTTTTTGCCGTTGCGGGTGCCGGCTTGGTTGGTTTTGGGGTTTTGGTTTGTGATGCAGTTGCCGGAGTTTCAGCAGACTATTGGGGTTGCTGGGTCGAGTGATGTGGCGTATTACGCGCATGTGTCGGGGTTTGTGTTGGGGTTGTTGTATGCGGCGGTGGTTGTTGGGCGGGGGCCTGGGGGGCGGGGGCGGGGGCGGGAGAGGGAGAAGGAGACGGAGAGGGAACTCGAGCGGGAGCGGGAGCGGGGCGAGGGGGCCGCGGCGGGGCCGTTGTGGCCGGACTATCGGGGTGCTGAGCCGGACGATCCGTATGGCCAATACCATCGCTAGACAGCGATTGAGATGCGTGCGAGAAGGAGCTGCTGTGATCACTGCCATCGTTCTGATCAAGACGGATGTGGATGCCATTCCGGAGGTTGCGGAGAAGATTTCTCAGCTGGCTGGGGTGAGTGAGGTGTACTCGGTGACTGGGGAGTATGACCTGATTGCCATGGTGCGGGTGCGGGAGCATGAGCAGCTTGCTGATGTGATTCCGGGTGGGGTGAACAAGGTTGTGGGGGTTAGTCACACTGTGACCCACGTTTCGTTCCGGACCTACAGTGCGATGGATCTGGAGGCGGCGTTTTCGCTTGGGTTGGATTGAGGGTGGGGTTGAGGGTGGGGGTGGAAGTTGAGGTTTGGCGGGGCGAGGCGGGGTGGGCGACTTCGTCGCGTTTCGTGGGTGTGAAAGTCAAGAGCGCCTCCGGCGGGCCTTCGCTCTGGGGAGGGGGCGGGGGCCTGGGGTGGGCGGGTGGCGGTCCGAGGCTCGGTCGCCTTGGGAGCGCGGCGGGTTGAGAGGGTGGGGCGGCGTGTTGGCGGGTGCTGTTGGGCGTGTGGTCGCCTTGTCCTGGTCTCCCCGTCGCTTCGTCGCCTTACGGAATCACGCCGGTCAG
>JABFXP010000038.1 GCA_013361685.1 Catenulispora sp.
CACCCCCCGCGACGGCCGCGGGCACCGAAGCGGCCTGCGATGCCTGGTCATGCCGGTCGCCGGCGGCCGGCGCCGGCCGGGTCACCAAGGTCACATCCACCGCCGCCACCACCGTCACCACGAGCGGCCCGGCGATCCCGGCCCACCCGGCGGCGTCCAGCGGCGCCAGCGGCAGCGCGAACACGGCGGCCATCGCGGCCAGCCCGGCGGCCCAGGAGGCGAACACGACGCGGTGCCGGTTCAGCGCGACCTGCGCGGACTGGAGCACGAAGGCGGTCATCAGGAACGCGGTGCTCAGCGCCAGGGCGCTCAGGAAGGTGCGGGACAGCGGCGCCTCGGTGGCGAAGTAGGTCTTCAGCAGCCACGGTCCGACCGCGACCACCGCCCCGACGCCGAGCGCGCCGGCGGCCAGGCAGGCGCCGACGAGGAAGCCGGTCTTGCGCCGCACCTCGCGGAAGTCGCCGCGCACGGCGGCGGCGGCGAGCAGCGGCAGCAGCGGCGCCTGGAGCGGGAACAGGCACAGCAGCGCCAGGCGGGACAGGCCCATCGAGGAGCTGAGGGACTTGCCGAGCTGGCGGCCGGCCTCGTCGCCGCCGGCCAGGCGCTGGCCGATGATGAGCGGGACGGCGTTGATGAGGAGCTGGCTGACCAGGGTGGCGAGGGTGAGCAGGATGAGCTTTTCGCGGGGGTTGCCGCCCGGTTCGGGGGCTTCCGCCGGTTGCGGCGGCCGCGCCGGCGTCGCGGGGGCCGTCGGCTCGGCCGGGTCTGGCAGCTCGGCCAGGTTTGGCAGCTCGGCCAGGGGCTCGGCGAGGGCTGCGGTCGGCTGGGTCTCGGCGAGCGCGGCGGTGGCGTGCGCGACTTCTTCGGCGGTGTCGGTGCGGGTGTCGGCACCGGTGCGGACGTCGCCCGTGGCCCGCCACGAGCGCCGCAACGCCGGCGAGACCAGCCCGCTCGCCGCCGCGGCCAGCGGCGCGAGGGCGAAGGCGAACGCGTACCCGAGCATGTGCCCGGACCCGGCCAGGGTCAGCGCCAGACTCGGCACGATCGTGGCCACACCCTGCACGACCAGCGTTCCGCTGTAGAACGGGAAGTCCTGGCAGCCGGCGAGCACGCCGCGCACCAGGAACGAGGCCCAGGTCGCGGCCAGGCCGGCGAGCAGGGCCAGCAGCAGCGGCCAGCTGCCGCCGAGCCAGTGCGAGACCAGGAGCGGGGAGATCGCGGCCAGCAGCGCCACCGTCACCACCGCGAGCCCGGCCGCCTGCCGCAGCTGGCCGCGGACCGCCGCGCCGACCGGGCGGCCGGCGGCGTGGGCGCGCGCCACGGTGCGGGTCATCTCCTGTTCCAGGCCCGCCAGCACGCCGGTGCCGATGGTGCCGACCAGGAAGTAGAAGGCGTAAAGCGCCCCGGTGGCCTCGGGGCTCAGGCCGCGGTTGGCGGTGGCGAACCACAGCGAGGCGGCGACGGTGGTCACCCCGAGCCCCACCGCCAGCAGCGGTCCGGGGGCGGTCAGCCGGCTCAGGACTGAGCGGGCTGCGCGCGGGCGCTCGGCAGTGTGAGGGGACACGAGATTCGATGGTAGTCGATGCCAATCGACACAATATACGCTTGTAGATTCCGTCACTGAAAGGTGGGCTCCCCACGATGGACGTCGTCGCCGTCTTCACGGCGTATCACCCCGACGAGCGGCTGGGCGCGGCGGTGCGGGCCGCGCTGGGCAGTTGTTCGTCGGTCATCGTGGTGGACAACACACCGGTCGCGAGTGGTTCGGCCGCCGCGGACCTGGCCGGTCCGCAGGTGAAGGTGGTGGCGCACGGCCGCAATGTCGGGCTGGGAGCCGCTCTGAACCTGGCGGTGAGTGAGCTGCCGGTCGAGGCGGAGGCGGTGCTGTTCCTGGATCAGGACTCGGAACTGCCGCCGGAGATCGTGCCGGGGCTGGTGGCGGACCTGGACGATCCGAAGGTCGGCGTCGCGGCGCCGAGCCCGTGGGATCCGAAGCATCAGCGCTACTACGCATCAGACGCGCGGCGCACTGAGACGGTCTCCGACGAGGAGGCGGTCATCACCTCCGGGATGCTGGTCCGGCGCGAGGTGCTGGAGAAGGTGCCGTTCGACGAGGACATGTTCATCGACTGGGTCGACGTCGCCTTCTGCCTGGCGGTGCGGCGGGCCGGCTGGCGGATCGTGATCGACTGGCGGCTGCGGCTGCCGCACGAGATCGGCGCCTGCGAGGTCCACACCCGGTTCGGGCGGACCGTGCACTACAGCCACTACCCCGCGTGGCGGCTGTATTGGATCGGGCGGAACGTGACGATCCTGCATCGGGAGCACTTCGCGAGCGGGCCGCGCGCCCTGGCATCGAGCCTGATCTTCCTGGCCGAGCGGTTCACCAACACGCTCTTGTTCGAACCGAAGCGGCGGACTCACATCCCGGCGCTGCTTCGCGGCTTCCGGGACGGGTTCACCCGACGCGTCGACCCCCGCTACCTGCCGGCGGGGGCCGAGCATCCTGCCGTGCGGCGCTGAGCCGGCGCCGGGGGCGGGTCGGAGTCGGGGGTCGGAAGCGCGTCCGGCCCGGGGTCAGACGGTCGCGTGCCGTCCGGCGCCGATGTGCTTCACCTTGTTGCGCAGGCTGAACGCGTGGATCACCTCGACCAGGCCGATCGCGATCAGGTAGATCCCGGCGAACACCGCCAGGGTGACGATGGAGCTGATCGGCCAGGAGATGACGATGATCCCGCCGACCGTGGTCATCAGGCCCAGGAACACGCCCCAGCCCTTGCCCGGCACCCCGGCCGGCGCCGAGGCGCTGGTCACGATGGTGGCGATGCCCCACATCAGGAAGCCGATGCCGATCCACAGGCTCAGCAGCAGCACCGAGTTGTGCAGGGAGTTCCGGAAGCAGAACACCCCCAGCAGGATCGACAGGGCGCCGACGATCACGTTCAGCACCCGCATGCCGCCGCTGATGTGGTCGCCGAACGCCGCCACGATCTCCATGACGCCGCTGATCAGCAGGTAGATGCCGAACAGCACGCCCAGCACCAGCAGCGTCTGGCCGGGCCAGACCAGCGCGATCACCCCGACCGCGATCGCGGCCAGGCCGAGCAGGAGCAGCGCCTGCCATGCGGCCTGGCCGAGCATCCGCAACGGGTTGTCGTCGTCGGCCCGGTGACCGGCGCGGTACTCGCCCGGGTATTCGCCCCGGGCTTCGCTCCGGTTCTCGCCCCGGTACTCGCCCCGGTCGGGATCGTCCGCGTTGAACATGTTGCTCATACCGGAAGTATGTCCGGTTTTATGATGAATGATGCGTTTCGCGGGCGGGCAGATCGTCTGGATGGGTCAGCGCGGATGCCCGGCAGGCGTCAGCCGCCGACCGCCGAAGGGACCGCCACGCCGCTGGCCGCGAGCGTCTCCCGCCAGTCCGGCTGCTCGGCGATGCCGGCCTCGGCCCAGCGCTCGTGCCCGAGCACGCTGTACTTGGGGCGCTCGGCCGGCCGCGCGAACTTGTCGGAGGTCGTCGGCCGCACCCGCTCGGGGTCCAGCCCGGCCTGCTCGAACACCGCGCGGGCCAGGCCGTACCAGCTGGTCTGGCCGGCGGCGGTGCCGTGGTAGACGCCGGGCGGCGCCTCCGGGGTCCGGCCCAGGGCGATGAGCTGGGTGGCCAGGGCGCCGGTCCAGGTGGGCTGGCCGATCTGGTCGTCCACCACTTCCACGGTCTCGCGCTCGGCGGCCAGCCGGAGCATGGTGCGGACGAAGTTGCGGCCGGTGGCGCCGTAGAGCCAGGCGGTGCGGACCACGTAGCCGGTGTGGGGCAGGACGGCCAGGACCGCTTGTTCGCCGACGAGTTTGCTGCGGCCGTAGGCGTTGATCGGGTCGGTGGCGGCGTGTTCGGCGTAGGGTTCGGCGCCTTTGCCGTCGAAGACGTAGTCGGTGGAGAGCTGGATCAGGCGCGCGCCGTTGGCGGCGCAGGCCGAGGCCATGGCCGTGACGCCGCCGCCGTTGACCGCGGTGGCCTCGGCCTCGTGGGTCTCGGCGCCGTCCACGTCGGTCCAGGCGGCGGTGTTCACCACCACGTCGTGGCCGGCGACGGCGGCGGCGACCGCGCCGGCGTCGGTGACGTCCAGGTCCGCGCGGGTCAGCGCGGTCACCTCGACGGCGGGGTCGGCGCGCAGCAGCGCCGTCAGGTCGGTGCCGAGCATGCCCGCCGCGCCGGTCACCAGCCACCGGCGGGGCGCCTCGCGACCCGGGACGATGACGGTCGGGCGGCTCACCGGTCGGCGTCCCGGCCGGCGGCCTGGCCCCCACCCTGGCCCGCGGTCTTGCCGGCGCCGGCCTCCAGCGCCGCCTTGCCCTTCAGCGGCTCCCACCAGGCGCGGTTGTTCTTGTACCAGTCGATGGTGCGGGCCATGCCGTCCTCGAAGCGCACCTGCGGCTCGTAGCCCAGCTCACGGCGGATCTTGTCGATCGACAGCGAGTAGCGGCGGTCGTGGCCCTTGCGGTCCTCGACCATGCGGACGGACGACCAGTCCTTGCCGGTGCCGTCCAGCATGAGCTGGACCAGGTCGCGGTTGCTCATCTCGGTGCCGCCGCCGATGTTGTAGACCTCGCCGGCCCGGCCGGAGCGCAGGGCCAGGTCGATGCCCCGGCAGTGGTCGGAGACGTGGAGCCAGTCGCGGATGTTGGAGCCGTCGCCGTACAGGGCCACGGTGCCGCCGTCGAGCAGGTTGGTCACCGACAGCGGGATCATCTTCTCCGGGAACTGGTAGTGGCCGTAGTTGTTGGAGCAGCGGGTCACCACCACGTCCATGCCGTGCGTGCGGTGGTAGGCCAGCACCAGCAGGTCCGAGCCGGCCTTGGACGCCGAGTAGGCCGAGTTCGGCGCGAGCGGCCACTCCTCGGTCCAGGAGCCCTCGTCGATCGAGCCGTAGACCTCGTCGGTGGAGACGTGCACGAAGCGGCCGACGCCGTGCTTGCGGGCGGCGTCCAGCAGCACCTGGGTGCCCACCACGTTGGTGGTCACGAACGGCCCGGCGCCCAGGATGGAGCGGTCCACGTGCGACTCGGCGGCGAAGTGCACCACCGCGTCGTGCCCGGCCATGACCGCGTCCACGACCTCGGCGTCCCGGATGTCGCCCCGGTGGAACCGGAAGCCGGGGTGGTCCCTGACCGGCTCCAGGTTCGCCTCGACCCCCGAATAGGTCAGGGCGTCCAGCACGGTCACCGAATCGGCGGCGTCCGGCCGGGAAAGCAGCTGGCGTACGTACTCCGAACCGATGAACCCGGCACCGCCGGTCACGAGAATCCTCACCCGCGCGAGCTTACCGGCCGCGAAAGGACGGCTCTCCTTATGTCTGGCCATTCTGCCGACTATCTGCCGACTATTAGAGTGGTCGCCATGCGAGGCATCATCTTGGCCGGCGGCACCGGCTCCCGGCTGTGGCCGATCACCAAGGGCGTGTCCAAGCAGCTCATGCCGGTGTTCGACAAGCCGATGATCTACTATCCGCTGTCGACGCTGGTCATGGCCGGTATCTACGAGATCCTCGTGATCACCACGCCTGAGGATCAGGCGCAGTTCCAGCGGCTGCTCGGTGACGGCTCCCAGTGGGGGCTGGACCTGGCCTACGTGGCGCAGGAGCGGCCGGACGGGCTGGCGCAGGCGTTCCTGCTGGGTGAGGAGTTCATCGACGGGGAGTCGGTGGCGCTGGTGCTGGGGGACAACATCTTCCACGGCGTGGGCCTGGGCCGGCAGCTGCGGACGCTGACCGAGCCGCGCGGCGGGGTGGTGTTCGCCTACGAGGTGGCCAACCCCCGCGACTACGGCGTCGTGGAGTTCGACGAGGCGGGGCGGGCGGTGTCGATCGAGGAGAAGCCGGACCAGCCCAAGTCGCGGTTCGCGGTGCCGGGTCTGTACTTCTACGACAACCAGGTCGTGGACATAGCCCGCAAGCTCAAGCCCAGCGCGCGGGGGGAGCTGGAGATCACCGGTGTGAACGCCGAGTACCTGTCGCGGGGCGAGTTGACGGTGCAGGTGCTTGAGCGCGGGACAGCGTGGTTGGACACCGGTACGTTCGACTCGCTGGTGCAGGCTGCGGAGTATGTCCGCGTGATCGAGCAGCGGCAGGGTTACAAGGTGGGCTGTGTGGAGGAGGTGGCCTGGCGTTCCGGGTTCATCGACGACGCGCGGCTGGCTGAGTTGGCTGCGCCGCTGTGCAAGAGCGGGTATGGGGACTATCTGCTGCACCTGCTGGACGCTGCGATCTGATCGCGAACTGCATGAACTGCATGAACTGCATGAACTGCACGTTAGACGCGAAGTACGAACCTACGAACCTCACGAAACGAGAGCCTCGCCAGCATGGACATCACCCCCCTTTCGATCGAGGGCGCCTGGGAGATCACGCCGAAGCTGCACGGCGACCCCCGCGGCTTGTTCACCGAGTGGTATCGGTTCGACTTGCTGGCTGAGGCCGTCGGGCATCCGCTGGATCTGCGTCAGGGCAACTTGTCGGTGTCGGCTGAGGGTGTGGTGCGCGGTATTCACTTCGCCGATGTGCCGCCCGGGCAGGCCAAGTACGTCACTTGCACGCGGGGGGCGGTGCTGGATGTGATCGTGGATATCCGGGTCGGGTCGCCGACGTTCGGGCAGTGGCAGGGTGTGCGGCTGGATGAGGAGACGCGGAAGGCGGTTTATATCGCCGAGGGGTTGGGGCATGGCTTCTGCGCTCTTACTGACGACGCTACGTTGACCTATCTGTGTTCGGCGACGTACAACCCGGGCCATGAGCATGGGATCCATCCGCTGGATTCGGAGCTTGGGATTGAGTGGCCGGTTGAGGTGCCGCAGTTGTCGGAGCGGGATAATAAGTCGCCTTCGTTTGCTGAGGCGAAGGACAGTGGGTTGTTGCCGGCCTATGGGGTTTGTGTGGACTACACGAAGACTCTGCGGGGTTAGCGACCGGGTCGCGTCTCGCGGGTGAGAAAGGCAAAGGCGACAGTCAAGAGCGCCTCCGGCGGGCCTTCGCTCTGGGGAGGGGGCG
>JABFXP010000005.1 GCA_013361685.1 Catenulispora sp.
GCCGACCGTCCCGGTGCCGCCGGTCGTCCCGCCGACCGTCCCGCCGCCGGTGCTCGTCCCGCCGGTGGTCCCGGCCGCGCTGCTCCCGCCGCTGGTCGACCCCGAGGTGCTCGGCGGGGCGCCGCCCGAGGAGCCGCCCGTCGTGCCGCCGGTAAGGCCGCCTGACATGTCGATCGGCGGCGAGGCGTCGGCCTTCGACTTCGCCGAGCCGACCGTCACCACGATCTTCGGCGCCAGGTCCGGCAGGATGCCGATGATCTGGGTCAGCTGCGGCGGCAACTGCTGCGTCAGCTGGGGCGGCACCTGCGCCATCAGCTGCTTCAGGACCGGTGTGAAGGGCAGCATCTTCTTCAGCACCGCGGTGTCGATCGTGATCTGCATGCCGTGGCTGAACATCTCCCCGGCCGTGTCCTTGGAGACGTCGCTCGCGGCGGGCATGGCCACCGTGATCCCCAGCGGCGCCAGCACCTGGTTCATCGCGTCCGGCAGCTGCGGCAGCGCGATCATCCCGAACGGCGTCTGGATGCCGTTCGCCGTGATCCCGAACGGGACGCCGGCCACCGACATCGACCCGTAGTCGACGTTGCCGACGGCGGTCCCCTTCGTGCCGTCCGACGTGCTCTGCGAGGTGACCTTCAGACCGTCGAACTCGATCAGGCCGCCGAGGATCAGCAGCTTGCCGGCGTCCGACTCGGCGGTGGCCACCGCCTTGTCGCCGGTCACCGTGGCGGAGCTCTCCGACCGCTCGCCCTGCACGTCCACCAGCGCGGTCTGGCCGGTCAGGAACTTCACCAGCGTCCCCAGATCCGGCAGTTGCGGCTGCGGCAGCGCCCCGCCGACCAGGCCGCCGCCGATCAGACCGCCGCCCAGCAGCCCGCCGGGGGACGACGGCGCGGACGACGGCGGCGGCGCCGAGGACGATCCCGGCAGCGAGGGGCCGGTGCCGGGCAGCGGCAGGCCGAACGTCGACACCGACTTCGCTCCGTCGGCCCCGGTGTGCGACTGCATGTACGAGCCGGGGATCGGCTGCATCGTCGCGTCCGGAGTCTGCCCCGGGAACTGCACGTTCGTCAGGATCGGATACTTCACATCCGGCGCGTTGAACAACTGCCCCAGCCCGAAGGCGATCGCGTCGCCCGGCCACAGCCAGCTCGCGGTCGCCGCACCGGTCGGGCCGGATCCGAAGCTGGCCCGGGTGTAGGAGAAGTCGAACTCGAGGTTCGGCTTGCCGGGCATGGCCGGGATCGGGATCTTCGGATCGTAGATCTCCATGGTGAACGGCGCCGCGGACGCCGACAGCGTCCACCCGCCCAGCCCGGCCGGGCCCGCCGCGCCGTCGGCCGGCTTCACGCCGCCCGCCGGGGTCGGGGACGGCACCGGGGCCTTCGGATCGGCGGCCACCGCGCCGGGCGCCGTCAACGCCACCAGGGCCACCGCGGCCGCGACCGCTCCGCCGCGCCGCACGCCGCGACCTCGTCTCACGCTCGGTCCCGCAGTCTGTCCCACGCTCTGTCTCACACTCTGCTCAAGGGCCATCAGACCGTCGCCCCTCCCAGGTAGAGATCCGCCAAATCCCGCCGCACGACGTCCGGCTCGTCGAAAGCCACGATCCGTCCGTGCGTCATCACCGCCGCGAAGTCCGCCACCGCCAGCGCCGTGTCGGCGAACTGCTCCACCGCGACCACCGTCACGCCCTGCTCCGCGATCTGGGCCAGCACCTCGTACAGCTGCCGCACGATCAACGGGGCCAGGCCCATCGACAGCTCGTCGACCAGCAGCACCGCCGGGTTCGTCACCAGCGCCCGCGCCATCGCCAGCATCTGCTGCTCACCGCCGGACATCGACCCGGCGAGCTGGTCGTAGCGCTCGGCGAGGCGCGGGAACCGGCTGAACGCGGTCTCGTAGATCCGGGCCGTGGTCGCCTGCCCGGCCAGCCCCGACAGCCGCAGGTTCTCGGCGACCGTCAGGTTCGGGAAGATGCCGCGGCCCTCGGGGATCGTGCAGAGCCCGGCGCGCGCCAGCGCGTCCGGCGCGGCGGCGTTCACGTGCGAGCCGCCGAGATGCACGTGGCCCGAGGTGGCGCGGAGCCGGCCCGAGCACACCTTCATCACCGTCGACTTCCCGGCCCCGTTCGGCCCCAGCAGCGCGACCACCGCGCCCCGGGGGACGGCCAGGTCGACCCCGTGCAGCACCTCGATCCGGCCGTACGCCGCGTGCACGTCCTGCAGCTCCAAAATCGGCGCCATCAGAACCAGCCCCCTGATCGCGGACCGGCGCCGTCCGGCGACGGCGGAGGCTCCTCGGACTCAGGTACGGCCTCGGATTCAGCCTCGGATTCAGGCTCGGGTTCGGACTCGGTCTCGGTCTCGGTCTCGGCGGCGGGCTCGGCAACCCGAGTCGGGGGCGCGGCATGCGTCCCGGCATACGTCGCCACGAACGTCTCCTCATCCATCTCGACGACCGCGGGCATCGCCATGGTGGGATTGGGATCGCTCGGCGGCTCGTCCTCCCCGAGATACGCCTTGCGCACCGCCGGATCCGCCTGCACCTCGCCCGGCGTCCCGGACGCGATGAGCACTCCCCGGTCCAGCACGTGGATCCGATCCGACACCCGCATGATCAGCGGCATGTCGTGCTCCACGATCAGCACCGCCCGGCCCTGGGCCGCCAGGTCCCGCAGCAGCTCCCCGAAGGCCGCGGTCTCGGCCTGCGACAACCCCGACGACGGCTCGTCCAGCAGCAGCAGCGCCGGATCGATGGCCAGCGCCCGGGCCAGCTCCACCAGCCGCGCCACCCCGGTCGGCACCGCGTCCGCCCGCACGCCGGCGTACCGCTCCAGCCCGATCCGCCGGATCAGCTCCCGGGTCACCTGCGCCGGTTTGGCGTTCTTCGACCGGATGGCGTCGGCCGCCACCCGGATGTTCTCCTCCACGGTCAGCGACCCGAACGCCTCCAGCCGCTGGAACGTGCGCGCGATCCCGTGCCGCGCCCGCCGGTGGGTGGGCGTGTGCGTGATGTCGTGCCCGTCCAGGAACACCCGTCCCGCCGTCGGCTTCTGCAATCCGGTGATCACGTTGAACAGCGTCGTCTTGCCCGCGCCGTTGGGCCCGATCAGCGCGGTGACGTGACCGGCGTCGGCCGCGATCGTGGCCTCGTTCACCGCCGTGACGCCTCCGAACCGCACGGTCACGTCCCGCACTTCCAGCCGCGTCATGCTTCGGCCTCCGCGTTGTCGCCGACCGCGACCGGGCTCTTGCCGACCGATCTGGTGCCGCTGCCGGTGCCGGCGCCGGCCGCGCTCGCCGCGATGCTCCGGGCCAGACCGGCGGACCCGAATCCGAGCCGCCCGGCCACCGGATGGTCCCGCAGGTCGAAAAGCCAGCCCATGATCCCGTTCGGCTGCTTCCCCAGTCCCACGGCTGCGATCGCGAGGATCAAGAACAGATAGGCCTGGGTGCTCGGATAGCTGTTCAGCGCCATCAGCAGCATCCCGCCCAGGAGCGCCCCGCTCACCGAGGTCACCCCGGCGCACACCACGATCAGCAGCAGCGGCAGGCTGTTGAAGAACTGGAAGTTCGTGCTGCCCACTTGGTTCTGCAAGCCGGCGTAGAGCCCGCCGCCGAGTCCGGCGATCGCCGCCGATCCGGCGAACACCGCCACCCGGGCCAGCCGCGGGTTGAGGCCCAGCGTGGCGCAGGCGGCGGGGGAATCCCGCAGCGCGATCAGGATCCTGCCGTACCGGCCTTTGCGCAGGCCGATCACCAGAATCCCGATCACGCAGAACACCGCCGCGGCCAGGAGCGCGTAGGCCTTGTCGGACGTGAACCGATAGCCGAACAGGTCCAGCCGCTTGGTCCGCAGTGAGCCGCCGAACCCGCCCAGCGAAGGGTTCTGAAACACCATCGAGTCCATGATCTGCGCGAACGCGATCGTCGACAGTGCCAGGTACAGGCCCTGCAACCGCAGCGACGGCAACGCCACCAGGATCCCGGCGACCGCGGCCAGCAGCGCGCCCAGCAGCAGCGCCGTCGGCGCCGAGGAGTGCGTCTTCGCGACCGTCAGGGCCCCGACGCCGAAGAAGCTGAACTGTGCCAGTGACACGTATCCGCTGAACCCGGTCAGCGGAACCAGCGACAGCGCCAGGATCGCGAAGCACAACCCCAGCGCCATCCGGTTCACGTTCACGGTGCTGAGCACCGCGTTGCCGATCACCACGGCCAGCACCAGGGCCGCCGAGGCGATGGCGATCCGCCGCGGTTCCGGGGTCCGCACCCCGGCGACGCCGGAGAGCCGGCCGACGCGCAACGGGGCCTGCGGCATCAGCAACAGCATCAGGAGCAGGAAGATCGCGGGGATCGCCTCGCGGAACCCGGTCCACGCGGTGCCGGTCCACAGGTATCCGGAGGC
Source organism: Catenulispora sp. (assembly GCA_013361685.1). Lineage (GTDB taxonomy): Bacteria > Actinomycetota > Actinomycetes > Streptomycetales > Catenulisporaceae > Catenulispora. Next base: position 4,408 of record JABFXP010000005.1, read on the forward strand.
GTAGGCGTTCAGCAGTCCCAGGACCAGGGCCCCGATGAACGTCCGGGGCAGGCTGGTCAGCCGGCCGGCCATCGCCGCCGCGTAGGAGTTCACCACCAGCAGCGTCAGCGAGATGTAGTTCAGGTCGCTGGGGCGCGCCGACACCAGCAGGATCCCGGCGAGCGCGGCCAGTGCGGAGCCCATCGCCCAGGCGAGCGCCGCCATCAGGTGCGGCCGTCCGCCGTGCAGGGCCAGCAGCTCCTTGTCGTCCACCGCGGCGCGCATCGCCACGCCGGTGCGGGTGAACGTCAGGAACGCGAACAGCACCGCCCCGGCCGCGACCGCCAGGCCGATGGTCAGCAGGTCGTTGCCGGAGACGTGCACCTTGCCGATCCGCACCCCGTGACCGGCGAAGAACATGGTCACCGAGTGCACGCCCGGCGGCCAGATCTTCTCCGCGGCGCCGATCAGCCCGACCAGCACGGCGCAGGTGACGACCAGCGTCACGCCGACGCCGGCGTCCGCGACCCGCCGGATGACCCAGCGTTCCAGCAGCGCGCCGAACAGCGGCGCGATCACGAACACCACGAGCAGGACCGACAGCCAGTCGGACAGGCCCTGGTTGTAGGCGAGCTCCCAGTAGACGAACGCCATGAACATCGCGGTCGCGCCGTGCGCCACGTTGAAGATCCGCGTGGTCGCGTAGGTGAGCACGAGTCCTGATGCGGCGATCGCGTAGGAGGCCCCGATCACGAAGCCCAGGACGGTGTAGGTGAGGAAGATGTTCATCGCGGTGCCTTCCCCGTCGTCAGTTCACGCCGGAGTCGATGTTCTTCCCGCACGTCCATCCCGAGCCCGGCGAGATCCGCTTCCACGAGGTCCCGTTCAGCTGCATGAACAGCGCGCACGGCGAGGTGGTCTTGCCGCCCACGTCCTGCGGGGCGAACATGCCGTTGCCGGTGTAGTTGTGGACGTTCTTCAGCGCGTCGACCATCGCGGCGCGGGTCAGGTTCGGGCCGATCTGGTTGGCCAGGCGGGTGAACAGCTCCGCCGAGGACCAGGCGTACATCCCGAAGTAGGTCGGGGTCGCGCCCGGGGAGACCCGCTTCAGCCACTGGGTGTAGAGCTGCAACTCAGGGTTCGAACCCGCTTCCTCGAACATCGCCGCGTTGCTGAAGACGTAGGTCTTGTCCGCCGCCGCGCCGGCCTGCTGGACGTAGTTCGGGTCGTAGCCGGTCGGGTCCAGCACGAAGGCCTTCGGCACGAAGCCCTGCTGCTGCATGGCCTGGGCGAGCGTCGCGGCCTCCTGGAAGGCGCCGAGGAACTGCACGTACTGCACGCCGGCGTTCTGCATCTTCACGACGTACGGCGTGTAGTTCGACTCCGAGATGCCGATCGGCTGGTTCAGCACCCAGGTGAAGCCGTCCTTGGCGTACGCCTGCTCCCAGGACTTGGCCTGCTGCGCGGTGGTGCCGGTGTCGACGTAGAGGAACGCGGCCTTGGTGCCGGCGCCCGGGATCTGCTTGTTCCAGAAGTCCGGCTGCACCTGCGGGACCAGCGGCAGCTGCTGGGAGTCGGTGCCGAAGCACACCGGGCAGGTCTGCCGGGCCCGGGTGGTGCTCACCGCGCGCAGGTCGGGGATGCCGCAGCCCGCCGCCGAGGCCGCGCCGCCGGAGTCGAAGGCCGAGACCGAGCCGACCAGGGCGAAGTCGGACTGGCAGGCGGTCAGCGTCTGCTGGTTGTCGCCGCTGTCAGAGGTCTGCGAGTCGTAGGAGTGGACGGTGAGCTTGCGGCCGCAGATGCCGTTGGCGTGCGTGGAGTTGAAGTAGGCGACGTAGGCCTGGACGGCCTGCGCGGCCGAACTGAACAGGCCGCCGATCGGACCGGACAGGTCGCTGGCGTTGCCGAGGCTGATGCTGTTGGCGGTCACGCCCGGCGCGGAGGAGCCGGTCGCGGTGCCGGTGCACGCATCAGCACCCGGATTCCCGCCGCCGGAGCCGCCGGTGCTGCCGCCGGTCGAGCCGCCGGTGCTGCCGCCGCTGCTGCCACCGGTCGAACCGCCGGTGGTGCCGCCCGAGGTCTTGCCGCCGGTGGTCCCGCCGGTGGTCTTGCCGCCGCTGGTGCCGCCGGTGCTGCCGCTGGCTCCGCCGGTCGTGCCGCCGGCCGCGCCTCCGGTGGAGCCGCCCGTCGTGCCGCCGGTGGCGGTGCCGCCGCTGGTGCCGTTCGCGGCGTCGCCGCCGGTGGTGGTGCCGCCGGAGGAGCCGGAGGTCTGCGACCCGTCGGCGTTCTGGGCACCGTTGTGGGCGCCCTGCCCGTAGGCGATCGCCGCCGCCTTCTGGTCCGGTGACAGACGCGCGCCGCACGCGCCCAGGGTCAGCGACAAGGCCGCAACGAGGATCGCGGTGGCTGTCCGGTGGGTCCGGTGGTTCCGGTTGTTCCGGTGGCTCGGGGGGCGGAGACGGGCTGGGCGCGCGCAGGTCATCGAGTGCTACCACCTGACGGGTCGTCAGAAACGTTGGGTGTAGCAGTGCAGCGTGCTCTAATTCAACAGAGAACTCAATAGAGTGGGGAGGGTCTCCGGGCACAATTTGGCAAAACGTGACCCTGAATCACTCGAATGAGTGAGGGTC
>JABFXP010000772.1 GCA_013361685.1 Catenulispora sp.
CCCGGCGGCGCCCCGCCGCCGGGCGGGTGGGCCCCGGGCCGGCCACGGGCGGAGTGAATCCGTGCCCGGATCCGGCCAGGCCGGCGCCGTCACCTCGGCCGGCCGGCCGCCCAAGGCCTTATGGACCGACGAACCGGGACGTTCGGCCCTGCTGTGCGCCGCTTCGCGGGAGTTGCCTGGAAGTGTCACCGACGACATGGAAAGCGAGGACCGCCGATGAACGAGATCAGCCGCCGTCACCAGTTCGTGCCCATCCCCGAACTGCGGGACCTCTTCGACCCGTTCGGGATGCTGGACTGGCGTCCGAAGCTGGACTTCCACCCGATCCGGATCGAAGACCGGTTCGAGGATGACGGCACCTATGTGCTGTCCGCGGAGATGCCCGGCATCGACCCCGAGCACGACGTCGAGCTCGTGGTCTCCGAGGGCACGCTCACGATCCTGGCCGAGCGCTCCGCCGAGCGCCAGGACAAGCGGCACAGCGAGTTCCGGTACGGAGCCTTCAGCCGCTCGGTGCGGCTGCCGGCCAACGCCAAGGAAGACGAGATCACCGCCAGCTATGTCGGCGGCATCCTCGCCGTGCGGGTCCCGGTGACCCCGCCGCCGAAGGCCTCCGCCCGGAAGATCAACGTCGTCGCCGAGCACCGCGCCGCCGAACAGCAGGCCGCCGGCAAGCCGGCCGGACCGAAGACGGACGGGGCGAAGGCGGGTAAGGCCTGACCGTGCACGCCTGTGGCGGCGGTCTTGCGGGGGCAGGGGCCGCCGCCACCGGCATGCGGCGCTGAGGAAGGACGGATGCGATGACCGCCGTGGTGACGGTGCCCTGGGACGACCGGCTGCTGGACTACGACTTCGGCCACGACCACCCGCTGGCCCCGGTGCGCGTCGACCTGGCCATGCGGCTGGCGCGGCACCTCGGGGTCCTCGACGGCCCCGGCGTGGCGACGGTGCCGGTCCCCGGCGCCGACGACGCGCTGCTGGGCCTGGTCCACGACGCCGGCTACCTCGACGCGGTCCGGCACGCCGCGCACGCCACCCACGCCGAACGCGTCCGCTACGGATTCGGCACCGAGGACAACCCCTACTTCCCCGGCATGCACGAGGCCTCGGCGCTGATCGTCGGCGCCTCGGTCGAGGCGGCCCGCAGCGTGTGGACCGGACGGTCCGCGCACGCGGTGAACCTCGCCGGCGGACTGCACCACGCGATGCGCTCGCACGCCTCGGGCTTCTGCGTCTACAACGACCCGGCGATCGCCATCGCCTGGCTGCTGGCCGAGGGCGCGAGCCGGGTCGCCTACGTCGACGTCGACGTCCACCACGGCGACGGCGTCCAGGCCGCCTTCTACGACGATCCCAGGGTCCTGACGATCAGCCTGCACGAGCACCCCCGGACCCTGTTCCCCGGCACGGGCCTGCCCGAGGACGCCGGAGGGCCCGGCGCCGAGGGCCACGCGGCGAACGTGGCGCTGCCGGCCGGCACCCGCGACGAGGCCTGGCTGCGGGCCTTCGACGCCGTGGTGCCGCCGCTGCTGGCCGCGTTCGCCCCGGACATCCTGGTCACCCAGCACGGCTGCGACACCCACGCCCTGGATCCGCTGGCGCACTTCCTGCTGACCGTGGACGGCCAGCGCGCGGCGGCCGAGCGTCTGCACCGCCTGGCCCACACCCACACGCACGGCCGCTGGGTCGCCCTCGGCGGCGGCGGTTACGAGGTGGTCGACGTGGTGCCGCGGATCTGGACCCACGTGCTGGCCGAGGCCGCCGAACGGCCGATCGCGCCGGACACCCCGGTCCCGCAGGAGTGGCTGGAGTACGCCCGGAACCGCACCGACCAGGACCCGGTCAAGGTCATGACCGACGGCCACGACCCGGCGCCGCGCTCGTGGGACAGCGGCTACGACCCCGGCGACCCGGTGGACCGGGCGATCCTCGCGACGCGGCGGGCGGTGTTCCCCTGGCACGGGATGGATCCGTGGATGTGAGTCGGCACCACCGGTTCGCACGAGGTGCGCACTATCCGCACCACTACTGAGGATGACGCGGCGATGAAGAAGCTGATCGCCGAACGGCTGTGGCTGACCGTGTTCTACCTCCCCGCTTACACGCCGACCTTGAACCCGGTGGAAGGCCTGTGGTGACTGCACCTTCACTGTTGCCATGGCGAACCAGTACGTTTTCGCAGGGACTCACGACAGTGCCATTCCGGGGACGCGCTTTCGGATTGCCTCCATCTCGGTCTCATCGGAGATGCCTTGCCAGTCGTACCGCGGCGTGTAGGGAGCCTGTAGGGCGCGCACCTGGTCGTCAGTGAGCTTTACCTCTAGGGAGGCCACTGCTTCGTCGATCTGCTGGATCGAGCCGGCGCCGACCAAGGGAGCTGTCACAACTGGCTGGTGTCGCAGCCAGGCCAGCGCGATCTGCGCACGGCTGACGCCGTGCGCGTTCGCGATCTGTCCCACCGCGTCGATGATCGCGCGGTTGGATGCCTCCTGCTCGGGCGAGTAAAGCATGTCCGCGTAAGCGCCATCGGTTTCGGAGCGCGCCGTCGACCTGGCCTCCTCCCAGGCGCGGGCGAGGCGGCCGCGGGCCAGCGGCGACCAGATGATCGTGCCGACGCCCTCGTCCAGGCACAGCGGAATCATCTCGCGCTCCTCCTCACGAGCGAGGAGGTTGTAGTGGTTCTGCATCGTCACGAACCGCGCCCAGCCGTTCTGCTTCTGCAGGTGCAACGCCTTCGCGAACTCCCACGTGTGCATGGACGACGCCCCGAGGTAGCGCACCTTGCCGGCTTTCACGAGGTCGCTGAGGGCCTCCAGCGTCTCCTCCCACGGGGTCGCGTGGTCGTTGCGGTGGATCTGGTACAGGTCGATGTAGTCGGTGCCCAGGCGGCGCAGCGAGTGGTCGACCTCGGTCATGATCGCCTTGCGGGACAGGCCGCGGCCGTTGGGGCCCAGGCGCATCGGGTGGCGCAGTTTCGTGGCGATGACCACGTCGTCGCGGTCGGCGAAGTCGTTGAGGGCGCGGCCGAGGATTTCCTCGCTGGAGCCGTTCGAGTACATGTTCGCGGTGTCGAAGAAGTTGATTCCCGCCGCCAGCGCGTGCTTGATGAGAGGACGGGCCTCCTGCTCGCCCTTCGCCCAGACGGGGTGCCCGCGGTCGGGCTCGCCGTAGGTCATGGCGCCGATCGCGATCGGTGAGACGTCCATGCCGGTGGTGCCGAGCTTGATGTAGTGCATGATGCTCCTCTACGGTATGCGGAGAACTCTCCATTTACCGTAGTGGAGAGCTCTCCACTTAGCAAGGAGAGGGGTCCAGTGGTTCGTTCAGACGCCCGGGAGAACCGCGTGCGCATCCTCGCTGCCGCCCGCGAGTCGTTCGCCGAGGACGGCGACACCTCGATGAACCAGATCGCCCAACGCGCCGGCGTCGGCGCAGGCACCCTGTACCGCAACTTCCCTACCCGCGAGGCGCTGGTACTCGCGGTATACAAGGAGGAAGTCGAGCGAATCATCGACACCGTGCCGGCCCTGCTCGCCCAGATGCCGCCCATCGAAGCGCTCCGGCACTGGACCATGGACCTGGTAGAGGCGATGCGAAGGAAGCACGGCCTCGGCGACGCACTCGGCGCCGGCGCGCACCAAGCAATCGCCCAGCAGACCTACGGTCCGGTCATCGCCGCGATCACGGAGCTCCTCGACGCCGGCAAGCAAGACGGCAGCATCCGCGCCGATGCCGACCCCGGCGATTTCCTCCAGCTCACCGGCGCGCTCTGGCGCGCCGCATCCGGGCCCGACGACCGGTCGCCCCGCATGCTCGCGCTCGTCCTGGACGGACTCCGCGCAAAACCGCGGGCGTAGAAGCCCGCATGCTCGGCGCCCCGATTGACGTCGACCAGATCAGCAGCGCTTCGCCACGCGGAACGCGGTTGGTAGAAAGGTCGGCCCTTCATCCTCAGCAGGTCCGCACTACCCGTCCGCAGACCAAGCGGGTGCGGCGAGATCCAAGTCCCGCCGCACCCGCTCACCGCCGGGAAGCCGCGCGCCGCAGCCCCAGTGCTCTGCTTCCCGGACGACTGTGTGTGATCAGTTGATCAGTTGATCAGTGGCTCAGGCGCTCAGCTGCCCGGACGACGGTGCTCGAACACGCCGTGCAGCGCGCTCGGCGCGGGCTTGTCGCCGTAGTCGTCCCGCAGGTATCCGATCGTGTTGACGACGTCCACGACGCCGTCGGTCCGCCGCACCACGCGCCCGACCAGCTCGGCGACGCTGCGGGCCTCGACGGTGCCGCCCAGCCGGACCACACCGTCGTCCACCGACACGTCCACCTCACGCGGGTCGATCCACAGCGTCCTGAGCAGGACGTCCTGCAAGATCTCCGAGCGGATCTCCGCATCCGGCCGGACGAACGGCCGCAGCAGGTCGTGGCGGCTGACGATGCCGACCAGCCGGCCGTCCTCGTCCACCACGGGGAGCCGCTTGACCTTGTGGTCCTCCATCCGCCGCGCGGCCCGCACCACGTCGTCGCCGGGGCCGATGGTGATCGCCGGAGCGGTCATCAGGTCGCCGGCCACGACCGCGTCCGCCTTCTCGCGGGCACGGACCTCCTGGCGCGCCCCGAACACCGAGGGCTTGCGCGGCTCGAGCCGGGTCTCCTTGTAGAGCAGATCCGCCTCGGAGACCACACCGATGACACGGGTGTGGTCGTCCACCACCGGCACCGCGCTGACGCGGCGGTCGGCCAACCGGCGCGCGACTTCCTTGAAGGGCGTGTCAGCCCGGACGACGACCACGTTCTCGGCCGGCGTCATCACGTTGAGGACCAACCGGTGTCTCATGGCTTCGCCCCTTGTCGATTCGTGGGACGGCGGGGATGCCGTCACCTCCAGACAAGCAGTCCGGCGCGGGTCCGGGCAGGGCCGGCCGACCGCATCGGTCCGGGCCGAACGGCCCTGCTCGCCGGTCCGGACGCGGCCGGCCGATCACCGGCCGCCGCACAGTCCGCTCGTACCGGGGTTGAAAGCCGGGCCGAAAGCCGGGGTCGAAAGCCTCTGGCCGCGCAGGCGCCTGAAGCGCTGCGCTGAATACGGCATCCCCGCTCCGGGCGGGCCGACCCTCCTGCCGCACCGCTCGCCGGGGCCCGACGTGAGGAGTCCTCCCATGTCCGCGAAAGCGCGAGTCGTGGTGGTCGGCGGCGGCTTCGCCGGCCTGGAGACGGCGTTCACCCTCCGGCAGCGGCTGGGCGAGAAGGCCAAGCTGGCGCTCGTCGCCGACCGCGCCGACTTCCTGTTCACACCGAACACGGTCTACCTGCCGTTCGGCGGCCGTGAAGACCGGCTCCACATCCCGCTGAACCGGCCGCTGGCCCGGCGCGACATCGCCTTCTACCCCGGCGCGCCGCGGGATCTGGACGCCGACGGCAGGACCCTGACGCTCACCGACGGCACCCGGCTGCCCTACGACCACCTGGTCCTGGCCACCGGCGCGGCGATGCGCCCGCAGGAGGTCCCGGGCCTGGCCGAGCACGCCCACGCCGTCTGGACCCCCGGTCAGCTGCACGCCCTGGGCACCCGGTTCCAGCAGCTGCGCAGCGACGCCCTGTCCGGCTACCGCCGCCGGGTCCTGTTCCTGGTGCCGCCGAACAACAAGTGCTCCGGGCCGTTGTACGAGATCGCGTTCATGCTCGACACCTGGCTGCGCAAGGCCGGCTGCCGGGACACCGTGCGCATCAGCTGGGCGACCTGCGAGGACGGCTATCTGCAGGCCTTCGGACCGCGGCTGCACCAGGTGGTGGCCGCCGAGTTCGCCGACCGCCGGATCGACGGGCACACCGGACTGGCCGTGGACAAGATCAGCGCCGGGGAGGCCGCCTTCACCAACGGCGAACTGCACGGCTTCGACCTGCTGGTCGCGTTCCCGCCCTACGCCGCCTCGGTCTGCTACCCCGGCCTGCCCGCCGACGACCGCGGCTTCCTGACGCTCGAACCGGCCACCCGGCGCGTCGTCGGCCACCCGGAGATCCACGCCCCCGGCGACGCCGGCGACTTCCCGGTGAAACAGGCGTTCCTGGCCTTCCTGCAGGCCGACGCCGCGGCCGACGACATCGCCGCGGCCCTCGCGCCCAAGGCGGTGCCCCGCCCGCGCCGGTTCACGCCGACCAGCATGTGCGTGATGGAGATGTACGACAAGGCGACGTTCGCGCAGGTGCCCTTGCGGCAGACGGGGGACGCGGCGCATCCGGTCTCCATCGACGAATCAGCCCCCGGAGACTACCGCGTCGGCGTCTCGCCGCTGTGGCGGCTGGGCAAGGCCGCGCTGGGGATCTACCTTCCGCTCCAGTTCCGCGCCGGGCGGCCGTTCCACGGCGGACGTGCGTGGACCGGGATGCAGGTGGCGCTCGACGGGATGTCCCGGGCGCTCGCCAGCGGGGCGACGGTACCGGTACCGGCACCGGCACCGGACGACGCGGGCCGCGGGGTCGATCTGTGAGAAGTCGTCAAGAGCCGTGAGGGCTCGGCCGCCTCGGCCGTGCTGCCCCGGACCGGCCCGCGCTGCCCGGGACCGGTCCCTGCCGCCCCGGACAGGCCGACCGGCCCGGTCGACCCGGGACTTCGAGCCCTGACGTTCCACCGCGCCCGGCGGAGACAGTGGTCGTGGCAGGTGACCACCGCACGCTGGAATCCCCGTGGAGGAACGATGAACACCACCGTCGTCGTCGGCTACGACCAGACCGGGCACAGCGACGCCGCGCTGGATGTGGCGGCCGGCGAGGCCGTGATGCGCGGCGCGTCGTTGACCGTCGTCACCGCCTTCCGGCGCCCGGCGCCGGCGGGCTCGGCGGTCGCGGCGCCGCCGGATCCGGATGACGCTCCCGCCAAGGCCGCCATGGCCGTCGCCGAGTACGGCGCGGACCGGGCCCGCGCGCGCCACTCGCGCCTGATCGCGATCGCGCGCACCGTGGACGGCCCGGCAGGCAAGAGCCTGGCCCAGGCCGCCCACGGCGCCGGGCTGCT
>JABFXP010000699.1 GCA_013361685.1 Catenulispora sp.
AGGGCGGCGATGACCGCCACCGCCAGGATCCCGACCACCCAGCCGGCGCCGCCGCCCCGGCCTTCCGGCGGCGGCTCGCCGATGGCGACGCGCTCCGGCGCCCGGCCCCGGGGGTGTTCCGGCGGCAGCACGAGGGTCTCCGGGCTCGGCGCTTCCACCCGGGTCCGGCGGGTCCCGGGCTCGGCCGCCTCCGCGCCCAGGGCCGCACCCGCCACCGCTCCCGCTCCCGCCACCGCGCCGGAGGGCTCGTCCCGCTCCGGGAACACCGCGATGCCCTCGTAGTCCAGGATCTCGGCCGCGTTCTGCGCTATCGCCGCCGTCAGTGCGGCCGGCAGCCACGGACCGTCCGGCTTGGCCGCCGTGTGCTGGATGATCTGCGCGGTCGTCGGGCGCCGCGCCGGGTCCTTCTCCAGACAGGCGCGCACCAGCGGCACCAGCCGGTCCGGCACGCCGGCCAGGTCCGGCGCGGCGTGCCCGATCCGGTACAGCAGCGCGTGGTCCGGGCCGAGGCCGAACGGGTTGCGGCCGGTGGCGGCGTAGGCCAGGACGGTGCCCAGCGAGAACACGTCGGTGGCGCCGGTGAGCTGCTGGCCGCGGGACTGCTCCGGCGACATGAAGCCCGGGGAGCCGACGATGGTGCCCACGTCGGTGCGGGTGAAGTCGGTGGCGGCGGTCATCCGGGAGATGCCGAAGTCGATGACCCGCGGCCCCTCCACCGCCAGCATCACGTTGGAGGGCTTCAGATCCCGGTGCACCACCCCGGCGGCGTGGATCTCGGCCAGCGCCCGGGCCAGCCCGCCGGCCAGCACCAGCAGCGAGGCCTCCGGCAGCCGCCAGCCCTCGGCCACCGCCGCGCGCAGCGTCTGCCCGGACACGTACGCGGTCGCCAGCCACGGCATCGCCGCGTCCGGGTCGGCGTCCACCACCGGCGCGGTGTACGGCCCGGACACCAGCCGCACGGCCGCCACCTCCTGCCGGAAGCGCCGCCGGAACTCGGGGTCCCCGGCCAGTTCGGGCTTGACCGCTTTGACCGCCACGGTCCGGCCGCCGCGCGTGCGGCCCAGGAACACGTGTCCCATCCCGCCGGAGCCCAGGCGCGCGATCAACACGTAGGGCCCGACGGTGCGCGGATCGTCGGGCTGGAGCGGTTGCACCTCGCGGACCTCCCCGATCGGGTGCTGCCTTCATCTGGAAGAGCACAGCATCGCAGCGAACTGAAGCACGCGAGGGGACTGATACCCGCGACGCGCCGGTGTCCACCCGATCGAGGCACCCCGGGGGTGAATCGGCGCCGCCGGGAGGATTCAGGAGACGGTCAGCATGAGCTCCCGGAGGCCGAAGACCACCGGCGAGTTGTTCCACACCGGCGCGCCGGCGGTCTCGATCCGCGTCCAACGGCTCAGCGCCTCCTCCAGGACGAGGCGCAGCTCCAGGCGGGCCAGCGGCGCGCCCAAGCAGAAGTGCGGGCCGTGGCCGAACGCGAGGTGCGGGTTGTGGCGGCGGGTGACGTCGAACACCGCCAGATGCTCGCCGCGGTAAGCGGACGCGGCGCCGGCGTCGAACCCGGCGGCCCGGTAGTCCAGCAGCACCTTCTCGCCGGCCGGCACCGGACAGCCTTCGACGTGCGCGCCGGACTCCGAGACCGTGCGCAGGAAGTGCCGCACCGGCGCCGTCCACCGCAGCACCTCCTCCACGGCGGCGGGGATCAGGGCCGGGTTCCGGCGCAGCAGCTGCCACTGGTCCGGATGCCCGGCGAAGGCGAGCAGGCCGCCGGAGACCGCGTGCCGGGTCGTCTCGTTGCCCGCCACCAGCAACTGGACCAGGAACATCGCCAGCTCGGCGTCGGAGAGCCGGTCGCCGTCCAGCGTCGCCGACGCCAGCCGGGTCACGACGTCCGAAGCGCCGCCCGGCTGCTCCCGCCGGAGCTTCGCGACCCCGACCAGGTAGCCGAAACACTCCGCCAGCAGGGCCTTGCGCTCCGCCTCCGGCAGCTCGGTCGCGCCGGGGACGGCGGCGTCCGACCACGCCGCGAACCGTTCCAGATCCGCCGCGTCCCCGCCGACCCCCAGCAGCTCGGCGATCACCGCCAGCGGCAGCGGCAGGGCCAGCCGGGCGACCGCGTCGAACGGCACGCCGGGCTCGACGGCGTCCAGCAGAACCCGGACCCGTTGCCGGATCGCCGGTTCCAGCGCCCGCACCACCGGCGGCGCGAACGCGGGCTGCACCAGCCGCCGGTAGCGCGGGTGCTGTGGGGGATCGGAGTGCAGCAGCGTTCTGGGGACGCCGTCCTCCGGCGGGACGTCCGTGACCAGCACGCCGCGTCCCGAGCAGAACCTCGCCGGGTCGCCGGACACCGCGACCACGCCGGCGTGTGTGGCGACGCGCCGCACGCCGTGTTCGGCGGCGTAGGCGGCGAGGTCCGGACCTGCCTGATCGTCCGCGCTCACGACCTCACCCCAGTACTCCGTCCGGCGGCTCGAAACCCTGCGCCGCGCACAGCTTCCGATACGCGGCCAGCGTGCTGGTCCCGTCGGTCACCGACTCCACCGAGTCGTCTTCCGCCAGGTTCAGGTTCGCGCCCTCCATGACGAACACCACGTCCGTCAGCTCGGTGTTCTCCTCCGGCACGACCAGCGTGTGCACCGAGTTCGCGGGCTCGAAGACGAACGTCCCCGCCGGATAGTCGATGCCGTATTCGGCATAGCGCCAGCATCCGGCGATCGTGAACCCGTGCACCGGCCCGGTGTGCCGGTGCCGCTGGACCCGGGCGCCGGGCCGGAAGCGGTTGCGCACCACCCAGATCCCCGTGTCGGCGTCGACCCGCAGCACCTGCAGTCCGACCTTGTCGATCCATACCCAGGGCAGGTCCTCTTCGCGGACGTGCCCGACCATCGGCAGTGACGTCACGCCGCGCACCGTAAGTCGGGCCGCTCGAACTCACAAGAGCCTCCGGGCCGGGTCCCCGGCGCGTGGCGTTACGATGCCGACAGCAGTTCTCGTCGACTGGGGTAGGGGATCTTCATGCAGTACAAGCGGGGTATTTCCGGGTTCGCCGCGATGGCAGCCCTCGCACTCGCCGGCACGGCCTGCTCGTCCAGCGGCACCACCGGCGCGGCCGGTTCCCCCGGCTCCGGTCCGGCGGCGGCCGGCGCCCGGGCCGACGCGCTGACCGTCCTGGCCAAGATGCCGGCGCCGCAGGTCGTGGCGAAGACCACGCAGGCGGTCTCGGCCAAGCAGACCGTCAAGGTCCACATGGCGGTGAAGCTGCCCTCCATGAACGAGACCGCCGACGGCGCGATCTCCTACGGCGGGGCGGTGAAGGCCGACCTGTCCGTCTCCATGGCGTCCGACAACCCGCAGGTGGGTTCGCAGCTCGCGGCGATGGGCCAGATGGAGATGCGCATGGACAGCGCCGTGGCCTACCTGAACGTCGGCAAGAACGCGGAGCTCAAGAGCGCCCTGGGCGGCAAGGCCTGGATGAAGGTGGACTTCGCCGAGATCGCGACCATCCCGGAGCTGAAGTCCTTCAGCTTCATGAAGGACCTCGCCAAGAACAACGATCCCGGCGCGCAGCTGCACGCCCTGCTCGCCTCGCCCGACCTGAAGATGGTCGGCACCGAGGAGCACAACGGCGTCCAGGCGCTGCACTACGTCGGCGACGTCTCCGCCGACGACGTCGTCAAGGCGACCACCGCGGCCTCCGGCCTGACCCAGGCGGACCTGGACGCGCTCAACACCACGATGAAGCAGGGCGGCGTGACCAAGGCGACCTACGACCTGTGGATCGACGCCGACGGCCTGCCGGTCACGGTCAAGTTCAGCGAGGACACCAACGCCGGCACGGTGAGCGGCGACATCTCCTACAGCGCCTGGGGCACCCCGGTCACGGCGACGGCGCCGCCGGCCGACCAGACCGCTGATGTCGTGAACCTGATGCACGGGCAGTAGGCCCGCGATCCCGGGCGACCCAGGTCGCCCGGGGCCGTTTCAGCTCGCTTCGAACCGCTCCGGGCGGAGCGGTCACCGGCTCACCGGTGTCTCCCGCTCCACCCACGCCAGCTTCTCCGGGTTGCGCACCACGTACAGCCCGCTGATCCGGCCGTCGTCGAGCCGGAACGCCACCACGCTGTCGACCTCGCCGCCGATCCGGACGAGCAGGCCCGGCCCGCCGTTGACGTGCGCGGGCGCCACCGAGCGCGGCAGGCCGGAGGAGAACCAGCGCGCGGCCACCAGCCGGGCCACCTTCTCGGCCCCGGCCACCGGCCGCAGCAGCGCGTGCCGCACGCCGCCGCCATCGCTCAGGGTGACGACGTCGGGCGCCATGATGTCGAGCAGCTTCTGCAGGTCGCCGGTCTCGACCGCGTTCTGGAACGCCTCGAGCACAGCTCGGCTCTCGGCCCGGCTGACCGCGCCGCGCGGGCGGCGGGCGGCGACGTGGTTGCGCGCCCGGTGCGCGATCTGCCGGACCGCGGCCGGGGTCTTGTCGACGGCTTCGGCGATCTCGTCGTAGTCCAGGTCGAAGACCTCCCGCAGGACGAACACCGCGCGCTCGGTCGGCGTCAGCGTCTCCATCACCAGCAGCATCGCCATCGAGACGCTGTCGGCGAGTTCCACGTCCTCGGCCACATCCGGCGCGGTCAGCAGGGGCTCGGGCAGCCAGGGCCCGACGTAGGACTCCTTGCGGCGGCCCAGCACGCGCAACCGGTCCAGGGCCTTGCGGGTCACGATCCGCACCAGGAAGGCCCGCCGGTCCCGCACGGTCTCCAGATCGACCGTGGTCCAGCGCAGCCAGGTCTCCTGCAGCACGTCCTCGGCGTCGGTGGCCGAGCCGAGCATCTCGTAGGCGACGGTGAACAACAGGTTGCGATGCTGAACGAAGCTCGCGGTCGCGGGGTCGGTCGTCATGCGCATGAGACGTCCCTGCTCGGCGCCCTGTGACATCCTCCGGCAGTGGTCCACGTCACACCGCCACGACTGTCACGCGCGGCGGCGAGCCGTCGTCTGGTGTCCGACGGAGACGCTCACGGCGTCCTCCCAGACCTCGACGGCGAAGGAGATGATCGTGTCAGTTCACCATGATGAAGCCACGACGACCGCGGACCCGAGACGGTGGCTGATCCTCGCGGTCATCGGCGTGGCCCAGCTGATGGTCGTGCTCGACCTGACGGTGATGAACCTCGCGCTGCCCTCGGCGCAGCGCGCCCTGAAGTTCTCGGCCGAGGACCGGCAGTGGGTCGTGACGGCCTACGCGCTGTCCTTCGGCGGGCTGCTGTTGTTCTGCGGGCGGCTGGCCGACCTGATCGGCCGCAAGACCACGTTCCTGGCCGGGCTCGCCGGCTTCGCCGCGGCCTCCGCGGTAGGCGGCGCGGCGGTGGACTTCTCCATGCTGGTGACGGCGCGCGCCTGCCAGGGCGTGTTCGGCGCGCTGCTGGCGCCCTCCGCGCTGTCGCTGCTGACCACCACGTTCCGGGACCCCAAGGAGCGGGCCAAGGCGTTCGGCGTCTACGGCGCGGTCGCGGCGGCCGGCGGCGGCCTGGGCCTGCTGATCGGCGGGGCGTTGACGTCGTCGCTGTCGTGGCGCTGGTGCATGTACATCAACGTGCTGTTCGCCGCGGTCGCGATCATCGGCGGCGGGCTGCTGGTCGGCCGGCAGCCGAAGACGCCGGGCGGGCGGCTGGACGTGCCCGGCGTGGTCCTGGTGTCCGGCGGCATGCTGTGCCTGGTCTACGGGTTCGCCAACGCCGCGTCGCACAGCTGGGGCACGCCCTCGACCTGGGTGCTGCTCGTGGCGGGCGGCCTGCTGCTGGCGTCCTTCGCGGGCTGGCAGTCCCGGGCCGCGCACCCGCTGCTCCCGCCGCGCGTCGTGCTGGACCGCAACCGGGCCGGCGCCTATCTCACGGTGCTGATCAGCGGTGCGGCCACGTTCGGCGTCTTCCTGTTCCTCGTGTACTACATGCAGGTGACCCTCGGCTATTCGGCGGTCCGCTCGGGCGTGGCGATGCTGCCGCTGGTGGCGTGCAGCGGCGTCATGGCCAACGTCGGCAACGTCAAGCTGCTGCCGCGGATCGGGCCGCGCCCGATGGTCGTCGGCGGGATGCTGCTCAACGCCGGCGGGATGGTCTGGCTGACGCGGATCGGTGTGGACTCCGGCTATGCCTCGGCGCTGCTCGGGCCGCTGATGGTGACCGGGGCCGGGATGGGCCTGATCTTCGGGATGGTCGCCGCCACCGGCACCTACGGGGTGGCGCCGCGCGACGCCGGGGTGGCCTCGGCGAGCATCAACACCGGACAGCAGCTCGGCGGGTCGATCGGCACGGCGCTGCTGAACACCATCGCGGCCGGGGCGAGCAGCGACTACCTGGCCGGGCGGGTGCACGGGCGGCCGTCGCCGGCCCTCTTGCAGGCTGCCGCAGTGCACAGCTACACGACGGTGTTCTGGTGGTGCGCCGGGTTCTTCGCGCTGGGGGCGGTGGTCGGCGGGGTGCTGCTGCGGCGCGGGCCGCTGGTCCGGGCGCAGGCCCAGGCGCAGGCGTCGGCGGGGGCCGGGACGGAACGGCCGATGCTCGTGGATGCCGCCCCTTGATCGGCTAGTGTTTCCGTAACGGCGAGAAGGCTGTTACGGAAATGGGGTCCCCCGGATGACGGACGGCGGCAGGTGCCCGATGTGTGGGGCGCGCCTGCCGCCGCGAGCGCGCGGGCGCAGGGCCGTGTACTGCTCGGCGGGGTGTCGGCAGCGGGCTTATCGGGAGCGGCGTCCGCGGCCGGACGGCGACGCCGCCGTACTGGTCGCGGACGTGGAGCGGCGGGCCCGGGAGATGGTGCTCGATCCGGCGGTGGTGTTCCGGCGGGAGGTCGAGGCGCTGGCCGGGGTGGTGCGGGAGCTGCGGAAGGTGGCCAGGGCCCGGGCCGGGGAACCCGCTGCGGACCCGAGCCCTGCTCAGAGCGCCGATTCGAGCGTCGAACCGAGCGCTGAACCGGGTTTCGGACCGA
>JABFXP010000869.1 GCA_013361685.1 Catenulispora sp.
CAAGGCCTCTAGGTGGGACAGTTCTGCGTGGGCCAGCACGAGTTGGGTCGCGTTTCCCTGGTCCGTGAGGAGCTCGGCCGCTCGGCGAGCAGCGTCTTGTGCGGCCGTTCGGTTGCCGGTCAGCCACAGTGCGCGGGCTAGGCGGCGGTACGCCGGGCCGGCGCGGTCGGGACGGTCGGCCGCTTCCCAAGCCGCTGCCGCGTCTCGTCCGGCTGAGCAGGCATTGCGCAGTTCGCCGCTGAGGTAGGCCTGTTCGGCCAGCGCGTCCAGTAGCTCGCCGCGACTGGTCCCGTCGAGTGGATCAGTGTGGCGCAATGCCAGTTCGTACAGACGGATCGCCTCGTCGCGGGCACCGGTGGCCACTGCGTCGCGAGCCGCGCGGGGGGCGTGCCGTCGGATGATCTCGCTGTCGTCGCAGCCGATCGCGTGGTGCACCAAGCGGGTGGGGGTGACGCCGGGTCGGTCCGAGTGGGAGACAAGTGCCCGCAGCAGATCGCGGTGGAACGTGCGGCGGGTGAACAGCGGCATCAGGTCGTGGATGACCTGCTTCAGAATCCCGTGTCGGAAGTCGATCTGCCCGGACCGTCGAAGCAGAAGGCCGGAGGCCAGGCATTCGTCAGGGGCTTCGGCGTCGCCTACACCCAGCGCCTCCAACAGCCACGGCTCCACGCCGTCCGGCGCCACCGCGACCAGGCGGGCCACGTCCCGGGCGGCGGGGCGCAGCTCGGCCATGCGAGATACCGCCAGGGTGCTTATACGTGATGATTCACCGGGGTTGGGCCCGGAGGCCAGGATCTCGTTGACCAGTAACGGATTCCCGCCGCTAAGACGGTGTAATTCAGGGTTCGGATGTCCGGCACGCAGCGCCAGCTCCGCCACCGCGCCTGGCGACAGCGGCGGTACGGCGAGGTACGTCACCGCGTCCGCCGGCAAGCTCGCCAGCATCGCGTTCAGCGCATGGTCCGGCGGCGCCAGCCCACCCCGGCACGTGGCGAGAAACAGAGCCCGACATCGCTCCAGCCGGCGCCCGATCGCGGTCAGCATGTCGACGTCCGCACTGTCGGCCCATTGCACGTCCTCCAGCACCACCACCGGTCCGGGCCCGGCGGCGACGAGCCCGTCCGCCATCCGTGCCGGGCAGATCGCTGCGTCCGGGTCCAGCCCCGCCTGCTTGGCGATGTCCCGCCACGGCCCCTGTCCCGTGACCCGCCCGGCCGCCGGATGGCACGCCCCCAGGAGGACGCGCGCCCGGCCCTCGTGCCGCTCGGCGAACCGCCGCACCAGCGTGCTCTTCCCGATGCCGGCCTCGCCGGTCAGCCAGGCGATCCGGCCGCCCGCGCGGCTGGCGGCCAGCAGGTCGTCGAGCTCGGAGAGCAAATCCTCCCGTCCGACCGGTGCCGGTGCGGGTGCCGGTGAGGACGAGGGCGAGGGCAAGCGCGAGGAAAGCGTGGGTGACGACAACAACGGTAGTGACAGCGACGAGAAGGGTGTCGATCCGAGCGCACGGAATGCGGAAGGTGAGGTCACTTCGCCACAGTTGCCCGGCTGTGCTCTCGGGGCGCACGTCGCCGGCATCGATCAGCACTCGAAGACATCGGCGCGCCATCGGCGTTCCATCAGCCGCAGGTCAGAGGCTTGTTTCGCGGTGCAACGCGTTGCGTTCCCGCGGATCGTCGGACCCTGACGTTAGGGTCGGCCGCACGCGCGCCGAACGCCGCGATGGTCCGGTAGAGCAGCGAAGGGTCAGCTTGTGAGTGAAATTCGAACATTGACATCAGGTCGAGGGCTATTGGAGTCGCCGAGATGGCACGGCGACCGGCTGTACTTCTCCGACTGGTTCGCCGGGGAGGTGCTGTCGATCGACCTCGCCGGCGCCTGCGAGACGGTGGCGAGTGTGAAGTCGCTGCCGCTGTGCACGGCATGGCTTCCTGACGGACGGATGCTCCTGGTCTCCTCCCCCGACGGCCTCCTCCTTCGACGGGAGCCCGACGGCACCCTGGTGACGCATGCCGAGCTGGGCCGGCCCGGCTGGAACGACATCGTCGTGGACGGTCGCGGGAACGCCTACGTGAACGGCGCCGACTTCAACCCGATGGCCGGGGAAGAAGCCCGCCCCGGCCAGGTCTCCCTGGCGGCGGCCGACGGCCGGGTCGTCGAAGTGGCCGACGACATCGCCTTCCCGAACGGCATGGCCGTCACCGCCGACAACTCCACGCTGATCGTCGCCGACTCCTATCGCAGTGCCCTGGTCGCCTTCGACATCGCCGCCGACGGCACGCTGTCCGGGCGCCGTGTCTGGGCCGACCTCGGCACCGGCGTCCCTGACGGCATCTGCCTCGATGCCGAGGGCGCCGTGTGGTACGCCGACGTCCCCAACCGGTGCTGCGTGCGCGTCGCGGAGGGCGGCAAGGTCCTGCAGACGGTCGGACTCGACCGGGGCGCCTTCGCCTGCGCGCTGGGCGGCCCGGAGGGCACCGACCTGTTCATCGTCGCCGCACAGTGGCAGGGCATGACCTCGTCGGAGATGGTGACGCGGGGATCAGGACAAGTGCTCACCCTGCCCGTCGATGTCCCGCAAGCCGGGTGGCCGTAAACCGACAGGTCGGCAGGATCAGCCCTACGCGAAGGCTTCCACGTTCTCCGCCGCCCACGTCGCGAACGTCCGGGGCGCGGACCCGGTGACCTGGGCGACGGTGTCGCGCACCGGCGATTCGTCCAGGTTGCCGTCGGCGTAGAAGTCCATGAAGGCGTCGATGTAGCGCTGCGGGGTGCCTTCGGCGGCCATCTGCTCGCGGGCCTGGTCGTCGGTGAGGCCTACGAAGCGCAGGGGCCGGTTCAGCGCCTCGGCGAGGATGGCGACCTGGTCGCCGGGGCGCAGGGCCTCGGGGCCGGTGGGGAGCAGGACCTGACCGGCGTAGCGGGCCGGGTCGGCGAGCGCCGCGGCGATCACGGCTGCCAGGTCGGCCGGGTGCAGGCAGGCGGTGGCGACGTCGGGGAACGGCAGGGTGACGGTGTCGCCGGCGCGGATCTGGCCGGCCCAGCGCAGGGCGTTGGTCATGAACGCTGAGGGCCGGACCAGGGTGTGCGGGACGCCGGACTCGGCGGCGGCTTGTTCGCTGCGGACCATGTATTCGGTGACGGCGTTGCTGGTGTCGCCGCTCGCCGCGGACATGCCGGACAGTTGCACCACGTGGGCGATTCCGGCCTCGCGGGCCGCCGCGTAGAGGCCAGGCATGTCGGCGTAGCCAGGGAGCAGGAACAGCGATTGCGCGCCGGTGAGCGCTGCGGCCATCGTCACGGGATCGTTCAGGTCGCCGAGGGCGATCTCGACGTTGCCGCCCGCGCCGCCGCCGACCCGCGCGGCGTCGGCCTCGGCCCGTACCACCGCCCGCACCGGCGTGCCCGCCGAGCTCAGTGCCGCCACCAGGGCCCCGCCGACGTTGCCGGTCGCTCCGGTCACCACCGTCACACCGCTCATCGTCCTCACCTATCTGTCGTCTCTGTCGTCTCTGGCGTCGCGATCGCCGCGCCACGAGTTTGTCAGATTCCTGATCATTAGGTGGTTGTCGCACCCACCGGCTAGGTTCGGAGCACTGCCTTTGGACCGTGCACGAAAGGACCGCCGCCATGGCTGTCGCCGCTGACCTGGACCGCGCCGCCGACTCGCAGTGGGATTGGGTCGCCGAACACACCCGCAAGTACCTGGCGTCCGACGGCGCCGAGGGCCACGAATCGAACGGTGTGCTGAACCTCGTCCTGGCCACGACCGGACGCAAGAGCGGGACGCCGCGCCGCAACTGCCTGATCTACGGCACCTCGGGTGAGGACTTCGTGGTCGTCGCGTCCAAGGGCGGCTCCGACGAGCACCCGGCGTGGTTCCTCAATCTGCTGGCGGAGCCGAGCGTCGGGGTGCAGGTCGGGTCGCGGCGGTTCACCGCCCGCGCGCGGGTGGCGTCCGATGAGGAGCGCGAGCCGCTGTGGGCCCAGATGGTGCAGATCTTCCCGTTGTACGACGAGTACGCGAAGAAGACCGACCGTGTCATCCCGGTCGTTCTGCTCACTCCGGTGGACTGACGCGCTGTCCGGGACATTCCTCAGCTCGTGATGCGGTGCGCCGCAAGCTCCGGCGCGGTCTTGCCGGGCAGGAACTCCACGACCTCGTACTCCGCCACGCCCGCCCGGCCGAAGGGGTCGCCGGCCAGGATGGCGTCGAGGTCGGCTCGCGGCATGGCGGCGGTGAGGATGACGCCGCCGGTGCGGGGTTCGCGGCGGCCGGAGAGCAGGAACGCGCCGGTCGCGTAGTGCTCGTCGAGCCAGGCGGCGTGCTCGGGGATCAGCGCGTCGATCTGCTCCAGCGGGGCGATGTAGGTCAGATGCACGATGTACAAGGTTTCGTCCTCACGGGGTCGGGGTCGCCGAGTCCCCGCAAGGATGTCAGACCTGATCCATGTGCGCGCCGCCGCCGGTCGGGGGCACGTCGGACGGTGCCGCGGCGGCCGGGCGGCGTCGGCCGCGCAGCAGCAGGGCGAGCAGCACCAGCACGACGCCGACCGCGAGCAGGATGATCGGCAGGTACACGCCCAGCCAGCGGATGACCGTGCGGCCGTGGCGGGCCTCGTCGGCCGCCTTCTGCGAGCTCGCCGCGGTGTCCTGGTAGGCGGCGACGGCCACCGGGAGCAGCGGGACGGCGGTGCCGGTCGGCAGGGCGATGCCGGCGACCCGCTGCTGGGTCCGGTGCACGTCGATGACCAGGCCGGTGGACGGGTCGACCCAGAAGGTGGAGTCGTCCTGGAAGGTGTAGGCCAGCGGGACCGACTCGGGCAGCTGCGGCAGGATCTGCGCGAGCTGGGCGGCCTCGCCGGCCGGGAGCGCCCCGCCCTGGCCGAGCTGCCGGAGCAGGGCCAGGGGCAGCGTCTTGGGCAGGACCGCCAGGATCTGGTCGTCGACGATCTTCGCCGAGGGGGCCTTGGCCTCGTAGACGTAGGTGGTGATGCCCTGCTTCTTCTCCTCGCGCAGGTACGTCAGCGGGGTGGTGGTCCGCGTCTCCGGCGTCCAGCCCTGGTAGTTCTTCTTCTCGGCGCCGAAGGGCCAGCTCACGGTCAGCCCCTGGGCGGGGATGACGACCCAGTCCGAGGGGTGGTTGCTGATCGCCTCGAGCGAGCGCCGGTCGATCGCGTAGTCCCACTTCGTCTGTTCGACCTTGGCGCCAGCCGCCGACGTGGTCCGCGTGTCGCTGATCAGGGCCTTGTTGCCGGAGGTCTTGTCGACCTGGACGTGCTGCACGACGGTGAGCGGCACGTTGCTCTTGATCGCTTGTTGCAGGTTGCCCTGGGCCAGCACGCCTGGATCGAGCAGGCTCTTGAACGTGCCCTCGTACGTACGGTCGACGGTGTGGTCGCTGGGGACCCGCGCCACCCATTTCGGCGTGACCAGCCAGGCCATCAGCGCTGCGGCAACGAGGCAGATCACGCCCAGAACGGCGCAGGTGATGCGGGTCTTGGTCATGCACGCCAGTGTCGGTCCCGTTATGCCGCAGGGCTCGTTGAACGGTGCCAACGGGTGACGGCACGCTTGGCGAGCCGCCCGGGTTGCGGTCCTGGACTCGGCGGCATGAGCGTCAGGCCTGTTCGAACGTTCGCACTGCGGCTTCGGGACCGGCCAGGGCGTTGAACTCCTGCCGGATCCGATCGGCGGCCGCGCGGTGCGAACGGTCGTTCAGCAGCGTGTCGACGGCAGCGGACACCGCGTCCGGGGTGGCCGTGAGCGGATCGAGCACGCGTGCGACACCGAGCTGTTCGCAGCGCTTCGCGTTGTGCGTCTGGTCGGCGCCCATGGGGAGCAGCAGTGAGGGCAAGCCGTGGGCGAGCGTGCCGAGAAGGGTGCCGGATCCGGCGTGGGAGATGACGAGGTCGCTGGCCGGGAGCAGCTCCTGCTGGGGGATGAATCGCTCGATGCGCATCCGGTCGGGGTGGGGTCCGAAGGATGCGGGGTCGAAGCGCTCGCCGACGGTCGCGACGACGTGTGCCTTCGTCGTGGTGGTGGCGAGTCCGGCCAGAACACGCTCGATCAGTTCCCTGACTCCGTAGACGGTTCCCAGGGAGAAGTACACCGCCGGTGGTCGGTCGGTGGGGGTGCCGTTCTCGACGGCGTCGATGCTCCGGCAGTGGAACGCCGTCGGCGGCAGGGGGAACGCGGGGTCACGCAGCGTGGGTGGGAACGGTGCCAACAGCGGGCCCTGATAGAGCCAGCTGAGCTGCGGGTCAGGTGCCAGCCCGTACTCCGCGCGCAGTTCCTCCAGCGGCTCGGCGATGATTTCCGGTCGCAGGAATCCGCCGGTCGGGAGGATCACCACCGAGGCGCAAGGGATGCCGAGCAGTTCGGCGGCGATGGCGCTGCCGAAGTCCACCTCGTCGCGCACGATCAGGTCGGCGTGCCAGGACTGTGCCAGGTCGCGGATCCGGGTGGCGTGGCGACGGGCCCCGGTTCCGGCGAACCCCTTCCTGAGCTGCCGCTCCTCGGCCTGCGGATCCACCGGTTCGAGGGTGGGCTCCGCCGAGGCTGCGGGGCGGGGGCGGGGCTCGCTGGTCGCGAACGCCGCGAACCCCGCCGCTTTGATCTCCGCCTGGCGGGCCGCGCCGCCGGCGACCGCGACGGTGTGGCCGCGGGCCTGGGCGGCGCGGGCAAAGGGGATGAGAGGTTGGAAGTGTCCGCTGCCGCCGATGAAGGTAAACAAGATGCGCACCGCAGGAAGGTACCGGTAGCCGGTCCGGAACGGCGGCACGGCGGAACAGCCGACCGGCGAACCGGCCGGCAGCAAACTGGCGAACCATCCGACGGAACAGCAAACCCGCACAACGACATGCGGCTAGCCGAGCCGGCCCGCAACCAACCATCCGCAGCCGTCAGCCATCAACCATCAGCCGACACTCCACCGTTGCAGCGCGGAGCCCGTATCAGCCTGCTGCGTAACCAGCGCGCCGTTCGCGGTC
>JABFXP010000426.1 GCA_013361685.1 Catenulispora sp.
GCTGGCGGTTGGGTGGGCGGTGGGGTGCGGAGTGTTGTTGGCGGGTGGGTGGTGGGGTGCGCGGTGTTGTCGGCTGGCGGTTGGGTGGGCGGTGGGGTGCGGAGTGTTGTTGGCGGGTGGGTGGTGGGGTGCGCGGTGTTGTCGGCTGGCGGTTGGGTGATGGGGTTTGCGGCGGTGGCGATTACGGGTTCTGCCGATGTCAGCGCGCGTGGCGGTGAGTTACCGCAGCTGCTTGGCCCGAGCCTCCAAGTACCGCTGCTCGGCGAAACTTGCGGTGGCCTTGGCTGCGCGGCGGTAGTCCTCGTATGCGGCGTCGCAATCTCCTGCCATCTCCAGCAGGTGCGCGCGTACCGATAGCAGCCGGTGGTGCTTGGCCATTCGCTCGTCTTCGGCCAGGGGGGCCAGGAGTGCCAGGCCGGCCTGTGGGCTGTCGACTTCGGCCAGGGCGATTGCGCGGTTGAGGGTGACCATCGGGTTGGGGGCGATGCGTTCCAGGATCAGGTACAGCGCGTGGATCTGGCGCCAGTCGGTGTCCTGGGCGGTGGTTGCTACTGCGTGGGTGGCGGCGATGGCTGCTTGGAGTTGGTAGGGGCCCAGGTCGGTGGTGCCGAGGGCGGTTTTGGTCAGGGTCAGGCCTTCGGTGGTCAGGTCTGGGTCCCAGGTGGTGCGGTCCTGGTCGGTCAGGGGGATCAGGTCGCCGGTTGGGGTGGTGCGGGCTGTGCGGCGGGCGTGGGTGAGGAGCATGAGGGCGAGGAGGCCGGTGACTTCGCCGTCGGATGGGAGTTGGGTGTGCACCATTCTGGTGAGGCGGATTGCCTCGTCGGCGAGGTGGACGCGTTCCAGGTCGGTGCCGGAGGAGGCGGTGTAGCCCTCGTTGAAGATCAGGTACAGGACGTGGAGGACCACCCGGAGGCGCTCATCGCGTTCTGGGCCTGGTGGGGGGAGGGGGAAGGAGCTGCCTGCGGCCTTGATTCGTTGTTTGGCGCGGCTGATCCGGACTGCCATCGTCGCTTCTGGGACCAGGAAGGCTCGGGCGATTTCGGCGGTGGTCAGGCCGCCTACGGCGCGGAGGGTCAGGGCGATCTGGGAGGCGGCGGTCAGGGTGGGGTGGCAGCAGAGGAAGAGTAGGAGGAGCGTGTCGTCGGTGTCGGGCACGTCTTCCGGTGGTGCCTCGGCCGAGGCCAGTTCCTCGCGTTCGCGGCGGGCGCTTTCGCTGCGGATCTGGTCGATCAGGCGGCGGGAGGCGACGGTGGTCAGCCAGCCGCGGGGGTTGTCGGGGATGCCTTGTTCCGGCCATTGCACGGCGGCTGCGAGGACAGCCTCTTGTACGGCGTCCTCGCAGCCTTCGAATTGGCCGTGGCGGCGGACCAGTGCACCGAGGACCTGCGGGCTGAGTTCGCGGAGCAGATCTTCGATGCGTTTGGTCATGCCTCCAATTGTCCATCCGAGAACATCACCTGGCGCACCTCCACGCCGAGGCCTTCGATCGCGGCGTCCGGGATCTGGGCGGCCAGTTCCAGGGCGCGGGCCTTGTCTTCGACGTCGACCAGGTAGAAGCCGCCCAGGTACTCCTTGGCCTCCAGGAACGGGCCGTCGGTCACCACTGGCTGGTTGCCGCGGACCCGCACCACTGCGGCCTGGGAGGGGTCGACCAGGCCCTGGGTCATGATCATCTCGCCGGAGGCCTTCAGGGACTCCATGAAGGCGCCGTGGCCTTCGCCGATCGCGGCCTTCTCCTCGTCGGTCAGGGCGTCCAGTACGGCCGGGTTGATGTGCATGCTGATCAGGAACTTCATCTCGTCACTCCTCGTGGTCGGTGGGCTCTCTGGGCCCTCTCGCTCAGTGGTCGGAGCCGTCTGACCGATCTTGACACTCTCGGCGGAACTTTTTTCTCGGACTTGCCGGCGGGTGGGTGTTAAGACCGCGGCGGTGACTCCGACTACCGGGTGAGACATCAACCGGAGGAGAGATGAAGATGCAGGTCAACCGGGCAAAGTGGGGGCTGGCGCTGCTTATGCTGCCGACCCTGATCGTCGCCATGGACATGACGGCGCTGCTGCTGGCGCTACCGCATTTGGCTGCCGATCTCGGCGCTGACAATGTGCAGCAGCTGTGGATCAGCGACAGTTACGGGTTGATGGTCGCCGGGCTGGTGATCACCATGGGTACTCTGGGGGACCGGATCGGGCGGCGTCGGCTGTTGGTGATCGGCGCCAGTGGGTTCGCCGTGTTATCGGTGGTGGCGGCGTTCGCGACGAATCCGCTGATGCTGATCGTGGTGCGGGCCTTGCTGGGCGTCTTCGGTGCCACGCTGGCCCCCTCTACACTTGCGCTGATCACGAACATGTTCCACGACGCTCGTGAGCGGGGACGAGCGATCGCCACCTGGGCGACCTGTCAGTTCGCCGGCGGTGCGCTGGGGCCGGTTCTGGCCGGGTTCCTGTTGCAGCGTTTCTGGTGGGGATCGGTGTTCCTGGCCGCGGTGCCGCCGATGGTGCTGCTGGCGGTTGCCGGACCGTTCCTGCTGCCGGAGTACAAGAGTGATCGGGCGGGGCGGCTGGATCCGACCAGTGTGGTGCTGTCGCTGGCGGCGGTGATGCCGATCGTTTACGGGATCAAGCAGCTCACGGTCGCGCACACTGTCGTCGTGCCGGTGGTGGCGCTGACGGTGGGTGCGGCTGTCGGTACTGCTTTCGTCCGCCGTCAGCTTCGCATGCCGGCGCCGCTGCTGGACCTCGGGCTGCTGCGCAACCGTTCGTTCAGCGCGGTGCTGATCGCGCTGGTCTTCGCCGGTATCGCCATGGCGGGCACCGGGTTGCTGGTGACGCAGTATCTGCAGGGTGTGCTGGGCCGCTCGTCGATCGCCTCGGCGCTGCTGCTCGCCCCCATGGGCCTGGGCGTCGCGGGGGGCACCATGTTCGCCCCGCAGCTCACCCGGCGTCTCACGCCGCCGAGTGCCATCGCGGCGGGCCTGGCGCTCTCTGCTGTCGGCCCGCTGCTGCTGACCCTGGTCCACGACCGTGGTGACCTGCCGTTGCTGATCATCGGCATCACCGTGCTGGCCCTGGGTACCGGTCCGCTGTTCGCCCTTGGTACCGGCCTGGTGATGAGCAGTGTCGCTCCGGAGCGCGCCGGATCGGCCGCGTCGATGTCCGAGACCGGCAACTATCTTGGCGGCTCGCTCGGCTTCGCCCTGCTCGGCGCCACCGCTGCGGCGGTCTACCGCGGTGCCACTCATGGCACGTCCGACTCCCTCGCGGGTGCCCTCGCCGCCGGTGGCCGGCTGCCCGCTGCGCAGGCCGAACCGCTGCTGCACACGGCGCGCGCCGCTTTCACGACGAGTCTGCACGTCATCGGCCTTGTGTCCGCGCTGATCTTCGCCGGGATGGCGGTGCTGGTGGCGGTGACGCGGCCGGGGCGTGGTGCTGGTGAGGCGGCGGATGCCGGCGAGCAGGCTGTTGATTCGGAGGAGCGCCTTGAGGCGCTGGTGGGGAGCTGATCCGTCGATGGATCGCAGTGCTGGAGGCCGGGCAGCGAGCCCGGCCTCTTAGCTTCGCGCAGCTCCTCGTTCGACGGTGGTGCCGCGCACCGCGATGGCTGCCGACACGTTGTCGTAGCAGACGATGACGTCACGCAGCCCGGTGAGTGTGATGATCTGGCGGATCATGTCGCCGACCCGTGACAGCCGTGCCCAGCCGCCCGCCTCGGTCGCGATCCGCTGCACTCGTAGCAGGGCCCGCAGGCCGGAGCAGTCGCAGAACTCCAGATGCGCCAGGTCGAGCACGATGCGCACGTGGCCTTCGGCGACGAGCGCCCGCACCCGGTCGGTCACCAGGGAGGCGGTCGCGATGTCCAGCTCGCCGCCCAGGGACAGGACCATTCCGCCCCGGACCGACCATGTCATCATGCTGAAATCGCCGCCTGGGCCGGGCATCCCCCCGGGGCCGCCGAGCGCGGTGAATCCCGGTGCGGCGTGCGAACGCCGGTGCGGGGGTTCTGAGTTCGCCATAGCGCATCCAACCGGGAGGGGCCAAGATTCCGACGTCGTCAGCGAGGGTGGCTTGGTATCAGGGTACAGCTATCAGCACCGGGGCAATAGGCGTGCGCCTGAAGGTTCTGAGGGTGGGGCCGGGTTTCAGCGTCGTATTTCATGCCATCGCTCCATCAGGTGGCGGGACTCCCGGCGCAGTAGCCAGACGCCGGCTGCCGCCGCCAGCAGTTGTGGGCGGAACCGGGCCAGGGTGCCCGCGCCCTCGCCGCCGATGCCGTGGCCGGGCAGCAGGCCGACGCGGACGGTGGCGTCGTGGCCGGAGACGTCGTTCAGCAGGGTTCTGAGTTGGCCCGGCGCCGAGGTCCAGACCGCCATCAGCTCCAGGGCCGTGCGCAGCGCCTGTTCCGGGGCGGCCAGCTCGCCTGCCAGGTCGGCGACGGTGTCGGCGAGGGCTTCGCGGAAGACTTCGGTGATCGACAGTTCGGGGGCGATGGCGCGGACCGAGCCCTCGATGTTGGCGAAGGACTTGCCGAGCAGGCCGATCATCGGGTTGGCGCGGATGCCGCGGCGTGCGGAGTGCCGCAGCAGGGTGGTCAGGGCGGTGCCGAAGTCGAGGTGCTGGAGGCAGGCCGCGCTGATCCGGGGCACCAGGCGTGCCATGTCGTCGTGGAAGGCCTGGACGTCGGCCCAGGGGGTGCGGCGGCCGGCCGCGATCCAGGCGTCGGCCAGGCCGGCGGCGTCGTTCTGGGCCAGGCTGGTGAGGATGAACAGGCCGTGTGAGCTCAGCCCGCGGTCCAGGCGGCCGACCATGCCCCAGTCGATGACGGTCGCGCCGGTGTCGTGGACCAGGATGTTGCCGGGGTGCGGGTCGGCGTGGAAGGTCCGGTCGCGGAAGTAGCCCCGGTACATGAAGGTGAGCAGCTGGGTGCCGATCCGGGCTCGCAGCCGGGCCGGCAGCAGGGCGGCCCGGGGGGAGCCGATGACGACGCCGGGGGCCGTGGACTGGATCAGGACTCTGCGGGTGGCGCGGGTGACGGTCGGCACGTCGATCAGGTCGAAGCCGGCGGCGGCGTGGCGGGCCTGGTCCATGTTGTCCGCTTCCAGGCGGAAGTCCAGCTCCGGGCGCATGGCGTCGAACACCGCGTCCAGGGTGGCCTCGATGTCCAGGACCGCGTCCAGGCGCGGCAGGCAGCGGCCGGCCAGGCGGGCGGCCCGGCGCAGGTCCGCCAGGTCGGCGTTCACCAGCGCGGCGGCGTCGGGGCGCTGGATCTTCACGATGGCGGTGCCGCCGTCCGCGGTGCCGGCCCGGTAGACCTGCGCCAGCGACGCCGAGCCGACCGGGGCGGCGCGGTGCAGGCCGTGCAGGTCCCGGTGCCAGTGCGGGCCGAGGTCGGCGTCCAGGACCGGGGTGAAGGTCTCGAACGGCGCGGCGGTGACGGACCGGTGCAGGCCGGCCAGTTCGGCGGCGAGCGGGGCGGAGACGATGTCGGTGCGGGTGGCGAGGATCTGGCCGACCTTCACGTAGAAGGGGCCGAGCTGCTCCATCAGGCTTTTGATACGGACGGCGCGCTGGTGCTCGCGGCCGGTGGCGGTGGTGCGCCCGGTGCAGCCTGTGGGTCCTGATGCGTTCGGTGGAGCGAGCGGAGCAGGTGGCTGCTCGGCCTGCTCGCCGCGGACGGCATCGGCGGCGAGCAGAGCCACCAGCCGGGCCACCAGGAGCCTGCGGTGGCGGACGGTCGGAACGGGGGACGTGGTCACTCCGGGTCCGTCGCGCCGTCCGTCATGCCGTCCGGCGCGGCCCCGCACGTGGCGTCGCGGCGTTCGGCCAGGTCTGCGACCTGCGCCCGAAGCTCGTCGAGCTGCTCCTGCACCGTCGACTCGCCCGCACCGCCGCCTGTGCCCGGCCGCAGCACGCACCGCGCCACGCGGCTCACCGACCCCCGCAACCCGTCGGCACGGTCGAGCATCTCCTCCACACATCCGCCGACCTGCCGCAGGCAGTCCGTCGAGGCGTCCACGACGTCGCCGACGTATCTCACCGCTCCGGTCCGCCCTCGCCGCTCGGTCATGGTGGCCCCTCCCTGTCGTCGAGCTCTGCGTCACAACGATTCCGCGTTTCCGCCGTGTCGATACGATTCAGGCGAATTGTTCATCATTACGAGTGTTGTGACGGATGGTTCGTCCCGGGCGCGGAATCACCTCGGCATCAGCTCTTGATCGCTGACTGGAGGGGGATTGCGATGCCTGATCGCGGACTGTCCGGAGCGTCCGGCGCGGCCCGGCCGCCGTCGCCGCGGCACGTCGCCGTGATCATGGACGGCAACGGACGCTGGGCCGAGCGGCGCGGGCTGCCGCGCGCCGCGGGCCATCACGCCGGGGTGGCGTCGCTGGTCGAGGTGGTGGCCGGCGCGGTCGCCGCGGGTCTGAGCCACCTGACGCTGTTCGCCTTCTCCACCGAGAACTGGCGGCGGGACCGGGGCGAGGTCCGAGCCGTGCTGGAGGAGATCCGGCAGGTGGCGTGCGCCAAGGCGCGGGACTGGCACCGCGACGGCGTCCGCTTCCGCTGGGCCGGGCGCCTGGACCGCCTGCCGGCTCCGGTGTCCGCGCAGTTGCAGGAGTTGCAGCGGCTGACGGCGGCGAACGACGGCCTGGTCCTGACGCTGTGCGTGGACTACGGGGCACGGGACGAGTTGGCGTTGGCGGCGGCCCGGTTGTGCCGGGACGCCGCGGCGGGGCGGCTGGATCCGGAAGACGTGTGCGCCGAGATGCTCGGCGCGTGTCTGGACCATCCGCAGACCCCTGATGTCGATCTGGTCATCCGGACGTCGGGGGAGCAGCGGCTGAGCAACTTCCTGCTGTGGCAGAGCGCTTATGCCGAGCTGTGGTTCACCGACGTGTTGTGGCCTGACTTCGGGCGCCGGGAGTTCGTCGCCGCGCTGGCCGCTTTCGGCGGACGGGACCGGCGGTTCGGCAGCGCGGAGTCGGCG
>JABFXP010000646.1 GCA_013361685.1 Catenulispora sp.
CTCCCTGTGTGTGGCGGTTTTGGACAGGGCTCAGCTCGATCGCGTCGACCTCCCAGCTGAGCTTCGCCAGGTATCAGGGGGCGAGGAGGCGGAAGAAGACGCTCGTGATCGTTTTCCCGCTGCGCGACACCTTCGTGACTTATTCCTGCCCGCGGGAGTCGGGACCCGTAGCGCGGAAGTAGATTCGGGATGAGTATGGGGAAGCCGCGCGAAGATTGTCGGGACTTGTCTAACCTGGCAACGTCGAGGCTGAGAGGGCGGGAGGGCTGGTGGATCTGGTGGAAGCCGACGCGGAGCGGAAGCTGGCTGTGGTGCTGATCCACGGCATCAAGTCGAGCCCGGCCATGTGGGATCCGCTGTGCAAGCTCATCAAGGACGACCCGGCGCTGGGCTTCGTGGACGTCCTGCCCTTCGGATACGCCACGGCGCTGAAGCGCTTCGACCCCCGCAAGGCCATCCCCAGCTTCGACACCGTCGCGGACAGCCTGAAGGAGTTCCTGGATACCGAAGCGGCCGGCTACCAGCGCGTGATGGTGACCGCGCACAGCCAAGGCGGTCTGATCACCCAGCGCTTCCTTGCCCGGATGCTTACGGAGGGTCGGGGTGCCGACCTCGCGCGAATCCGCCGCGTCGTGCTGCTCGCGTGCCCGAACAACGGATCCGAGTTCTTCCTCTCGCTGCGACAGCGGCTATTCGTCGGTCATCCGCAAGAAAAGCAGCTGCGACCGCTGAACGAGCAGATCGCGTACACCCAGCGAACGGTGCTGCGCGACGTCGTCAACGCCAAAGGGCTGACAGACCGCAGCTGCCCGATCCCGTTCTCGGTCTACGCGGGGGAGAGTGACAACATCGTCCCGCCCGCCTCGGCGCAAAGCACGTTCCCCGACGCAGCGGCGCTCCCCGGAACCCACTCGACCATGGTCCGTCCCGACAACAACCGCCATCGCACGTTCACCACGCTCCGCCGCCTGATCCTGGCCACCGCCGACAGCGATCCTCCGGCCGGTACGACAACGAACCGCGGCACACCGATCCGCTCGGCCGACCCGCTGGCACTGGAGGTTCACCGTGTAGTGGACCCTCCACCGGGAAGCGCGGGCGGTCTACCGGTTCTGACTCAGTACGTGCCCCGGGACCATGACCGCGCACTCGCCGCCTACGTCGCCCAGGCTGTAGCCGGCACCAGCACCATGGTTACGCTGGTCGGCGGATCCTCGACCGGCAAGACCCGCACCTGCTTCGAAGCCCTGACGTACCTTCCGGACGACTGGCGCCTCTGGCACCCGTACGATCCCGCCCGTGCCACTGCGGCCGTGGAAGGCATCAAGCACGTGAGCCCGGGCACGGTGATCTGGCTGAACGAGGCGCAGTTCTACCTCCACGACCCAGCACCAGAGGTCGCCGAGGCGATCACCTCTGCTCTCCGGACGGTGCTCACCGATCCCGAACGAGCGCCCGTATTGGTCCTGGGCACGCTCTGGCCGAAGTACTGGAACGCACTCACCACCCGGTCGCCAGGCTCCGAACCACGCTTCACCCAGCAACAAGACCTGCTGACAGGCCTAGCCGACCACATTGTCGTGCCAGATACGTTCAGCGAAGCCGACCTGGCAGCTCTGCACGACCGCGTGCACCAGGATCCCCGCCTGAAGCTGGCCGCACAACAGGCAACTGGCGGCGAGATCACACAGTTCCTCGCCGGAGCGCCGGCATTGATGGATCGCTACCTGACCGCCGAGCCTGCGGTGAAGGCCGTGCTTCAGGTGGCGATGGACGCTCGCCGTTTCGGCCACGGCGTGGCGCTCCCGCAAAAACTGCTCACTGAGGGCGCAGCGGGCTACCTCACCCCAGATCAGTACGACAACCTCCCCGACGACTGGGAGCAGGACGCTCTCGACTACTGCAGCCAGCTCTGTCACGGTGCCCGAGCACCGCTGACCCGCATGCGCTCATCGGACGACCAGTACCGTCTAGCCGACTACCTTGAACAACAAGGAGCCAAGGAGCGCCGAACGCTGTTCCCGCCCGGCTCATTCTGGGAAGCCGCCGTCAACCACACCACTGACCTTGTCGAGCTGGCCAGAGCCGCCGAAGACCGGGGACGCGGACGCCACGCGGTATTGCTCTACCGACAGGCCGCGAACTTAGACGACACCCGAGCCTTGGCGGAGTTGAGCCTGCACGAACTGCGCCGTGGGAGGCACGCGGAGGCCAAGCGCTTGGCCCGGCGCGCTGCGGACCTGGGGGACGGGACGGCGTTTGAAGTGCTTGGCTGGCGGCTTCTCTACTCCGCCCCAAACGGTGGAGACTGGTGGCGCCTGTCCCAGCAGGCTGCCGACGCCGGCCGTCCGCGATCAATGGTGTTGATCGGTCGGCAACTCGCTGAAACCGGCCGGCTGGAGGAGGGGCGGCGCCTGCTTCGGCGGGCAGCTGAGATCGACGGCAGCGAAGCGATCTCCTGGCTGCTGGCCATGTCACCCCGTTGGAGGACCGAAGCCGACTGGCTGCGGCGCCGCGCCGTCGCACGTGGCGACGGCAGCACGCTGGCGTGGCTGGCGAGGGCGCTGTATCCGTTCCGTGACCCACGACTGATGGAGCGGATTGCTTTCCAAGCCGCAGAATTCGGCGTCAATAACGCATTGGGCCTGGTGTCCCGACTGCGTATGCAGGCTGATCAGTGGGAGGACGCCACAGCGCTGGCCCTTCGCGGCGCGGACCACAACTCGAATTTGGCGAGATGCGACGAGCTGCGCATCTGTGCCATGCATTGGGCAGACCGCGGCCGGTGGGCAGAGGCGGAGCGCCTGGCGGTACACGCCGCCGGGCGTGGCGACGGCTTCGCGTTGGCGGCGCTTGCCGAAAAGCGTGCGAAAGCCGGTGGCTGGGACGAAGCCGAGCGTCTCACCAACCTGGCCGCCGAACTCGGCCACCCGTTTCATCTGGGAGCCTTGGCAGGGCAACTGGCGCATGCCGACCGTTGGGAGCGGGCCGAGTCCTTCGCCGACCAAGCCGCCAAACTCGGTGAAACTTGGGGACTGCGGGCTCTGGGCACCATCCGCGAGGGGGCGGGCGACCAGGCTGACGCGGCGCGATTCTTCCGAAAGGCCGCCGGCTTCGGGGATTCCGAAGCTTCCGGAAGGCTCGCGGACATCCTGGCGAAATCCGGGCAGTGGCAGGAAGCAGAACGGTTCGCGCTGCGCGCCGCCAATCTCAGAGGCGGCCTGCATGCGATCGACCAGCTACGGATCAGCGCCGGAATGGAGCGAGTGAAATTCGGTCTGGAGCCTGACGGAAGCCTGTCCGAACCCTGGTAAGGCAGGCCAATGCGGTTCAAAGGGTGATGTCGTGAAGGCGAGGCCGGTGTCGGCCGAGGCGCCGTCGCTGAGCCAGGGCCGGAACTGGACCTCGCGCAGGCTGCGGTGGATCAGCGACCAGATGCCTCGACTGGGTTCAGCTCCGGCACGTAGGCGGCAGTCGGTCCATGGTGGGCCGATAGTTCGGATCAAACAGCGTTGTCGAGCCCGCCGTCCGGCGCCATGACCACGGCGTGTTACGCGTGGCAGGAAAACGAATGGCCGGCTTGCCGACCGTCCGCTTGTCGTCAGTCGTACCGTCGGACAGGCTGTCAGTGGCGTTGCAGGGCAGCACCACGGCTGGGCTGTTGAGCCACAATTCCGGCTGTGCCGCGGCAGGGCGCCCGGGAATGACAGGCACCGTCGCGGTGAAGGGCCATAACTCGTGTGCGCTCCGTTTATCGTGCTTGCTCCCGGAGGACAATCCCCTGATCCGGGTCCGCCACGATGACGGATCCGTCCGGCGTCCAGAGCATCCAGGACTCCAAGCTGAGATCGGCCTGGTTGCGCGAGTAGATCGGAAGCGTGACGAGCCGTGAACGCGTGAACTCGAAGACGGTCTCAAGGGAAACTGCGTCCACGTGCACGCGCTGAAAGGCGTCGCCGTTTAATCCGGGCAACGCTGTTTTCAGCTCTGTCCTGTCATTCTCAGATCCCGCAAGGACCTGATCATCCGTTTCCCATCGCCAGGCAGCCATTACGATCCACAGGTGCCAGGCGCCGTGAACAAACCCGTCACTGTCCACAGTGCGGTCGCCGAACTCCACGGTCATCATGCTTCCGACGCCGCCGAGTTCGGAACCCCACGCCTGAAGAGATACCAATGGTGCGGTCAGCGCGGTGAGTTCTGATTGATCAAGCTTCCTCATCGGCCTGCCCCGCTCTGTGGGGCTCGTCTGGTTCTGACGGACCAGTTGCTGCCTGGGCCGACCGCTAAAAGCTGTCGCCCGGGGACAGGATTCAACGTCCAGGTGACCGACCGTTCGTCACTTCCGTAGTAGACCGGGAAGATACGTAGTCGGCATGCGGTGAGCATGAACGTCGTGTCGAGGCTGGGGTACGCGATGCTGACGGCGGTCACTTGTTGGCCCGACAGTGAGGTAAGTGCTGCCGTAATGACGTCGTTGTTGTCGCCTGAAGCGGCAAGCGCTCGGTCGGCAGCGTCCAGCCGCCAAGCGGGAGTGTAGACCCAGAGCTTCAAACGATCAGGCTTGCTCTCCGCAGAGCTCTCGATCTCCTTAACAAGCTCGACGCCCAGGATGTTCTCGCCTCGTAGCTGTGAGGCGTGCACACGCATTCCCACGCAGATGGAGACCTGCTCGCGCAGTTTGGCGACCCTTCGCGACGATGGCGCGTTTGATGTCGTCTCCACCAGTTAGTCCCCCAATTCCGATTGGGCGATGTCGATGATTTCATCCAGGCCGATGTTGTCGTTGCCCTCCATGCCGCCCTTCATGGTGTCGTGGATCCGGCGCCTCTGCTCCGGTGTCACCGCACCACCCTGACCCATGGCCCATCGGCCCTTCTTGTTGTGCGCGGTGTTGTCGCCGCGCAGACCCTTCTCGAAGCTGGGTTCATCGCCCCACTGATCATAGTCCGAGTAATCGTCTTCCCCGTCATCGTCGCCGTTGTCCCAAAAAGGCCGATTGTCATTCTCGTCGTCCCATTCCTCGTCGTCCCCGTACTCGTCCTCCGGGTCTTCGAGCCCGGAGCCCCCGTCCTCTTCGTTGGTGAGTCGGGAAACGGGGCTTCTGGATCCGCCCAGTGGGCCTTCGGGCTCTTCATCGCTCCCGCCTTTGCCGGCCATGCGAGACCTCGCGAACATGGCGGCGGCGTCCATAGCCAGCCCTTCCCAGTGGCCTTGGAGAGCGTCGCCGGTTGCCTTGACCTGGTTGCCCGCCGCCATGACCTCCGGCGCTGTCTCGACGATGAGGTCGTCGGCGGCGGCGAGGCCGGCCGTGACGACGTCCAGGCCGGGAACCTCGACTGTGAGCAGGGCGATGCCGTTGAGGACGGGGGCGAGGACGACAGCGATCTGCCCGATCTCGCCAGCCCACTCGGCGATCTGGCCGCCGACCTCCGACAGGACCTCGCCGACGTGTTGCCACCAGTGCTTGTTGTGGATGCCGTCGGATTGGGCGTGGCGCAGAGCCTTGGCGCATTCCTTGGCGGCGGTCTGGAGGTCGTCGTGTGCCCGATGGGCTTGAGCAGCGAGGGCTGATAGGCGTTCCTTGGCCTCGGACAGCGTTTTTTGGGCGTTGTCGTGCGCTGTTTGTGCGTCGGCGGTTGCCGTGGGGTCGGTGCCGGCTTGGGCTGTCTTCAGGTCGGCGGCGGTGTTGTCAGCGGTGGCGTTGGCGCGACTGACCTCCACCTCGGCGTCTTGGCCCTGGCGTAGTGCGGTGTCGGCCTTGTTCTGGGCGGCTTGCATCTTCGGCCAGTAGGCGGCCAGGGCGTCGGAAGCTTCGCTATAGGAGACGTACAGCTTTTGCAGTCTGCCCGGGAGGGGGCCGAAGGAGGCTTTGAAGGTTTCGGCGGTTTGGCCGATCCATGACAGTGCGCTGGCGTCGCGGCCGAACGAGTTCAGCGCAGACAAGG
The DNA here is from genome assembly GCA_013361685.1 of Catenulispora sp. Taxonomy (GTDB): domain Bacteria; phylum Actinomycetota; class Actinomycetes; order Streptomycetales; family Catenulisporaceae; genus Catenulispora. The sequence continues at coordinate 5,949 of JABFXP010000646.1, forward strand.
CGCTCTGGACGTCGTGGGAGAAATCCCCGAACTCCTTGGCCAGAGCCTGTACCGTCTCGACCATGCCGGGCGTCGGATCTTTGTCCAGGCCCAACACATTCCAACCAATTGGACGCGCCACTGGATGACCCCCGGCTTCGTCGCGTGTGAGCGCGCCGCCGTTGTGGTGGCGTCCCCCTTGATCTCGACGCGTGACGATGAATGAGTGTACAAAGTCGCTCATGGAGTCGGTAACCCCTGAGCGCGAACCGATCACGCATCGTCTCGACTTCGGGGACGATTGGTACCGGATTCGGCTGAATGAGAAGGCTGCGTCAGACGTCAAAGCCTTCCTCGACGTGATGTTCGGGGGGATTCCCGCTGAAGAAGCCGAGAAGGTCAGAACCTTGCTCGCGGTGCAGTTCGCGGGGCAGATCGCCGCAGCTCGAGCGAAGCGCGGGATCGAACTGCTTGTGCCCGCGCCGAAGCCGGGTGGCGTGGCGCTGCCGGGCGCCGCGGTGCTGATCGCCGAGGTCGTGATTCCGACGCCGGTCGTGCCGGATCCGGTCGAGGTCGCCGCGCGGGTGGTGCGAGGAGCGGATGGCGCCCGTATGGGTGTGATCGCAGGTTCTGTGGCGGTGCGGATCGACCACAGCGTCGCCGATGTCGAGGAGACTGAGGACGCCGGTGTCAACGACGAGCTCGCGCCCCCGGCTCGGCAGCGTATTGAATATGTGATCGCGGTGCCGAACGATCCGCGGTGGCTGTCCATCGACCTGAGTGTGCAGGCTGTCGATGGGTTCGGTACGGAGCAGATCATCGCTGAGTTCGATCAAGGAGTGAGGCGACTTAGCTGGTCGGCGTCAGACTAGGGCCGCCGTGCTGCGATACACGCTCAGAAATGTCCTGGACCACCCTGACGCGCCTCAGAGATGATCTACTCGTGACCACCTATCTCGAGACCGACCGTGTGGCTTTGCGCTTCTTTACCGCCGACGACGCAGACCTTCTGATCGAGCTGGACAGTGATCCGGCGGTGATG
>JABFXP010000243.1 GCA_013361685.1 Catenulispora sp.
ATGTCGTCGCGGACGTCGGTGATGCGGTCGTCGAGCCGGCGCCCCAGCTCGCCCAGCGTCGGCTCGTCGGCCACGTGCGGCTCCTACAGGTTCAGGCGCTCGGAGCGCTGGGGGTGCTCCCCGTGCTGGTGCTGTTGCCGGTGGCCGGCCGTATCGGAGAGGCGGCCGGCGCGCCCCCGGGCAGCAGGTCCCGCAGACGCGCGGCCACCGTCGACCACGGGACGGTCGGCGCCCACTGCCGGTACGCGGTCTCCACCGCGCCCACGGCCAGGGCGCCGACGGCGTCCCAACCGAGGTGACCGGTCCCGAGGGTGGCGAGCTGCGCGGCCATCGCCACGATGGCGAGGCGGGCGAACCGCCCGGCCTGCGCGCGGAGGTGCGCGGACGCGAGGTCGGCGCGGAGTTCGTCAACGATGTGCGACATGGTGCTTCCTTACGTGAGGGCGGCCCACACCCGGGGCGGGCCGGACAGTGCGAGGGCGTGGTGCAGGGACGAGTTACGGCTTGGTGCCGTCGAGGGCGTGGCCGAGCGCGGCCACGAGCTGCGGGACGAGCACCGGAACGACCTGGGAGGCGAGCGCCTTCACCTGCGCGTCCGTCAGAGCCAGCGGCGCGCCGGCCTTCACCGCGGTGAGGATCTCCTCGGAGTTGGCGAGGGTCGCGCCGAGCTTGCCCCAGGCGTCCGGGGAGTGCGGGTTGGCCTTGCGCTCATCGCGGTTGGCGTAGTCCCAGCCCTTGAAGTCGTTCCAGCTCGCCAGCGCGGCGTGGATGTCGGCCAGCATCTGGTGTTCGGCAGGGGTCATGTCGATCTCCTGGGGTGTGGTGGGGCGGGGGTACTGCCCGTAGTCGGGGGTTTCTGCGGTGTCCCAGTCGGCGCCCCCGTGCAGGGTGGTGCCGCCGGTCTGGCGGATCGTCGCGTGGCTCGACCAGCGGCCACCGGACCAGGCGAGGGTCTGCCACAGCCACCGGTACCCGGCTGCGGCGGCCCCCTCGATGACGGCGTACCCCCCGTACACGCCGACCCGGGCCTGCCCGATCACCGAGGAGGCCCCGGCGAAGTAGGGGGCCACGGACGCCCACGCCGTGTCCTCGTCGACCGCGAAATGGATCGGCATGTCGCCGGGCAGGCCCACCGCCTTGCGCTGCTGCTCGGCCGCCTGCGCGTCCGCCTGCCCGGCCGCGTACCCGGCGGTCGCCCGGCCCGTCGTGGTCTCCCACACCACGACCGTGCCGATCCCGGCTGCCCGGTACGCGGTGACCTCGGCGGCCGTGATGTTCTTGCTCGGGTCCGTGCTGAGGTACCGGGCCACGAAGTGCGCCCCGACACCCTGGATCGCGGCCACGGTGGGCCGGTCCCACGCGATGTCCACACCGATGAGGCTCACGAGGTGCTCCGTTCTGCGAGGGCGGCAGCCAGCGCCTTGCGGTGCTGCTGATGGAGGTGCCGGATCTCCCGCCGCGTCAACCAGTGATGCACCGCGGCCAGCGGCACCCACAGCACGTTCGCCGCGAGGTTCGGCCAGACCTGCGGCCACGAGGAGATGAGCCAGCGCATCACTGCACCTCGGCCGGCGGCGCCATGTCCGCGCGCCACACCCGCAGTGGCTCCCACAACGGCCCCGGCAGCGCGTGCACCCCGAGATGGGTACGGTGATGCACCGGGCAGAGCGCCTCCAGATTCCCGGGCGACTCGATCCACGCGGCGAACTCGTCGTCGTCCTCGAAGTGGTGGCCGAACGCCTTCTCAGCAAGTGCCAGGTCGACGCCCCCGGCGAGGCTGAACTCGATGTGGGTGTGGTGCAGTTCGATCGGCCCGGGGAACGTGCAGCCGGGGATGGCGCACTTGAGGAGCCCGAGGCGCCGCATGCGTTCCTTGGCGGCGTGGAAGAGGTGGTAGTGCGGATCGTGCTCGCGCGGCTCGTGTTCGGGTATGTGGGCGATCCAGTGGGCGGAACTCGCCTGGTCGTGGGCGGCCACCGGACCGTCGTGGGCGTGGGGCACGGGGAACCTCCGGGCATGAGAAAACCCCGCACACCGGCGGGGCTGGCACTCGAACAGGGTCAGGTGAACGACGGCGGGGTGGTGGTTTCGTCGGCGGTGAAGTCGACCTCGCTCACGGTTCGCTTGGCCACGGTCGCCGTGAGGTTCCCCAGGTCACTCCAGCCGAGATTCTTGAAGGCGTTGTTCAGTGCGAACGCCATCTCGTCGGTCATCCCAACATCGGAGCCGATCACGAAATTGGCACCCTCCGAGTAGACGAACCACTGAAAGGTGTATTCCGTGCGGGTGCTGTTGGTGCTCATCAGGGCCTCCTAGGTGGCCGCAATCCAGCGCACCCGCATATGGGTTGCGTAGTCCAGAGCGGCGTTTGACGTGAGGTTCAGCGGATTCGCGGCGCTGTTCTGCAGGCACTGGAGTTCTATGTAGTCCCCCACGTTCAGGTAGACGTCGGTGGACGCCCGCGCTGTCGTGTCGAAACTGCTCGCGGCAAGCATCGTTTCGGAACCCACCACCGTGCTCCCGCCGTTGAGCAGGAATTTCGCGGCGCGGAAACCGGTCGTGCTGGTGGCAGCGAACGTAACAGCACCGTCTACTTGGTACCGCCCCGCGATCTGGCACGTGTACCGGCTGTTGTTGGTGGTCGTGCTGTGGCCGCCTTCTGTGTCTACGAGTTCTGCGTCGAGAACAACGGTCACGAAGGTGCCGCCGCTGGACGCGATGGCTTGGGCGGTAGCCGAAAGCTGGTACCCGAAGAAGTACGGGGGGTTCAGCAGGAATGTCAGCCCGTTGTAGAGCTGCGCGTTGAGGAGCGACGAGGACGCGACGTCGCCGACATTCCAGTTGTACGGGGTCGGTGGAGTGATGCCCGGCACGGCACCTCCAGGTTCAGTAGGCGACGCGGGGCGTCGTGGCGGACAGGGTCGCGGCCGCGTCCAGGCTGGCCGGGAACGCGGCCTGGACGGCGGCGGGGAGGACGTAGCCGCCGGGCAGCGGCTGGCACACGACCTCGTTGATGGCGTGGTTGTGGGCAGTGCTCGCCGTGAACGTGACCGCCACGGACGTGTACCCGGGGCTGGTCGTCGCGACGGACTGCACGGTCAGCGTCTCCGCGTTCGCCGTGCCGTACCCGAGGGTGAGCTGCGTGCCCGGGGTGAGGACCGCCTTCGCCGGGTTGCTCGCCGACCCGGTCAGCGGTGAGAGCGTCACCGTGGCCGTGCCCGCCGTCGAGGCCACCGCGACTGTGGTGTGCAGGCTGGAGACGACCCACCAGCCTAGGTACGGGGCCGCTGGGGAAAGCTCCAAGGAGAGCTTGAGGTTGCCCTTGTCGTCACCGTTCCAGGTGATCGACTCCACGAACTGCTGCACCGTGATCGACGCGGCGCCCGGCCCGGCCGGCGGACGCCGCGACACCTGCGCCCTCGTGCCGAACGCGATCGGCAGCACCGTCGGCCACAGCGCCGGATTGCTCGCCGGGTCCACCGTCAGCGTGCCCACCCGCGCGAGGGGCTGCGCGTACTGGCTGACGAGGTACTGCGCCGCGCTCTGGGGCACGGTGCTGTCCTGCACGTTGATGGTGCGCTGCAAGCTGCGTGGCAGGTACGCGGCCTGCGACGCCGTGTCTGGGATGTGGGCTCCCGGCTGCTGCGCCGCCCCGGGGAGCGGCTGGTTGAGGACAGTGACGTCGTTGTAGATGTGCGTGTTGTCCGATTCCACTTCGACATCACCCAGGTACGGCACCTCCCCCGCGGACTCCCCGAAGGAGACGACGGGGGTGTTCTGTACGTACCGCCATGCTCGGGTGGCCAGCGTGATCGTGCCGGTCCCGTCGATGTAGACCTGCCCGGCCTCGGTGTCGCCGACGAGCTGCAGCGCGGACATGGCGTCCACCCCGGCAACGTTGGCGCCGCCCATCTTGCTCGTCGCCCCGAGCGTGGTGAGTGAGCCGAGGTATCCGGCCATGGTCAACAGCCGCTGCGCGCGGGCCGCCGAGGTCTCACCGGCCCAGCCGCTGGAGAACCCCGACGCCAGATCGGGGAAGGACGGGATGTTGTTCGTGGGAACGTCCACGGCGTAGGCGATGTCGCCGCTGTAGCCCAGGTAGTAGCCCTTCTGCCACGAGTACACGGCCATGCCGATCGTGTCATCGCGGATGCCGCTGGGGTTGCAGTTGTTCGCGGTGGTCACCACGAACCCGGCCCCGTCCACGTTGATGTTCAGGGTCTTCCCGTCGGGCGTGAGGATGATCGCGGCCATGTGCCAGTTCCCGTCACACACCGAGATGCCCGGCGCGAACGTGGCGACGGACTGTCCGGCCGCGTTCTGGCTGATCACGTTGACGTGCTGGCTGGAGTCGATGTAAATGCTGCCCTGGGACTGCCCGGCAAAGCCCGTCGACCAACTCCACAGGGTCAGCGAGACACCCACAGCGGGCACGGTGGTGGTGCGGAAGCAGATGATCCGCGACCAGCCGTTGGGTGTTGAGGGGCCACCCGGCCCCAACGACAGGAACGACCCCGGACCCGAGGTGTTGCTGGGCGCCGGGTTGGCGATCGTGACTACCGGCCCGGCTGCGCCGACGAACCCCGCCCCCGTGATCGACGTGCCGGCGGTGATGGTGCCGGATCCGTATGTGGAGTGCCCGATCGTGGCGTTGGACCTCTTACCGGCGGCGTTCCGGAAGGTCGTGCTGCCCTGGGGTTCGTCGAAGGGGAACAGCCGTATGGGCTTGAGGGACAGCAGTTGCGCCGACAGGGACGGCTGAAGCGTGAACTGCGCCAGTGCGGCGAGGGCGTCGATGCACGTGATGTCCACCAGCCCGTAGGTCCCGGACATGTCCCACTGCTGCGGCCAGCGCTCCACGAACCCGGCCCACAGGGGGTACAGGGTCCCGCCGGACGTCCATGGCGTGATCGCGGCGGCCTGCTCGAACTGGAGGGCCGTGATGTAGAACGTGTTGGCGGCGGTCGTCGCGGTGTTGTTGAGCCAGAAACTGATCCGCGCGGACACTGCCGTCGCGGGCGCAGTGCCGCTGGCCGTGACCTGCACCCACGTGCCGAGTACCGGGATGGTGGTCACAGCTGAGGCGGTCGTGCCGACCTGGGCCCCCGTTGCGTCGTAGTACAGGGTGGTCAGGTGCAGGGTGATGGTCGGGTCGCCGCCTGCGCTGCGGGACAGCCACGCGGATGCTGAGTAGGAGGCGCCGCCGGTCACGGGGAACGCAGTGGCGTCCGCTCCGGATGCGGTGGTCCCGGTCAGCAGCGGCAGCCCGTTCGCCGACGACGCCGTGATCGGGAACTGCCATGCGGCGGCGGTTGTGTGTCCCGTGGGCGCTGGCGCGAGACCCGTAGCCGGGGCGACGGTGCCGGTGAACGGAGCCCACTGGGCGGCGGTGGCGGTGCCGTTGGCGTACGGCGCGGGAAGCAGGTTCCGGGTCGGCGGCCAGACGGCTTGGAGGCGGCAGGGCCGCATCGGCAGCAGGTTCGGGCTGTAGGGGGACGCGGTGTTGAGCGGGTCGAGGGCGCCGTCGCGGTTCCACAGGGTCATGCTCAACTGGCCGCTTTGGACCTGGTCCAGCTCGTACTGCCGGCCGGACTGCTCCGCCGACCACGGGCCGCGGATCCGGCTGGACAGGTCCACGAACGCGGGCTGGCCAGAGGTGTTGGCGCCCTGGTTGAACGCGACCTGAAAGCGGACCTGCGGCCACGACGGCATCAGCGAGGACCCGCCGTTGGCGGCGTTGACGTGCGCGAACCACGCCACGTTGCCCGCAGCCTCCGTGGACCCGGCGCCCGCCTCGAACTGGAAGTTCACCGCGGTCGCCGACCACGAGTAGGCCATCGACGCGAGGTTCGTCCACACCCACCCGTCCCCGGACACGTCTGCGTAGAACAGGCCGGAGGCTTCGCGGATCCGCCACCAGGCGTGCGCGGCCGGATCGTAGGACGGCAGGACCGTGGTGGTGAGGACGCCGCCGATCTGCATGGTCATCTTGAACACGCCGGACTCCAGGCGCATCGTGACCGCGTTGTTGGAGTCCAGGCGGACCCGCATCACCGTCTTCGTGGTGCCGTTGCCGGCCAGGGCGACACCGACCCGGGCGGAGATGGCCTGTCCGGTGGCGTCGTACAGGTTGTTCGTGCCGAACACGTTCAGGCCGCCGGCCGCGGTCGGTACGGCGAGCGTCACCAGGTCGTTGACCGTGTCGAGCGTGACCGTGCCCGTGGTCCGGTTCCACAGGTTGGGGTCGAGGACGCTCCCGGTGAACCCGTCGACGAGGGAGCCGAGCAGCGGGTTGCCCATGCGGACCTCCTAGGTGAGTGAGAGCCCGTTGGTGGGGTTCCGCTTGTTGTTGCGGAGCGTCTGCCGCTGCATGATCTTGAAGAGTTGGCGTCCGTCGACGTTCACGACGATGTCCGGCAGCCCACCGGCGCCGTAGCCGCCGATGCCGCCCACCGCGAGCGCCCCCACACCGGGTACCCCGCGCACCATCCCTGGCAGGCCGCGCGTCAGGTCGCCCAGCGTTGCGCGCACGGCGGGCACCTGGTCGGCGATGCCATCCAGGAAGCCGGAGATCACAAGGCGCCCGTTCGGCCGGAGGAGCAGCGCGTCCCGGGCGGGCGGGCCCTTGAGGTTGGGAATCATCGATGTGAGGTCGCCGAGGGCGCTCTTCACGCTGCCGAACGCCGATTTGATGCCGCCGACGAATCCATGGATGACGCTCCGTCCGGCGTCCCAGAGCAGCGTTCCGAAACCCGAGGTGGCGTTCAGCAGTACCCTGACCACACCGGAAATGGCCTGCCCCACGAGGCGTTTCAGGTCGCCCCAGACTCGCGACCAGCGGCCTGTGATGATGTCGAGGATCAGGCTGATGATATTGAGGACGTTGTGCATCACCATCGTGATGTACGACGAGATCACCGACCAGATCAGCTTCGTGCCGTCGCGGATCACGATCCACGTGGTCTTCCAGGTGTTCTCGATGAGCTTCAGAAGCGGATGAATGTACCCGTCCCACGTGGCCTTCGCGATCGTCCGGATAAGAATCCACGTGAACCGCCAAACCGCAGCGATTTCAGCACTGTGGGCGTGCCACCAGTCCACAAGATCCGAAATGCGTGCCTTGACCCACGCAAGCACGTTGTCGTTGAACCACTTCACCAACGCCTGCACGGCCTTGAACACAGCCGACCACGCCGCCGCGAACTGGGCCTTGTGCTGCTCCCACCAGGTGACGAGGGCCTGAATTGCGATCCTCGCGCCCTTGATCGCGTCCACGAACACGGTCTTCGTGACGGCGGCGATGTCCTGGACGATCGTCCGGAACGTCTTGAAGCGCTGATACGCATACACCGCGCCGGCGCCGATCGCCATGATGGCCACGGCGATGACCTCAGCCCACCCAATCGCCGCAACCAGCGCCCCGCCGACCGCGACGATCGCCGCAACCAGCGTCACACCCAGCGCGCCCGCGAGGACCATCACCGCGGACTTGTGCTGGGTGAGCCAGTTCACGCCGACGCGGACCCAGCCGAGGAACTTCTGCACGTACGGCAGCAGGACGGTGCCGAGCTTGATACCCATGGCGATCAAGCCCTGTTCGGTCTCTTTCAACTGCTGGTTGAACGTCTTCTGCGTCCCGGCCCACGAGTCGCCGAAACCGGATGCGGCCTTGTCCAGCGCCGGGTACTTCGACTCCAACCGGTCCATCTGGTCCATCAGCACGTTCAATCCGGCTCCGGCTTTGCGGCCGAACATCTGCGTGATGACGTCGCCCTGGTCCTTCGCGGTGATACCGGCCTTCTTGAACCTGCCTTGGAGGTCTTCGAGGGCGAGTTTCAGGCCGCCCTTCTTCATGTCGTCGGCGAGGGTCTGCCCGGTCATTCCGAACTTCTCCAGCCAGTACCCCGCGGATTTGACGGGCATCGCAAGCGCCATCACGGACATGCGGAGTTGGTTGCCCGCGAGGCTGCCGCGGATGTTGTTGTCGCCGAACACGGCGAGCGCGGCGCCGACATCGCGGATCGTGAGGCCGAATCCCTTGACGGTGGCCACCATTCCGGACCCGAATGCGTTCGCGAGGTCCTGCATCTGCATATCGCCGACGCCGACGATGCCATTCAAAACACCCATGGCCTGGGAGAAGTTCTGCACGCCCGGGATTCCGGAGGCGACCGCCGCGGTGAGGGCGTTGGTGACGTCGACCAGGTCCGCGTGACCGGTCGCGGCGCCCTCGGCTGCGATCTTCACGAGTTCCAGGGCCTTCGGGGCGCTGATGCCGAGCGACTCGAAGTTCGACTCGACGTGGAACAGCGACTCGGCGAGCGACGTCGGCGAGAACCCGACCTGCCCGGCGAGGTTCAACACCCCGTTGGACAGCTCGCCCATCTTGTCCTTGGCGACCCCGGCCTGCGTGGTCAGCTTGGCCATCTCCGCCTGGAAATCCCCGGCCATTTTGACCGTGACCCCGGCGATCGTCGCCGCAGCCGCGCCCACACCGATGCCGATCCGCGACAGTCGCCCGAACGCGCCCGAAATCCTGCCTGACGAAGCCTCGCCCTCGGCCGCCGCTTCGCGCATGGACGCCCGGAACGGCTCCGTCACCGCCCTCAAGATGACGTACAGGTCGCCGACCTCGCTCATCCCGGCCACCGCCTTCCGGGTTGTGAGGATTCGGTGACGGCCGCACGCAGGCGGGGTGTACGGTCCGGTGCCAGACCGCGCCGTGGGGACGGCGCGCACGATGTGGGGGTGGGGACATGAGGACTTGGTGGGGACGACTCAGCGGAATCCAGCGGGCTGGCGCCGTCGTGGCAGCGGTGATCGCGCTGGGGATCATCGCCGCGCTCGGGCACAAGAGCGGGTCCGGCAGCAGCGGAGACAAGGCCGCGGCGACGCCCACTACGCACGCCGCGGCCTCATCACCCGCCGGCAGCCCGAAGGCCACCACCCCACCGGCCAGCAGCCACCCGGCTCCTGGACCGACGTTCACATACCCCGGGGACCCGGAGTGCGCCATCACCTACCGGGACCGCAGTGACGGCTCCATGTCCTGGACCGTGCGCCTGTCCGTCCCCGGGGAGCTGATCACCCACGCCACGGATACGGGCGGCGCGATCTACCGTCACGACGTCCAGGCCGCGGCGGGCTCGACCTCGTTCAGTGCGCCGGTGCCGCTCGCGCAGGTCACGGACATCGGCGGCAACCTCCGGACGAGCGGCGGCCGCAGCTACGGCTGTTCGGTAGCCCCGGCGAAGTAGGCGGTCAGAACACGCGGGCCCATCCGCCCGCCCCGTACTTCGTGTTGAAGATCGTGACCGCGCTGATCCGGGTCGCGAACTCCGCGGCCGGCTTCAGCCACGGGTACTTCTCGCCGTTCTTCAGCCCGGTCTCCAGGTAGTTGCCGTACTTGTGCGGCGGTGTCCGGCCTCGCCGAGGAGCGGCGTCCAGGGCGGGCCCGACCTTCGTGGACCAGCCCGCCGGATCCCGCATGATCGCCGAGTGGGTCACTGAGGCGACCAGCGCCCCCGTGATCCGCGCAGGCCCCTCCCCGGGGCGGGCCGGCGTCGGGGTGCCGTAGGCATGCCTGCCGTTGCTCGCGTTCGTTTTGGCCTGCTTCTCTACGGCCGCCGCCAGCTCGCCGAGGCCGAGCCGTCCCTTGATCTCGCCCTCCGCGCTGAGCCGGGCGAACCCCGCGCTGAACACCCCCGGCCGCAGCTCCGTCATGCCGCGCCCCCTTTTCGTGCAGCCGCGGCCTCGGCGGCCCGGCGAGCCTGCAACGCGTCCCACAACACCCGCCGCGGGTACGGCGGCATGTCCATCAGGTCCTGCCACGTGTGGCCGGGGTACTCGCGCAGCATCTCTGCCCACTGCACCTCGACCGGGCCCGTGTCGGAGCCCCACGTCCCGGCGTAGATGGACTGCATGGGGTAGAGGACGTTCTCGGCGTAGCTGCTGCCGGGGGCTACTGAGGGTCCGACAGTTCCTTGAACGCCGCCATCATCGCGGTCATGACCCCCATCGGGGCGCGCTTGAGGTCGTCCACGCTGGTCGGCGGGGACGGCAGCAACGGCGGAACGTCCTCCGCGCTCTCGGCGTCCCACACCGTCCACGAGGCGATCAGCTTGAGCATCTGGACCTGCATCACCGGCAGTTGCTTGGCGAAGTCGGCGACGTCAGCAGCGTCCTCGGTGAGCTTCATGCCGTCGAGGGCTTTCGTGATCTCCTCGTACGCGCCCTGGCTCATCATGCCGGGGTTCCGCATCCGTACCTTGCATTCGATGCCCGGCAAGTTCAGCTCCGGCAAGGGGACGTCCACGAACCTCTTCGCGTACCCGCCTTCGGGGATCTGCGGGGCCGCGTTGCCCTGGTCGGCGAGTTGCGGCGTGGCCGACTGCTCGTAAACGGGCAGCGGCACGGGGGGTTGCGGCTGGAACGTTGGGGGCACGGCGATGCCTGTGAACTCCGGTCCGGGGTTCCACTGTTCAGGCTGCCCGTTCGGGGGCGGGACGGGGCTGGTCATGATGGCTCCTGTGAGGGGTTGGGGATGGTCCCGGCGCGCCGCGGGGCGCGCTCCCCGCGCCCTCACACGTACGGCACACCCAACGGCGCGCCGGGGGACTTTGTTTCCGCAGGTCAGGTCAGTACTGCGCTGTTTGCCAGTTCGCGAGGACCGCCTGGACGACCCCGCCATCCGTGGTGTTGGCCACCGCGCTGATGGAGTAGTCGGCCTGCGCGTACGCCTGCGACATGTCGCGCTTCCCTTTCGTCCACGCGCTCTTGGACGCGGTCAGGGTGAGGGACTGGCCGCCGCGGGTGACCGGCTGCTGCGCGGTCACCGTGCACGCCATCTGGGTGTTGTTGAGGAACAGGTTGAGGTCGGCCGTGTTCTCGTGGATGACCTTCAGGGTGGCGTCGTACTCGATGGCGCCCGCGAAGACCTCGCGGGGGGTCTGCGTGCCGTCCGAGCTGGAGATGGCCTCGGTGGCGCGCTTGATGGTGCCGTCGTAGGAGAGGCCGCGGGTGCTGGCCGCGCCGCCGTCCGTCAAGTTCCAGGACCAGCCGAGGAGCGGATCGACTGCGGTGTACGCGGGCACGGTCGCGGTCGCGACGACGCTCGGGAAGCTGACCGCCTTCGTGCTGAGCGAGATCTTCCCCTTCGGGTCGATCTTCACCTGCAAGTCGGAGAACCGCGCGTACGAGCAGGACAGGTACTGAACCGTGTCCCAGTACGTCAGGCTGTAGGTCGGCAGCGCGACCGCGGGGTTCTGCTTGAACGTGTGGGTCGTCGGCGTCACCACAGCCACCGTCGAGGTATGCGGCAGCGACAGTCCCACCCGGCTCGTGCCCGTCTTCCCCAGCACCGTGGTGATGTTGCTGATGTACGGACCGGAACCCGTGGCCACGCCGTCGGTCCAGGCGTACTCGATGTTCGCCGCCGTGTCGATCTTCACGACCGTGCCCGCGGGCAGCGACACCGGGGTCTGGATCGACGTCGCGCCCGCGGTCGTGGCCACTGACAGCGTGGTCGACGTGGCCGCGGTGACGGTGTCGGGGCCGATCGTGGCCGCCAGGAAGTGCCCGAGCAGATCAGGGTATGCGTCGACGTCGATGGACCACTCGGCGTGGATCGGGCCCTGATACCAGCCCTGCAGAACCGAGTCGTTGTTGCGCACCGACTCGTCCCGCAGCGACTCGACCATGTCCTCGAAACCGGAGCTGCCCGAATAGGGGAGGGCGATCGTCGGGGCCTGCCATACGCCCGGGGACGCCTCCTTGGTCATGCCCAGCCACCCATAGCGCGCGAGCTGCGTCATGCTCCTGCCTCCTCACCAGCGGCCGGCTTGGCGGCGGCGCTCTTGCGGGTCGTCTTCGGGGGCGACGGCTCGGGAGCCGGCTCGCCCTCGACGGGCTCGAACCCGATCAGCGGGTCCGGGTAGTCGATCGTGTCGCCGGGCTGGACGGTGGCGGAGGCCGCCCACACGTCCAACGGGTGGTCTGTGGTGTTCCGCTGGAGCACAGCGGCCTCCCTACATGACGTAGTCGGTGTCGTTGGCGGTGTATGTGACCTGCGCGGACAGGTAGGCGCCGTTGGTGATGGTCTGCACGGGGTCGTCGAACGTGACGTCGACCCGACTCCCGGGCCCGGCCTCGGCATCGGCCACGTTGAGAAAGCGGCCGCCGTGGGACTTGTCGCCCACGAACGCTTCGATCCGCTGCACGAGCAGCGCGAGGGCGTTGTCGAACGCGCGCTGCTCGTCTTCGGCGATGCCCGTGCCCGTGGTGGTACCTCCGACGGGCCACAGGCAGGCCAGGTGCATGCGGTACGAGGGCATGCGTCGCTGCTGCGACCACCGGTCGGTGGCGAACCCTCTGCGGAGTACGTAGATCTGCGACTGGCGCTGTGCTGGGGTCCTGGTGGCGTACGCCTGGATCACGTCCCACGGGCCGCCGGCCGAGGTGAGGAGCGCGGGCAGGCCGTCGCCTGTGGTGGTCAGCCACGCCGTCTCGCGGTCCACGGCAGTCGCGGTGTCGGCTGCACTCACCTGCGCCTCCTTCTACGGCGGTTGTGGCGGCTCGCCGCCCGGTCGACCCGGCGCGTGACCCGGCCACCCCGGGCCAACTTGCGGGGCGTGAACGAGACGCGGCGCCCGTAGTGCGGGGCGCGCGTGGAACGCCTGCGGATTCCGTGGAAGCGCTTCGTCGAATGCAGGTGGTGCCCGTGCATCACCCGCGTTGAGCGGATGTGGTGCCGCATCACCGTCGACCTGAACCGGCGCCCACCCCGGCGGGCAGACGTCTTGGCCTTGGGCGTGGTCGGCTTCTTCTGCCTGACCTGCCGCGCCTTGACCGCACGCATCGCGGGGTCGCCGCGCTTCCTCCGCTTGTGGTGCTTGCCCTTCAACGCCGCGGAGATCCGTTTGCGGGTCTTCGCCGACAGGTGCCGGCCCGTCGAGCGTCTCGCTTTCTCGTGGCCCAGCCCGGTCGGGTGCTTGCGGTGCCGGTGGTGCTTCCCCTTCAACGCCTTGCTCAACTTGCGGCGGGTCGCGGCACTGACCTTGTGGCCCTTGTGGTGATGGTGCTTCCCCTTGAGGGCCTTCGAGATCTTTTTCCGGGTCGCCGCCGACACCTTGTGCCCGCGGCGCTTCCGCCGCCGCTTGTGGTGCTGGACGGTGTGGTGACCCGTATGCGCACCCCACGTCACGGCGTCAGCCTCGAACGAACACGGCGAGCGCTTCCTCTGCCTGCGCCCGCAGTTCGTTCTGGTCGTGCCCGTGGGTCTGCCCAACCGGATCCAGTTCCGTCACCGCGAGCGACGCAGCCATGTACTTCGCGGCCCGCGCCAGCGACGCCGGTACGGTCTGGTATCCGCCCGAGTACGTGACCAGCACTGTCGTGCCTGCCGGTACGAACGTGCCGAGCGCGAACCGGACGTGCCCGGTGTCCGGCTCGAACTGGATCTGCGAGGTGTCCACGAGTTGCGACCCGGAGAAGCTGCGGCGCAGTTCGATCTGCTGCACCGAGGCTTGCCACAGCTCCGGGTAGCGGGGCGGGAACTCCCTCACCCAGCAATGCCGAACCAGCAGTGTCGAGCCGAGGGACTGCGCCCGCGACAGGCCGAGTTGGCTGGTCGGGTCGAGCGGAATGTAGGCGTCGAGGGTGTCCTCGACGTCCATCGCGATGGCGCGCTGGGATTCCACGACCGCGGTGAACGGGGCCAGGCGCCGGTCGCAGTGGTCCTCGCACAGCCGGGTCGCCTCGAGCAGGAGGTCGGTCTGTGCCTGCTGGCCGGTGTAGGAGCGGACCAGGTCTTTGAACGCGCCCTCGGTGAGCTGCGCCCACGTGATCAGGGGGGTAGGCGCGTCCGCGGCCATGGGGCTACTCCTTCACCGTGGTTCGTTTGCGCGGCGCCCGCGCGGGCGGCTCGGCCTCGTCGGGGGCCGGGGCTGCGGCGAATCCGCCGCCGGGGATCTCCAGCAGGTGCAGGCCGAGTTCGTCGGGGACCTCGACGACGGCCCCGTCCTGGTCCCACACGTGCTCGCCGGCGGTACCGGCGGTTTCCTTGCGGACGTGCATGGTTGCCTCCATGTGCGCCGGGCCGGCACGGCGGAACCGTGCGCGGCCCGGCGGATGGTGGGTCAGATGGACGAGCAGAGGTGGGAGGCGCGTCCCACGTACTTGGGGCCGCGGACGGCCAGCGTGGTGTCGGTGACGATCGCGAACGGCAAGGTGTCCGGCGCGGTCACGGTCGGCGCGAGGTTGATGACCTGCATGTCGCGCGTGTAGGGGCGGACGATGAAGTCGGCGCTGCGGGGGATGAGGAAGATGTCCTCCGGGGCCTGTCCGGACGCCGAGCCGCTGCTGTCGACGACGCGGGCGTACTGGGCGCCGGTGACGCCCTGCACGCCGGTGCCCTGGTACGCGGACGGTCCGGTGTTACCCGAGCTGTTCGTGAGCAGGTTGCTGCCGGTGTCGATGATGGTGGTGACTGCGGCGCCGGTCGTGTCGAACGCGTCGACCACACCGATGAACTGCGGCGCGGCCGAGCCCGTCGACCGGTACACCTTGTACAGGATCGGTGTGGCGTTGTCCGGCAGCCCGGACGGTGTGGAGAACGTCAGCGTGACCGTGGACGTCGAGCCCGTGGTCGCGATGCCGGCCGGGGTGTTGGCGAGGGTCTCGCCGAACCGGGCGACCACCGCGGACACGCTGTAGTTGTACGTCGCCGCCGCGAGGGTGCCGCCCGTGGCCGCGGTCGCCGTGGACACGGTGGACATGGCCGCAGTCCTGGGCGACAGGAACGACGTCTTCACGATGGGCACGTCACGGTAGGTCGGCACGTTCAGACCGGCGCCGATGGTGACCTGCGGGGCCTGGAACCGCTGCTGGTTGGTGAGGACCTGCCCGACCGCGGAGGCCATGCGGGGCGACATCACGAACATCCAGTCGCTGCCGATCGGCATGCCCGCGTTGGTCTCGACGAGGTCGATGATCTCGTCGAGGTGCTTGAGCTGGAACACCGTGTTCGCGGGGCTGGTCGAGGTGCGGTAGTCCACGGCGTTGACGAACGCGTTGGAGCCGGTGCCCTGGCTGTAGTTCGCGACGAGATAGTCCAGGCCCGAGCAGATCGGGTAGAGGCCGCTGGCGGTGGCGCCGTCGTTGCCCCACACGAAGGAGTTCTCCACGGACCACAGCATCGACTGCATGGTGCCGTCGAGTTCGAGCTGCTTGAGGTCGCCGACCAGGTCACGGGTGACGGTCTGCGCGAAACCCGTCACGCTGCCGACGGCCTGGAACAGGCGGATGTTGAACAGGGCCTGCTCGTAGGTGCTGTTGCTGATCGGGCGGGCGCCGCCGTCCACGACGCCGCCGGCGTCGGGCCGCTGCACGCGCCGGTTGAAGAAGTACTGGGTCGAGCCCCAGTGCTTCGACGGGAGTGCGGCCAGCAGCGGGGCGTAGCGGCGCTGGTATTCCAGGAGCAGCGGGTCGATCTGCTTCTGGATGAGGGGTGCGACGGAGGCGGCCGCGGTGAGCGCCTCTTCGAGTTCGGTGGGCATCAGTGGCCCCTTTCGGCTGGTCTCGGGCATGGGAAAGCCCCCGGGCCGTTGGCGCCGGGGGCGTGGTGACCATTGCTGCCGGGACCGGCACCGCAGCCGTGTGGCTGCGGCGGTCGAAGGGGTGGGGTTGCGCCGTTACTGCTGGTTGGGGATGTCCTGCTGGAGTCCGCCGAGGAGGATGTCCGCGCGGCTGGCCCACAGTTCGTCGGTGCTCGGCGCGGGCGGGGTGGCGGCGGTCTCGGTGGTGTTGACGCCGCGCCGCGGGGGCAGCCCGTACTCGGCGATGAGGTCGGGGATGAGGGCCTTCATCTGCTCGCGCAGCGCCTGCTCCCCGATCTCACCGGCGGTGGTCTCCGTGACCGGTTCGGCGGGGCTGGTGGTGGTCTCGATGGCCGGGGCCGGCGCGAGGGCCGCGGTGAGCGGCGCGAGGGCGGCGGCGAAGGTCTCGCCGAGCGCGGTGAGGTCGGCGTCGGTGAGGGTCCGTACGGGTGTGGGGGTGGCCGTCTCGGCGGCCGGGGTCTGAGGCTCGCTCACGGCGGGCACCTCCAGGGATTCGGTGGTGTCCCCGGCGGGTTGGGCCGGGGAGGTCTCGGTGAGGGCGTCGGGAGCGGGCGCGGTTTCCATGTCGTTGTCGTCCGGGCGTCGGGCCTCGTCGCCGTCGGTGCTGGCGTGCGGGGCGCCGGGCACGTCGATGTCGGCGTCCATGTCGGGGTCGAGGGCCTGCAGCGCGTCGACCGCGGCGTCCATCGCGGCGGTGGCGATGACCCGCAGTTCGGCCGGGTCGATGTCGCAGGCGCGGATCGTCAGCGACACCGGCCCGTTGTAGGCGTCGATGCAGAAGCCGCCGCCCTGGCCTCCGGGCATGTCGTCGTAGAACTCGGCGATCTCACCGAACCGGGTCGCGCTCTCTGCTGCCACGTCCACGCCGAATCCCTTCAGAGCGGCCTTGATGCGGCCTTTGATCCGCTTGAGCTGCTGCGCCGTGTACAGGCGGGCGTTCTTGGCCTGGTTGATGTACGCCCACGCGGCGCGGGCGTGCTTGACGGTGTCGATCGGGTACCGCTTCACGCCGTCCCGGTAGCCGGTGTCGGCGTACCTCACGTCCCCATACGGCCGCTTCGTTGCCGCGGCGCTCGCCTCGGTGACGGACTCGTACACCAGGTGCCGGCCGCCGGCCGCGGTCTCCGCCGGGCTTGCGTCGGGTTCGATCCGGGCCAGTGGCACACCGGGCGTCTTGGTGAAGTCCAGGCCGTCGAGGTCGAGTTCGTCAGCGGTCTCGACCATCTCGCCGTCGTGCTGCACCCGCCGGACCTTCCCCAGCCAGGCGCCGCGGATGCTGACCCCGTCGAGGTACGGCTGGTCGCCGGTGACGAGGGCTGCGATGTCGCGGCCGTGGGCGGTGTCGGCGATGTCGGCCTCGAACGCGACACTGCCGTCCTCACGCTGCGACAGCGCGGTGACACGACCGACGATCCTGGTGGAGTCGTCTTCGGCGCCGTGGTGGGTGAGCATCGTCAGCGGCTCACCGGCGGAGAGGCGCTGCTGGGCGCGCTGCACGGCCCGCCCGAGCGTCTCCTTGGTGTAGAGGCGCTTGTTGCGGGATACCCCGGGGGCGATGGCCGTGCCCCGGATCGTTGCGATTCCAGCCATGGCGCTCCTTTCGGGCCGCGGGCTCATGGGACGGTGGTGAGGGGCGGCGCGGTCTCTTCCGGGGTGGCCGGGTCGTCACCTGGTGGCAGTGGCGGGTCCTCGCCGGGCGGGGACTGCACCGGCCCGCCGGGTGGCACGGGCTGTGCGGCCGGTGGCGGCTGGAGGGCGACCCCGGGCACGTCTACCCC
The DNA here is from genome assembly GCA_013361685.1 of Catenulispora sp. GTDB lineage: Bacteria > Actinomycetota > Actinomycetes > Streptomycetales > Catenulisporaceae > Catenulispora. Next base: position 17,393 of record JABFXP010000243.1, read on the forward strand.
AGCGGCTACCGCGGGTGCGGCGTTCTTGGAGATGACCGCCTCGGACATCCGCGCCATGTCTGCCCACAGGACGAGGTTCTGCCGGTCGACGAGCACTGGGTCATCGCCGCCCTCGACGGGGGGCTGTCCGATCTCGCCGCGGTAGGTGTTCAGCGTCCACGAGCCGTTCCGCAGGCGGGTGTCGCGGATGTCCTCGATGACCTTGGAGTCGCGGTAGTCGACTTCCGCGAACTCCAGGTGCCAGCCGGTGATCCCGAAGCCTTGCTGCACGAGGTGGAAGTTCAGTTTCTCCAGCACGAGGTTCGCGATCGGCACGACCGTGTTGATCCGGAACGTCTTGTCCTGCGACTCCCCCGATCCGGAGCCGAGGTTCCCGGTTTCGATGATGCCGACCTTCGCCGGCGGCACCCCGAAGCACGCGAGGATCTCGTCGCGGAGTTGCCGGGACGCGTCGAGGTAGTCGGTGACGCGCCGCACGTCGAGGACATCGACGGGGCCGCCGCCGGTGGTGATGACCGGCGTCCCGACCGCCTTGGGGCCGAGGTTGTACACCTGGTACTGCTCGCGCCACCGCTGCACGTCGGCGTCGCCTGCGTGCCCGAGGTCGACTCGCAGCCGGGGCGGGTCGCCTCGGCGGAAGCACTCCTTGAGTGTGGCCTCGGTGAAGAGCCACGCGGTGACTGGGAGCAGGGCCCGCTGTGCGGGGCTGACGCCGTACACGCCGCCGCGTGGCGCGTCGAGGCTGATGTGAATGACCTGGTCCGGGGTGAACGTCACGTGCCGCTGCCCGCCGGCGCCGTTGACGGTCTGCTGGTAGCCGGACACTTCGCCGTGCTCGTCGGTCAGGACGGTGATGGTGGTGGCGTCCAGGGTGTACAGGGCGACGACTTCACCGAGGAGCATGACCTTTTCGATGTAGGAGTCGCCGAACAGTTCCAGGTCGATGATGGACGACCGGATGAGCTGGATCATGTCCTCGCGCGGGTTGACGAACCGCAGCAGTCGCCGCAGTCGCTCGACCCCCGGGGGCTCGGCCGGGTGGGCGCCTTCGGGCAGGTCGTCGTCGGTGACGACCTGGAAGCCGCCCGCGGTGACGGTGCGGGCGATGACGTCGATCGGTGCGGACACCCACGGGCACGTCAGGTACGCCTGGTAGAGCTGGTCGAGGGTGTCGAGGCGTTCCTGCCCGGCGGCGACCTGGGCTTGTACAGAGGCGCCGGCGGCGAGGACGGTGCCGTACTCGAATCCGGCACGGCGCACCTGGGGCGCGCTGGCTGGGGGTGCGGCTTCGGCGATGGGTTCAGCGACGGCGTATCGGGGGGTGAGCCAGGATCGGAGGCGGCTTACAACGCCCACGGGTTGCCACCTCCTCCGATGATGGGAAACCCGCCGATGGATGGCACCGGGGCGCCGGGCGACATGGGGCCGCGTGCGGTCGGGTCCAGGGTGCGGACGCTGGGCTCCGGATTCGGGAAGTGGAACTGGGCGCCCGTCCCGAGGTTGATCAGCAGATACCGGAGCGCATCCGCAAGGTGGTCGTCCGCGTTGGTGTCGATGTCTTCCGGGTCACCGCTGGACGCGAATGGCAGCGCGGGCAGGTCCCGTACGAACGAGCCGCACGTCGAGAAGACGTGCAGCCGGGGGCACTTGTCCCAGCCCTGCGCGCGGTGGTGTGCGCACGCCGGCCCGTCGGCGAGGTAGGAGCGCAGCCGCTGCCATCCGGCGATGCGGCCGCCCTTGCCGGCCTCGGTGAGGTGGGCGCCGTTCTCGGCATAGATGCTGGCGATGGGGCGGGCGTCGCCGCGGGTGGCCCACATCGCATCGTCCGCCCAGCGGACCGCGACGGTCTCGCCGTGCTCGGCGGCGAGGATCCGCTCGGCCTGCTCGGCTTCGCCGACCCGTTTCGCTTTGATCTCGCGGTACATCCACACGCGGCCGTCTTCGTCGACTGCGCACCACACCACGGCCCACGGTGCGGCGTAGCCCCAGTCAACACCGGCGTACCGGCGCCACGATTCGGGGATGGTGATCGGGTCGACGACGTGCCGGTCCTGGGACCACTCGGGGAAAGCCTGACCTGCGAAGATGTCCCAGTCGCCGTCCAAAAATGCCTTCCGGAGCGTCTCGTCTTCGAGGAGTGTCAGGTCAGCCGCGTACTCCGGGTTCAGGTGCGGGTTGTCCGAGAGTTTCGACGGCACGAACCGCACGGTGCGGCCCCGCTTGTCGACGACGACCTTCCGGCCGTAGTCCGTGGGGTCGACGTAACGTTGCTTGACGGTGCCGTGGCCGGGCCCGCCCGGGTTCGTTCCGGAGCGGACGCCGAGGACGGGGATGTCCGCGCGCCCGGAACGCAGCCGGGTCTCCAGGAACGCCACGACGTCCGGGCTGGTGAGGGTGAGTTCGTCGAAGATGAGCAGTTGGTAGGCGCCGCCCTGCCGGCGGCTGGCGTCTTTCACGGTCTCGGCGTACCTGAACATGATCAGCGACCCGTTCGGGAACCGCAGTTCGTACTCCGAGCCGTTCCACGAGGCGCCGAGCGTGCCGGCGTAGCCGACCTGCGCCAGCTCGGCGAGTAGCGATTCCTTCAGCTCGCCGTACGTCCTGCGGTAGGCGCCGACGCGGATCCCGGGGTGGCGCACACAGGCGCGGATCGCCTCCATCGTGAGGGCCTTGGACTTGCCGCCGCCGAGGGCACCGCCGTAGAGGATGGAGAACTCGGTGGCGTCGTGGAACTCCTGCTGCCGGGCGGTGGGGACGTAGTCGAGTTTCGCGAACACGTCGACCCGGCGGAGTTGTTCGGCTCGGAGGCGTTCGAGTTCAGCCCTCTTCTCCTGCAGTTCCTTCAGCTTCGCCAGTTTCAGCGCGAGCAGCGGCGAGGTCGGCGTCTGTGGCGGCGAGGGCGGCATTGATGGCCTCCAGCGTCAGCTCCATCTTGGCGGGGGCGTCGATGCCGAGGAGTTTCCGGCGGGACTCGGAGACCTTGACGAGGGTGTTGATCGCGGCGAGGACGGGGCCGCTGTCGGGGAGGGGCTGGCCGTCGAGGCGGACGATCTGGCCGTTGGACACGGTGACGTGCTGGCTCTCCAGGATCTCCATGGCCTTGTCGTGGAGGGCTTCCAGCCGGGCCAACTCGACGGCCCTCGCCTGCTCGGCCGGCTCGGTCAACGTGTCGCGGAAGGCGCGCCGTACGGCTTCCCATGCGTGGCTTCTGGAGATGCCGAGGCGTTTGCCGATGGCTGTGTAGGAGAGTCCTTCGCCGCGGAGGCGGGCGGCCTCGGCGTCGTGTTCGATCTCGGGGTTGGAGCGGCGGAAGTGGCCTTGGCTGTCGCGGGTGCGTCCGCTGACGTCCGGCACGACGGTCACCTCCCCGGGGTGGTGGCGCCGACCGGATTTGAACCGGTGACCTCTGAACGATGGGTGTCCAGCGAGCTGTCCGGACTGCTCTACGGCGCGGCAAGGGGGTATGACGAAGCCCCCGGCCGGGAGGGGCTCGGGGGCTTGTCGTCTGTGTCCGGGCACGCCGGACTTGGGGCCATGGTGCATGATCGCGGCCGGATATTCAACTACTGCTGAAAATCCGGCGGCTCACGCGACCTCGGGCACCGCCAGCGTCCACTCCTGCCGGCACCCGAAGCACACCACCAGCGGCGCGTGTCCGTCCCCGCTCGACATGCCCAGGGTGCCGCCGCACAGCGGGCACGGCCGGTCCACCACCTGCGCCGTGCGGTCGCCGTCCAGGGCCCGCCGTATGCGGGCGTGCGCGGCACCGGCAACGCCAGCGATCCGGCGGACGTGGGTCGGGCCGAGCGGCAGGAACGGGCCCGGCTGGGCTTCGATGCGGCCGAGGAGCCACGCGGCGGCGTGCGGCGCGGTGCGGTTCTCCCGGTACCGCCACCGGCGCGGATCGGCGGCGTCCTCGGTACGGAGTTTCTCCCGCCGTTCCTGGTCTTCGGGGAGCCAGTGGGCTGGCGCCTTGGCCATGACCGGGCGCTGGATCTCCTGCGCGAGGACGTCGACGGCGTAGACGAGGTCGGGTTCGACGGTGCGGATGACGTCGACGATGGCGAGGCGGATGGGTGCTGGGCTGGCGCCCAACGTGTAGCGGGAGTCGGCGCGTTCGGCGAGGCGCAGTTGCGCGCGTTCTTCGGCGGCCGCCTGGTCGTCGTCGCTGTTGAGGGCGTGTTGTATGCCCATGGCGGGTGGCCAGGTCTGGCCGTGTCGGGTGGTGAGCATGTCGAGGAGGTGGGGCCAGGAGTCGATGATGGCCTGGAGGTCGTGGTGGGCGGTGTCGCGGGTTGCGGTGGTGGTCATTCCGGCTCCTGTACGGGCGGGGCGGGTATGGTGATCGCACCGCGAGGCGGGCGTCCCGGGTAGCTGCCAGGCCGAGGGGGCGCCCTTCGTCACGTCAGGGGGCGGGCTTGGCTTCGGCGGGGATGGTGAAGCAGGCGTCGGTGCATCCCTCCGCGTCGTGCGGGTATCCGGCGGGCCCGTCGATGACGGCTTCGAGGGCGTCGATGCCGCCGATTTGCTCGATGGCCCATAGGACCCAGCGGCCTCGGTCGGTGAGCCAGGAACCGCTGATGACGCTGCCGTGTTCGAGGAGATCGGCGTCGTTGAGGGCGGCCAGAACGAGCTGGTGGGCTCCGGGGGTGCCGCAGAGAGCTTCGACTTGCTGCCAGCGTTGGTCTTCGTAGAGCGGGGCGAGGGTGAGGATCTGGTGGATGAGTCGGTATCCGGCGTCGGGGGTGCCGCAGCCGCAGTAGGGGAGCTTGTCGCAGAAGATCACGTACAGGTGGTCAGCGACGTCTTCCAGCGCGGGATCCGTCGGGGAGGGCTCGGGCATGGGTCAGTCCTTCGTGGTGTCGGTGGCGAGGTGCTCGGCCTCGGGCCCGTTGACGAGTTGCCGCCAGGTGTCGGCGGTGATGACTCCGGCTTGGGCGCGGAGTTGGGCGGCGATGGCCCCGTCGACCGTTTCGAATGGGACCGTTGGCGCGGTCTGGTATCGGTCGGTGCGGTGTCCGCACATGCATTTCTCGTCGCCGCAGTGCTGGTCGGCGGGTGCTTGCCGGTTGGCGGCGTCACCGCACGGCTTGCAGATCACTGGTGGTCTCCGTTCGTGGTGGCCGGCTGCTCCCCGACCACGGGCGCGGCGGGGCGGAGGGCATTGAGGATGCGGCGTTCGACCGCGGCCTGGTAGTCGTCGCGGCGCTTCGCCTCGGGTACGTCCCGGTGGCGGTCGCTCCAGTCGATG
>JABFXP010000127.1 GCA_013361685.1 Catenulispora sp.
CTCGGCCGCCGTCGTGACCGTCGCCAGCACCCGGCTCCCGGCCCGGCGCAGCGCGGCGATGTCCCGTGAGTCCGGCAGCCCGAACGTCAGCGTCACCACCGCCACCGGATCCGCCACGAGCACCGCGACCTTCTCAGCCCACTGATCGTCGTCGTCGACCACCGGCCGCGGATCCAGCTCCACGCCGTGCCGGGCGGCCTCCGGCGCCAGTTCCCCGGCGTAGGCCCGGAAGGCCGCCTCGTCCACGGCCCCGGATCCCGGGACGAACAGGTTCACCCCGAACGCTCCCCCGATCCCCCGCGCGCGCCGCACCTCGTCCGCCATGGCCTCGGCCGTCTTGTAGCCGGCGGCCAGGAACGGGAACCCGCCCGCCGCCCGAACGGCCGCCGCCAACGCCACCGTGCTCGGGCCGCCCGCCATCGGGGCGGCCACGATCGGGTATCCGGAGTCCACCAAGCCGGTTCCAGCCATGACGCGCGGCCACCTACCTCTCAACGCTGATCGGGTATCCAGTCTGCCCGCCGTCGAGCAGATGATCGTCGTGTCCCTTCAGGAACCGGTCGAAGAACGACGCCACAACCGCCCGATCGGCGGTCACCGACGCCCGCGCCCGCGCCGGGTCGGCGGTGCCGATCGCCTTGGTCAGCGTCGCGTCCGGCACCCGCCCGGCCAGTTGCGGCAGCAGCGCCTCGGCGTCGGTGTAGGAGGCGTGCTCCGAACCCTGGAGCGTGACGTCCGCCTTCCAGCCGCGCTGGTGCTGCCAGAACGTGGCCCACGACAGCTCGCGGTGCACGTCGCTGCCGCCGGCGCCGGAGCTGCCCATCAGCAGGAACGGCCGGTCCAGGCCGTTCAGCTCGACCGGGCTCTGGTGCGTGCCGTCCGGCTCCGGCGCGTACTCCATGGTCCCGTCCATGTTGATCCCGGCCTTGATCCGGGGGTCGCCGTACATCGTCGAGGCCGCGGTGAACCCGCCGCCGGACTGCCCGAACATGCCGATCCGGTCCAGGTCCATCCCGGCGGTGAGCCGGTGCGGCAGAGCGGCGAGCCGGTCCAGCACCAGCCGGGTGTCGGCGACCCGCACGGCGACCAGGTTCTCAAGGAACTGCGACATCGTTCCGTTCCGCACGGCCTGCCCGGCCAGCTGCATCAGCGGCCCGTTGCCGACCACGTGGCCGTCCGGGAACTGCACGGCCGGGCCCTCGCCGGTGTGGTCGACGGTGACGACGACGTACCCGCGCGAGGCCAGGTCCTCGACCAGCGCGACGTTCCAGTCCCGCGCGTCGCCCGCCCCCGGCGAGTACAGCACCACCGGGAACCGGCCCGGCGCCATCGGGGCGTCGGCCACCGAGTGCGTCTTCGTCGCGGACCAGTCGACCAGGCCCGCCGGGATCTCGAAATTGCCTTCCAGCGCGGGCCCGACCGCATCGGCCACGGCCTTCGGGAACTGGGTCGTGACCGGGTGCCCGCCGGGGTGCGCAGCCGGGTAGAACACACTGATCATCAACTCGCGGTAGTGCTGCGCCGGCACCCACGGATCGCTGCGCTGGTCGTCGACGAGCCGGAACGTGGACACGCCGGTGGCGTAGCGGCCTTGCGGGGCCGGGAGCCGCAGAGTCTGTCCCTTCACGGACTGCACGCCAGCTCCACCGGCGGCTGCCGTCGGCGCCGCGGCGGGCACGTCGGCCGCCCCGGCCGTCGGCACGACGACGCCGGCGATGACGAACCCGGCCAGCGATGCGGCGGCAAGACGAGAGGCACGCATGGGATTTCCTCCTGAAGCGGTGTCGCGATGATCGAACACGTCGATCATCGCAACGCGCCCCGGCCCCGCACCACGGTGCCACCTGCGGTTTCCCGGGTGCGGACAGCCGCACCGCCGGGGTTCGGTTATCCGCCCGGTGCCGCCGCGGACCGCCTCGGCGCGGCCGTCACCGGATCCCGATCCCGGCCAGCATCGCCTTGATCGCCGGCCCCGCCTTGTCGTCCCCGAACCCGCCGTTCAGCACCACGCACGCCACCGCGATGTCGTGCTGCGGATCCATCGCGATCATCCAGCTGTCCGGGTTCTCGTTCTGCCGCTCGGCCGTGCCGGTCTTGGCACCCAGGGTCGGGCTGATGCCGCGCAGCGAGGTCGCGGTGCCGTCGGTGATCACCCCGCGCATCAGGGTTTTGAGGTTGCCGTCCACCTGTGCCGACAAAGGAGTCGCGGCAACCTGCTTCCACCCGGGCACCAGGACCGGCTGTTTGAACGACCCGGACGCCACCGTCGCCGCGACCGAGGCCATCGTCAACGGGCACATCGTGATGTTCCCCTGGCCGAACGTCTCCGCCGCGAACCGTTCCTGACCGTCAGAAACCGGCACCTGCTGATCGTCCGCGGTGCAGTACGTGGCCGAGCCCAAGCCCATGTCCCACGGCTGGTTCAGGCCGAAGTACGTCTTCGCCTCGTCCGCCAGCGCCGACAGCCCGGACAGACGGTCGCGCAGTCCGACGTAGGAGGTATTGCAGGACTGCTCGAAAGCGTCAGCCAAAGTAGCGTCGGGGTAGCCGTTCTTCAGCCCCTCGTCGTTGTGATAGGTCTGCGAGCCGACCGTCGACGTCGGCGGACAGGGCGCCGGGTCCGAGGGCTTCAGCCCGGCCTGCATCAGCGCCGCGGTGGTGATGGTCTTGAACGTGGAGCCCGGCGCGCGGTTCGCGTGGTAGGCCAGACCGGGTGTGGTCTTGGAGTTGCTCGCCATCGCCAGGACGCCGCCGGTGCTGGGCTTGATGACGACCATGCCGGACTCGGGATACGCGGCGAGAGCCCGCTCGGCAGCGGTCTGGACCTTGTCGTCGAGCGTCGTGGAGATCTGGACGCCCGCGCCGGTCGCCGGCGGGCCGATCGGGATCGGCTCCGCGTCGGGCAGCGCGGCACCGGTGTTGGCATCCACGAAGGTGATCCGCAAACCGGCCGGCGCCGCCCCGGGCTGCTTCGCCACCGCCAGCCGCGACAACACGGCGCCCAGGCTGGGATGCGCCGACGCCGCCAGCGGGACGCCCTTGGCATCGACCACGGTCGCGGGCGGCGGCGCGGCAATGAGGGTGGCCTGCGCACCGAGTTGCGGATGGATGATCGCCGACGACCAGTGCACGAGCGGCGGCGCGGTGGCGGTCGCCGGGACCACGGAGACCAGCGAGCTGTACTTCCACTGGCTGTCGCCGTCAAAGGTGTCAACAACCGAGAAGGCGTATCGGTTGACAGAATCCTGTGATCCCAGCGTCAACTGCACGGACTTGGGGTTCAGCGACTTCATGACCGCCTGCAAGCGCGGTCCGGCCGCTTTCGCGTTGTCGGTGAACGCGGCGGCTTTGGCGTAGTCGCCAGCCGCCCACGCGTCGAGGAAGGCCTTCGCGACGGTCTCCGGGGTGGCGGTCGGCGCGGCGGCCGGATCCTGAGTCGTGGCCGCGGGTGCGGCCGCCGACGAGGCGTCGTTTCCGGAACGCGGCCACAGGACCACGGACGCGACCGCGACGGCGATGACCGCGACGATCGCCGCGCTGATGGTTCTGGTCTTGCCTCTCATGGTCGCTAGGAGAACCCGCGCGTCCCCTTGATGTCCAAGAGTCATATGAGAAACACATCCATAGCGAAGTGACTATGATCCGATGTCGTGGACTTGCTGGCGCATCTGAGGTACTTCCGGGCGGTGGCCGAGGAACAACACTTCGGCCGCGCCGCGGTGCGCCTCCGGCTGGCGCAACCGTCGCTGTCGCAACGGATCCAGCGCCTGGAGCGCGAGTTCGGGGTGCGGCTGTTCGACCGTGGTCGCGGCGGCGCGGTACTGACCCCGGCCGGTCGCCTGGTGCTGGCCCAGGCCGAACCGTTACTGGACGCGGCCGACCGGTTGCAGTCCGTCGTCGGCCGGCTCCAGGACGGCGAGGCCGGCACACTGCGGGCGGCGGTCCCCGACCAGCTCGGCGGAGCCGCAGTAGCGGCGCTGCTGACGACCTTCCGCGAACGCAGCCCCGGCGGCGAGCTCGACCTGCGGGAGCTGAACAGCCGCGATCAGGTCGCGGAACTGATAGCGGGCACCTTGGACGTCGGGATCGTGCGGCATCCGAATCCGGCCGCCGGATTGGCGTTCGGGCCGATCCTGCACCAGCCGCTGGGCGTCCTGCTGCCGTCGGACGATCCGCTGGCCGCCCAGCCATCGGTCGACCTGCGCGCCCTGGCCGGACGCGACCTGGCCATGCCGCCGCGCGCGACCGCCCCGGCGCTGCACGACGAGACGCTGACCGCGTGCGCCCGCCACGGTTTCACGCCGAACACCGTCCGCGGTGTCGAAGGACTCGAATTCACCCGCGCGCTCATCATGGCCGGCGCCGGCCTGGTCGCACTGATCCCCGAACCGGCCCCCGCCCCGGGCACGATCTGGCGACCGCTGACCGGCGATCCCCTGACCTGGCGCACCTCCGTGGCCTGGCGTCCCGGCCACGACGGGCCGGCGGTCCGTATCTTCGCCGAGGCCGCCTTCGACGCGTTGCGAACCCGCGGCGGCATGCACACGTCCGTCCCGGAACAACAGCGGTTCCCCCGTCCGGTATCGGAGTTCGCGCTGTGACGAATCAAGTCCTGCCACGCAAAGCCGCAGCCCGCATCACCGCCGCCTTCACCGACGCCGGCGTCACCGGCCGACTCCACGCGCTCGACATCGACACCGGCGCCACGGTCTCAGTTGCAGGCACCCAACCGGTCCCGACCAGCAGTCTCCACAAGGTGCCCCTGCTCGCCACCCTCTACCGCGAGGCCGCCGCCGGCCGCCTGGACCGCACCCGCCAGATCGAGATCCCCACCGAAGCACGCACCCCGGGACTGTCCGGGTTGGCGGTCATGCGCGACGCCGTCCGCCTGTCCCTGCGCGATCTCGCCACCCTCGTCGTCGCCGTCAGCGACAACGCGGCGGCCGACGTCCTGTGGCGGGAAGTCGGCCTGGACACCGTCAACCGCACCATGGCCGAACTCGGCCTGCCCGAGACCGTCGCCGTCCACCTCATGACCGACATCCACGACCTGCTGAGGGCCGACCGGGCCGCCCCCGACCCGAGCGACGTCAACGGTTTCAGCGCCCTCGACCCGGCCCGGACCAACCGCTCCACCCCGCAGGAGCTGACCGCCCTGTTCGCCGCCGTATGGCGCGACGAGGTGTGCGGCGGCGAACTCGGCGCGGAGTTGCGCTCGCTGCTCGGCGGGCAGGCCTGGACCCACCGCCTCGCCTCCGGCTTCCCCTTCGACGACGTCCGCGTCAGCGGCAAGACCGCGACCCTGCCGACCCTGCGCGCCGAAGCCGCCGTCGTCGAATACCCCGACGGCGGCCGCTACGCGGTCGCGGTCTTCACCCGCGCCGCGTCCCCCGCCACGGTCCTGCCCGCCGCCGACGCGGTCATCGGCACCACAGCTCGGATCGCCGTGGACGCCCTGCGCCTCCGCTGACAGGCCCCTGACCGGCCCCTGGATGTTCCGGTTGAAAACCGAACTGTTAGGAACCTTGACAGACCTCTGGTCTAGTCCAATGATGTCCTCCAGGGCGGCCGCCTCCTCCAAGATCCATCCCTGATCAACGCCCTGCCACCTGGGAGCATCATGAAACGGACAGGCCGTCATCTCCGCGTGCTCGCGACCGCCGCGGCGACGATAGCGGCCAGCGTCGGCGCCTCCATGGCGTCGGCGACAGCTGGCCATGCCGCCACTCCGGCGGCGACCCCCACCCCGACGCACTTCTTCGCGCCCTACTTCGAGGCCTACAACGGCGACGACCCGGCAACACTGAGCCAGCAGTCCGGCGCGAAATACCTGACGATGGCGTTCATCCAGGCCGCCACCAAGGGTTCCTGCACCGTGTACTGGAACGGCGACACCTCGATGCCGATCTCCTCGGCCACCTTCGGAACCTCGATCAGCAAGATCCGGGCCAACGGCGGCGACGTGATCCCGTCCTTCGGCGGCTACACCGCCGACAACACCGGCACCGAGATCGCCGACAGCTGCACCAACGTCAGCTCCATCGCCGCCGCCTACGAGAACGTCATCACCACCTACGACGTCTCCCGGATCGACCTGGACACCGAGGACAACTCGCTGACCAACTCCGCCGGCATCGACCGCCGCAACAAGGCGATCAAGATGGTCGAGGACTGGGCCGCGGCGAACGGCCGCACGATCCAGTTCACCTACACCCTGCCCACCACCACCAGCGGACTGGCCAGCTCCGGCCTGAAGGTCCTGCAGAACGCGGTGAGCAACAACGCCCGCATCGACACCGTCAACATCATGACGTTCGACTACTACGACAACGCCGGCACCCACAACATGGCCAACGACACCAAGACGGCGGCCACCGGCTTGAAGAACCAGCTCGCGACCCTCTACCCGAGCAAGACCGCCGCCCAGCTGTGGGGCATGATCGGCGTCACCGAGATGCCCGGCATCGACGACTTCGGAGCAGCCGAGACCTTCCAGACGGCGGACGCCGCCCCGGTCCTGAGCTGGGCCCAGTCCACCGGCATCAACGAGATCTCCTTCTGGGCACTCCAGCGGGACAACGGCGGCTGCCCGGGCACCGGCGGCTCCGACACCTGCTCCGGCGTCTCCCAGAGCCAGTGGTTCTTCAGCAACACCTTCGAGCCGTTCACCAGCGGCACCACCACACCCACCAACGACTTCTCGATCGCCGCCTCCCCCACCTCGGGCTCAGTCCAGGCCGGCGCCTCGGCAAGCACCACCATCTCCACCGCCGTCACCTCCGGCAGCGCCCAAACCGTCTCCCTGACCGCCAGCGGCGCCCCCACGGGCACCACGCTGAGCATCAGCCCCACCTCGGTCACAGCCGGCGGCTCAGCCACCCTGACCGCGACCACCTCCGCCTCCACCCCGGCGGGCACCTACCCGATCACCATCACCGGCAC
>JABFXP010000139.1 GCA_013361685.1 Catenulispora sp.
CTGACCGCGCGCACGCTCGACGCGCTGGCCGAGCTCACCGCCGATCTCGGCGCGCCGCCGTCCGCCGCCGCCGCGCCCGCTCCGGTCGCGCCGCCCGCACTTCCGGTCCGCCCGGCCGTGCCCAAGGTCGCCATCCGGGAGAAGTTCACCACTGTGCGGCGGGAGGGCCGCTGGCAGCTGCCGCACCGGCTGGTGGTGCGCACCGCGTGGTCCGCGGTGACCCTCGATCTGACCAAGGCCCTGCGCAGCGGCCCGGAACTGCTCATCGAGCTGAGGATCCGAGGCGGGTCGGTGGAGCTGATCCTGGCCCCGGACATGGTCCTGGACGCCGACGGCGTGTCGGCCCGCTTCGGCGGGGTGAACGTCGGTCCGAGTCCCGACGACGAGACCCCGCCGGCCCTGTCCGTACGGCTGGTCGGCAGGATCAAGTACGGCGGGGTGTCGGTGCGGTGGCAGGAGCCGCGTCGGTGACGTCTGCGTCTGCCCTGCGGCCTCAACCGGTGTGCAGAGCAGACGTCAGCCTGTTGCGGACTCGGACTCGGACTCGGACTCAGGCTCAGGGTCGGACTCGGACTCCCGGACGATCTGGAACGCCTCGAAGATCGACGCGACTGCATGAGTCGAGGCCGGGGCCGGCTCGGCGGACCCCGCAGCCCGCTGCCCGCCCTGCGTGATCCAGACGGTGCGCAGACCGGCGGCCACGCCGCCGGCGACGTCCTTGTCCAGCCGGTCGCCGACCATCCAGCCCCGCGGCCCCAGCTCCACGCCGAGCTTCTCCGCCGCGACCTCGAAGATCCGCCGATCGGGCTTGCGGTGGCCGGCCGCCTCGGAATCGACGACCACGTCGACGTAGGGCCGCAACCCCACGCTGTCCACCTTGGCCTGCTGCACCAACGTGGATCCGTTGGTGACGATGCCCAGCAGCCAGCCCGCCGCGCGCAGCTCCGCCAGTCCGCTTCGCACCCGGTCGTCGAGGACGAACTTGCCCGGATACGTCTCGGCGACCTGCGCCATCAGCTCCTCGTCCGACGCGGTGATCCCGTACCGCCCACGCGCGTCCGCGAGGAACGCGGGCCAGTTCACGGCGAGGTCCACGAGCTCGAAGACCTCCTCCGCGGCCGCGGCGTGCAGGCCGTTGGGAACGTACGCGGCCGCGAAGTCCACCGCCCACGCGCGCAGGGCCGTCCGGGAATCCACGAGGGTGTCGTCAAGGTCGAAGAAAGCGAAGCGCATGCGGCGATCTTACGGACGCCGGCGCACCCTCAGCGGCGCGGTTCGAACTCGCCGACGACCGGCCCGTAGACGAAGTCCCGGGTCAGCGCGATGAAGTCCTGCGGGAATCCGAGCTCGAACGACGACGCCTCGTCCAGGCGCCGCACGGCCTCGGCGGGCAGCTCCAGGTCGACGGCGGCCAGGGTGTCGGTGAGCTGGTCGAGGGTGCGGGCGCCGATGATCGGGTGGATCCAGCGGTGCCGGGCGCGGGTCCAGGCCAGCGCCACCCGTGAGGAGGTGGTGCCCAGTTCGTCGGCGACCGCGTCGACCTCGGCGGCGATCCGCAGGTCGCGTTCGGACAGGTTCTCGCGTTTGACGCGGGCGCCCTCGGTCGCGCCGTGGCGGGTGTACTTGCCCGACAGCACCCCGCGCGCCATCGGCGCCCACGCCGCGACGGACAGTCCGAGCGCCTCGGCCATCGGCAGCAGTTCGCGTTCGATGCCGCGCTCCAGCAGGCTGTAGTTCAGTTGCAGGCCGGCGAAGGGGGTCCAGCCGCGCAGTTCGGCCAGGGTGTGCGCACGGCTGGCGGCCCAGGCCGGGGCGTCGGAGATGCCCAGGTACAGCACCTTGCCGGCGCGGACCAGGTCGTCCAGGGCGCGCATGGTCTCCTCGACCGGCGTGTGGGCGTCCCAGATGTGGACCCACAGCAGGTCGATGTAGTCGGTGTCCAGCCGGCGCAGGCTGTCCTCCACCGAGCGTCGCAGGTTCTTGCGATGGTTGCCGGAGGCGTTGGGGTCGGTGCCGTCCATGGTCAGCGTGTACTTGGTGGAGAGCACGAAGCGGTCGCGGTCGCCGCGCAGGAGGTCGCCGGCGACCTGCTCGCTGCCGCCGTCGGCGTAGCGGTTCGCGGTGTCTATGACGTTGCCGCCGGCTTCGGCGTAGGCGGTGAACATCTTGCGGCACTCGTCGGCGTCCCCGCCCCAGCTCCAGTCGCCGCCGAAGCCCATGGTTCCGAAGAAGAACTCTGAGACGCGCAGTCCGGTGGCGCCGAACGTTGTGTGTTTCATGCCCCGAACATAACTCCCGTCTAGACAATCTGTCTAGACAGTTTGTCTAGACGGCATGTACGGACAGATTGTCCAGGTCAGCCGCTACGATGGCGCCATGGCACGAGAGGCGGCACCGCCGCGCCGGTCCGGCGGACGGCCGGCCCGGGACGACGGGGAGGTGCGCGAGGCGATCCTCGCCGCGACCCGGCGCCTGCTCGACGCGCGCCGCTTCGCCGAGCTCAGCGTCGCCGACATCCTCGCCGAGGCCCGAGTCGCCCGCGGCAGCTTCTACTTCTACTTCGCCTCCAAGCACCAGGTGCTGGCCGAGCTTATCCGCCGCGCGGTGGCCCGCGGCCAGGAAGCCGCCGAACCGTGGCTGGCGAGCCCGGACGACCCGCGCGCGACCGTGCGGCACGGCATCCGCGAGGGTGCGAAGCTGTGGCGCCGCGAAGCGCCGCTGCTGCGCGCGATCGTCGAGAACTGGCGCGGCGACGCGGAACTGAGCGACCTGTGGCTGGAGCTGATGGGCGGCTTCACCGCGGCCACGGCCGAGCGCATCACGGCCGACCGCGCCACCGGCGGCCACGCCCCGGTTCCCGGCGTCGACGACGCCACCCTGGCCGCCACCCTCACCTGGCTCGGCGAGCGCGTGTACTACCTGGCCGCGATCGGCGTCGAGCCGTTCACCGACGAAGAGGTGCTGGTCGAGGTGCTCACCCACATCTGGATGAGCACGCTCTACCCCGCTCAGTGAATCAGCGCTCTGCGCTTACCGGTTTCGCCTCTTCCGCTCTCCCCCGCTCTCCGGCGTTTGCCCTCTGCTCGCTCCAAGTTGGGTAGTCACTACCGATTCGTGCCGCCCTCCACCGGGACGAGACTGACCGTCAAGGGAGCTCGGCACCCGCCGAAGCGGTCCCACTACTCGATTCCGAGAGGGGAAACACCATGCAGAAGATGTCGATCCGCAAGGCCGGCACCATCCGTCTGACCACCGCCTGCTACTACGGCACCTGCTACGCCGCCTAGTAGAACCCCCGGGGCCGGGCGCCATCCAAGGGCGCCCGGCCTCCTGCGTTCCCGGGACGCCCCTGGGGGCGTTCTGTACCCGACCAGCCCGACCAGGAAAAGAAAGGCAGGCATCATGAGCACGAGTGCTCCCGATCTCCCGGTCATTCTCCGCCTGCACCGGCTCACGATGGTGCCCGAGGACGACGGGGTGATGGTCGGGCGGCCGGACACCGCCTCCTACGCGCTCTTCCCCGAGGAGGGTGCCGAGGCGCTGCGGCTGCTGGCCACCGGCATGCCGGTGGCGGCCATGGCCGAGTGGTTCGAGCAGGCCACGGGCACGCCGCTGGACGTCGAGGACTTCCTTGAGGCGATCACCGAACTGGGATTCCTCCGCGGCGACGATGAGGCCGAGGAACCGGCTGACAAACCCGTGCGCTGGCAGCGCCTGGGCAGGTGGGTCTACTCCGCGCCGGCATGGGCGGTGTACGCCGCGCTCATCGTCGGCGGCCTGGCCGCGATGGTGGTGCACCCGGACCTGCGGCCGTCGTACCGCAACGTCTTCTTCACCAGCTACGTCTCCGTGGTCCCGATCGTGATGCTGAGCGCCGCGATGGCCTGCATCTTCGTCCACGAGTCGGCGCACGCCCTGTCCGGGCGGC
This sequence comes from Catenulispora sp., assembly GCA_013361685.1. Taxonomy (GTDB): domain Bacteria; phylum Actinomycetota; class Actinomycetes; order Streptomycetales; family Catenulisporaceae; genus Catenulispora. Next base: position 3,929 of record JABFXP010000139.1, read on the forward strand.
GCCTGGGCCTGCCCTCCACGCTGGGCGTCGGACGGCGGCTGTACTTCCTGGTGTTCGAGACCCGGCTGGACTCGCTGTTCAGCGTGCCGCGCCGCAAGCGGTACCTGCCGTTCCTGGCCGGGATGCTGTCCGATCTGGTGCTGTGCACCGGACTGACGCTGGCCTCCCTCGGCCTGGACCGCCCCGGCGTGCCCGCCTGGTGCCACAAGCTGTGCCTGGCGGTGGCGTTCACGTGCGTGCTGCGGCTGATCTGGCAGTTCATGTTCTACCTGGAGACAGACCTCTACTACGTCTTCACCAATGCCCTGCGTTGCACCGACCTGCGCAACGCGACGCGGCACCTGGCGCAGAGCCGCTTCCACGCCGTGCTGCGGCGTATCGGGCTGTCCGGCCTGGCGGGCTTCCTGGCGCGGCGCAGCCTTCGCAAGGGACAGATCCCCGAAGAGGAGTGGACCGACCGCGACCGCTCGGTGGCCCGCTGGTACATGTGGGTCTTCCTGTCCGGCTACGCGTTCTCGCTGGCCAGTTTCGTCTGGGCCGGCATCCCGACGCTGTGGCGTTTCTGGTCCACCGTGTACGACCGGTTCACGACCTCGGGTGTGGCGGCCTCGGCCCGGGTCGACGCCGCGGTCTTCGCCGCCTTCTCAGCGTTCGAGTTCGGCCTGCTGGCGTACGTGTCCGTGCGGGACCGGCGAGCCCGGGCCCGGAGCCTTCGACCCCAAGGAGCACAGTCATGACGGCTTCCCCTTCCCGGCACCAGTGGATCGGCACGACCGCCGGCCCCGGCGCCCCCGCCACCCCGCTCGCGACCCCGGCCCCGGCGCTGGAGGTGTGGTGCCACCGCCGGCTGCGCGGGCCGTTCACCGGCGGCGGGAACCTGATGCGGCAGCTGGTCCCGGAGCTGCTGGAGCGCCACCCGCACCTGGTCAAGGACCGGGTCACCGAGATCGCCGCGGTCGCCCCCGAACTCGCCGACGTCGGCATGCTCGCACCGCAGACGCTGACGAACACCGCCTCGCACAAGGAACGCACCCGCTTCTACCCGGCGACCCGCGCCCTGCGCATCGCCCACGGACTGGCGGAGCTGCTCATGGAATGGGCGCGCGCCGAGCACCCCGACGGCGTCGTCATCGCCTTCCGCGACCTGGACCACGCCGACCCCACCGACCGGGACCTGGCCGCCGCACTGCTGCGCCGCTGCGACCCGGCGGTGCTGACCGTCATCGCCGAGGCCGACGCCGCCGGGGACGACCTGCTGGGCAAGGCGTTGGTCGCCCACGCCGAACGCAGTGACGCGGTGCTGGCGCCGCGGCAGGCGCCGGAGAGTCCGGGTTCTGATCCGGCACAGCAGTACATTGATTCGGACGGCACCCTGCGCGACCCGGCGGTGATCGCGGCGTATGAGGCGCTGCCGGCCGAGGAGCGCGAGCGGCGACACACCGAGCGGGCCGAACACCTTGCCGAGCACGGGGAACTGACGCACCGCTACGGCGCGATCCCGTTCCACGCCGAGCGCGGCGGGGACCCGGCCGGCGCCGGCTTGCGGGCGTGCTACGTGGCCGTGGACGAGCTGTTCAAGGTCGGGTTCTACGAAGCGGTGCTGGATCTGGCGCTGCGCGGACGGGTGCTGGTGGCCGACACCAAGCCCAAGGAGTACTTCCAGTTCACGCACAAGGTCGGCGCGTGCCTGTCGTATCTGGACCGGGGTGCGGACGCGATAGCGTACCTGCACGAGGAGCGTCAGGGTTCGATCGACCCGATCGTCCACATGAACGGCGCCTACCAGCTGGCGATGCTCTACACCCGCTTCCTGCCGAAGAAGGACCACGACGAGCCGGCGGCCATGGCCTGGGTCAACACGGCGCTGGCGCTGGCCGAGAACCAGCCGGATCCGACGCTGCGGGCCCTGTTCCGGGCGTTCATGCGCAACGCGCGGGCGTTGGTGGAACTGCACAGCCGCAACGCGCAGGGAGCCCTGGACCTGGTCACCGAGGCGATGGCGATCACCGACGCCGAGTGCGGGCCGGACGAGCAACTGCTGCACCGCTCGGTCCTGCTCTACAACCGCGCGCAGGTGCTGGCCGCGAACGGCGACTTCGTCGGCTCGCTGCGCGACTACGACGACCTGATCAGCCGCGACCCGGAGTACGGCGACTACTACTTCGAGCGGGCCGCGCAGCGCCGCGCGGCCGGCGACCCGGAAGCGGCCCTGGCCGACTACGCCGAGGCGATCCGGCTCAGCGCACCGTTCTACGAGGCCCACTACAACCGCGCCGACCTGCTGCGCGAACTGGAGCGGGACGATGAGGCGATGCGCGATCTGGACTACGCGCTGGAGCTGGAGCCGGACCACGTCGACTCCCTGGTGAACCGGTCGGATCTGCTGCTGAGCCTGGGCGAGGTGGACCGGGCCCGCGCGGACATCGAGCACGGTCTGACGGTCGAGCCGGACAACGCGAACCTGCTGGCCGCCCAAGGGGCGCTGTTCGAGGCCTGCGACGACGTGCAGGGCGCGCTCGCCAGCTACACCGCGGCCCTGGCCGCCGACCCGGAGCTGACGGTCGCCTGGGTGAACCGCGCGGTGCTGGCGTTCTCCGCCGGCCGCCCCGCCGACGCCCTGGCCGACCTGGACGCCGCGATCGCCCTGGGCGACGACCCGGCCCTGCGCGCCAACCGCGCGATCGCCTTGCAGGACCTGGGCGAACACGACCGGGCCGTGACCGACCTGGACGCGGCGCTGGCCGAGGGCGCGGACGACCCGAGCCTGCTGTTCCGCCGCGGCCTGAGCCGCCAGGCACTCGGCGACGGACCCGGCGCACGGGCCGACTGGCGGGCGCACCTGGACGCCTGCGGCCCCGAGGAGTCGCCGTTCCTGGCCGAGATCCGCGCCCAGGCCCCGGAGATCGTGGCCGGGCTGGCGGTGAGCATGCCATGACGCTGGCGTCCGCCGCGCACCCGGCGCGCGGC
>JABFXP010000435.1 GCA_013361685.1 Catenulispora sp.
ACGCGGGACGCCAGCGGCGTCCCGGCGACGGCGTCGGCGAGGTCGGCCAGCGCCTGCGCGGCGGGGCCCCGGGGCCGCAGGAGCCCGGCGACCATCGCGTGGTCGAACGCCGCGACGACACCCAGCGCCTCGTCCAGGCCGTCGATCCCGGCGGCGAGCAGGTCTGCGCGCATCACAGCACCGCCCCGGACGGCGCGAACCACTGCATCTCCGGCAGCGGCGCGGTGGTCGCCGGAAGCTCCAGATAGGACAGGTGCCGGAGGAACCGGCTGAACACAGGCGCGGCGGCGGCGCGGCCCTCAGACGATGCCGGGCCCTTCAGCGCGGCGGTCAGCATCCGCGCGTCGACGGTGCCGCCGCCGTCGACGTCGACCCGCAGATAGCGGACGACCCGTTCGGCGCCGTACTGCACGACCGCCTCCTCGACGAGCGCCGCGAGGTGTTTGCACATGCCGCCGCGGGCGCCGCCGCACGGCCGGTTGTTGTTCGTGCTGCACGCGTAGGCGTGGTCGCCGGCGGCGACGGAGGACACGTACACCCGCTCGATGTCGGAGCCGCTGGAGACGACCCCCTGCAGCCGTCCGTCGGCCAGCTCCACGAAGGGGACCTTGGCGAGCTTGCGCGGACGCGCCGGCGCGAGGACCCGCACCGTGCTTCGTTGCTCCCAGGTTGACAACGCTCGTGCTCCTTGCAGCCGGAGGACTCGCCTCACCGGTCGGCGGGGACGTCGGGAAAACTATCGGGGACCGCCGACACCGGCCGCGGGCAGCCTCGGTGCCGCCTGCCGAGCCTGATACGTTGCCCAGGTGACGACTCCGATCACCGCTCTAGGTTCCGACGTCCACGAGATCGACACCCTGATGTCCGGCCACGAGGGCATCACGGCCGGCTACGCCATCCTCGGCGAGCATCCGGCGCTGATCGAGACCGGCACCGGGAAGTCGGCGCCGGTGGTGCGGGACGCGCTGGCCGAGCTCGGGGTCGGCGCCGGGGACCTGCGGACCATCGTGGTGACGCACATCCACCTGGACCACGCCGGCGGGGTCGGCGACCTGGCGGCGATGTTCCCGAACGCGGAGGTCGTGGTGCACGCCTCGGGGGCGCGGCACCTGGTGGACCCCTCGCGGCTGATGTCCAGCGCGCGCCGGGTGTTCGGATCGCTGATGGACGACGTGTTCGGGCCGCTGCTGCCGACCGAGGCGCACCGGGTGCGGGCCGTGGAGGACATCGGGGCGATCGACCTCGGCGGCGGGCGGCGGCTGGAGACGCACCACACGCCCGGGCACGCGCGGCATCACGTGGGGCTGATCGACTCGCTGACCGGTGACCTGTATGTGGGGGACGCGGCCGGGCTGTACATCCCGAGCGACGACCCGGACCAGCCCGGTGACGTGCGGCCCGGCACCCCGCCGCCGGACTTCGACCTGGAGCTGGCGCTGAACTCGCTGGAGAAGTTCCGCACGCTGCGGCCCACGCGGCTGCTGTTCAGCCACTACGGACCGGTCCGGGATGTGGACGACACCCTGGACCGCGCCGGAGAGGAGGTGCGGCTGTGGGTGGAGCTGGTCCGCGACGCCCGGGCCAGCCGGCTGGACCTGGACCACGCCATCGAGATGGTGCGGGAGAAGACCGCCGCGCGCTATCCGGTCGAGAACGCGAACCAGGAGACGCAGACCAAGTTCGAGGAGCTGTCCTCGTACGCGTCGAACATCGTCGGGATCAACAAGTACCTGAACAAGCAGGATGGCTGGGAGCACCCGATGGCGGACGCGGCCACGGCCGGCTGAAGCCACTCCCGGCCACTGTCCATTCACCTACCAGGGGAGGCCGCCGCCGTGACCGAGACGATAGCCGGGACCGAGACCGAGACTGTGAGCGCGACCGACGTCGTCGAGACCGCCACCACCGACGTCATCGCCACTGATGTCATCACCACCGCCGCCGAGCTGCGCGAACTCATCGGCGTGCCCAAGGAGCGCGCTGTCAACAAGGAGCGGACCAGCCTGCTCCCGATCGACCACCAGTGGCTGGCCGCCTCCCCGTACTGTCTCATCGCCACCTCCGCCGCCGACGGCACCTGCGACGTCTCGCCCAAGGGCGACCCGGCCGGCTTCGTCAAGATCCTGTCCGACACCCGCCTGGCCATCCCGGAGCGGCCCGGCAACCGCCGCGCCGACGGCTATCTCAACATCCTGAGCAATCCGCACGTCGGGCTGATCTCCGTGGTCCCCGGCCGTCTGGAGACGCTGCGGATCAACGGGCGCGCCACGCTGGTGCGCGACGCGCCGTACTTCGACGACATGATCGTCAAGGGCCACCGTCCGATCCTGGCGATCGAGGTGGACATCGAGCAGATCTTCTTCCACTGCGCGAAGTCGGCCATGCGGTCGAAGCTCTGGAAGCCGGAGACGTGGAAGCCGGAAGAGCTGCCGCCCCACGCGGTCATCGTGAAGTCGGTCCAGCAGACCCGGGAGTCGCTGGAGGAGCTGATGGAGTACTACGGCGCGAGCTACGAGGAACAGCTTTACGACGGGAAGCCGTAGGCACGACCTGGCAGACTCACGGCCATGACCGATGTTGACATGAAGCCGTACTTGCAGCGTTATCTGCGCACCGCGCGGGAAGCGCTGTTGTGGAAGCTCGACGGGCTGTCGGACTACGACGTCCGGCGGCCGATGACCCCGACCGGCACGAACCTGCTCGGCTTGATCAAGCATGTCGCGAGCGTCAGCGCCGAGTACTTCGGACAGGTCTTCGACCGGCCGTTCCCGGAGCCGCTGCCGTGGTTCGAGGACGGCGCCGAGGACAACGCGGACATGTGGGCGACGGCTGAGGAGTCGCGCGAGGACATCGTCGGGCTGTACCACCGGGTCTGGGAGCACGCCGACGCCACGATCGAGGCGCTGGACCTGGACGCGCCGGGGCGGGTGCCGTGGTGGTCGGAGAACGGCGGGGCGGTGACGCTGTTCCGGATTCTGGTGCACGTCATCGCCGAGATCAACCGGCACGCCGGGCACGCCGACATCGTGCGCGAGGAGATCGACGGCGCCGTCGGGCTCAGGGGAGGGAACTCGAACCTGCCGGAGCACGACGAGAAGTGGTGGGCCGACTACCGGGAGCAGCTTGAGGCGGCTGCTCAGTCGGCGAAGTAGGCGCCGCGCCGGCACTCGGCCGGCAGCGGGCCGACGAGCCGACACTGAGCGGCGCGCTCTGAGTAAAGTCGCCTCATGGCCTCCACCGCCCCCGCCGCCCCGGTCCGCGTGGACAGCTGGATCTGGTCGGTCCGCCTGACCAAGTCCCGTTCCATGGCCGCCGACGCCTGCCGCGGCGGCCATGTGAAGGTGAACAACGAGAGTGTGAAGCCCTCCCACCTGGTCCGGGTCGGCGACGAGGTCCGCGTGCGGCAGGACCAGCGCGAGCGGGTGGTGGTCGTCAGCAAGCTGATCAGCAAGCGGGTCAGCGCGCCGGCCGCCGCCGAGTGCTACGTCGACAACAGCCCGCCGCCCCCGCCGCGCGAGCTGTTCGCCCCGCTCGCCGTCCGCGACCGGGGCGCCGGGCGGCCGACCAAGCGGGAGCGGCGGGACATGGACCGGCTGCGGGGACGCTGAACACGGACGGAATCTGGCGGGAAACCGTTGTGGCCTGGCCCGGATCGCTGCATCATCCCGAATGAGGACCCGCCACGTCCGCACCCCGCACGCCACTGTGTATCAGCCTGTGTACCAACCGCGCTCGCCTCCGTTAAGGCCAGGGCCATGTCCGCAGCCGGCACCTCCGCGCCACTGCTGGAACTCCGCGACGTCCGCGTGGCGTTCGGCGGCCTGACCGCGCTGGACGGCGTCAGCCTGGCGGTGCCGCGCGGCCGCGTCGTCGGCGTGATCGGGCCCAACGGCGCCGGGAAGACGACGCTGTTCAACGTGGTGTGCGGCTTCGTCCGGCCGGACTCCGGCGAGGTGCTGGTACGCGGCGAGCCGCTGCGCGGGCACCGGCCGCACCACCTCGCGGCCCTCGGCGTGGCCCGCACCTTGCAGGGCCTGGGGCTGTTCGGGCAGCTGACGGTCGCCGAGAACGTGATGGCCGGGGCCGTCCGCGCGCCCCGGGCCGGGTTCCTGCCCACCCTGCTGGCGCTGCCCCGGGCCGACCGCCGGGAACGCGACCTGCGCGCCAAGGCCCTGGCCGTCCTGGACCGCCTGGGCCTGGCCGACGCCGCCGACCTGCCGCCCGGCCGCCTGCCCCACGGCGACCAGAAGCGGGTCGTGCTGGCCCGCGCCCTGATCGCCGAACCGGCGCTGCTGCTGCTCGACGAACCCGCCGCCGGCCTGTCCACCGCCGAGATCAGCGAACTGACCGGCCTGCTGGCCACCCTGCGCGCCGCCGACCAGCTGTCCGTGATGCTGGTCGAGCACCACATGGACTTCGTCATGGGCCTGTGCGACGACGTCGCCGTGCTGGACTTCGGCCGCCTCATCGCCCACGGCCCGCCCGCCGCGGTCCGCGACGACCCGCAGGTCGTGGCCGCCTACCTCGGCGAGGCGGCAGCAGATGGCTGACGTCTCCCGGCCCGAGCCGGCGGGTGTGCCCGAACCGCGCAGGCCGCCGCCGTCGCCGCCGTCCGGCCGGGACGCGGAACCGGACTCGGCAACGGCACCGGACCTGATCGCGGCGCCGGACACGGCCGCCCCGACGACCCCGCCGTCCCCACCCCTGCTCGAAATCACCGACCTGTCCGCCGGCTACGGCCCCGTCCGCGTCCTCCACAACATCACCCTCACCGTCCCCGAACACGGCATCACCGCCGTCCTCGGCGCCAACGGCGCGGGCAAGACCACCCTGCTGCGCACCGTCAGCGGCCTGATCAGGCCCGCCTCCGGCACCGTCGCCCTGGCCGGCCGCCTCCTGAACCGCCGCTCCGTGGAGGACGTCGCCCGCCTCGGCGTGGCCCACGTGCCGGAGGGCCGCGGCGTGATCCTGGAGCTCACCGTCGAGGAGAACCTGCGCCTGGGCCGCCGGCGCGACACCCGCGACCGCAGCGCCTTGTCGGCCGTCTACGACCTCTTCCCCTCGCTGGCCGCCCGCCGCTCCCGCCCCGGCTCCACCCTGTCCGGCGGCGAGCGCCAGATGCTCGCGATCGGCCGTGCCCTGCTGGCCGAGCCGCGGCTGCTGATGCTCGACGAACCGTCGCTGGGGCTGGCCCCGCGGGTCGTCGCGCGGCTCATGGCGGTGCTGGCGGACCTGCGCGCCCGCACCGGCCTGACCGTGCTGCTGGTGGAGCAGAACGCCCGCAGCGCCCTGTCGGTGGCCGACCGCGTCGTGGTGCTGAGCCTCGGCGCGGTCGCGGTGGACGGCGACGCCGCCGCCTTCGCCTCCGACGACCGGCTCCGGCACGCTTACCTCGGATTCTGAGCGGGTGGCGGACGATGACCCACTTCCTGGACCTGACCCTCACCGGCGTCACCGACGGCGCCGTCTACGCGGCGGTGGCGCTGGCCCTGGTGCTGATCTGGCGCTCCACCCGCGTGGTGAACTTCGCGCAGGGCGGGATGGCGATGGCCACCACGTTCGTGGCGTGGGACCTGGTGCACCACGGTCACTCGTACTGGCTGGCGGCCCTGGCGGCGATCGGCGTCGGGCTGGTGCTGGGCGCGGCGGCCGAGCGGCTGCTGATCCGGCCGGTCGAACGGGCCGCGCCGCTGAACGCGGTGATCGTCGCGCTCGGACTGCTGGTGCTGCTCCAGGCCGGCGCGGGCATGATCTGGGGCGGCCAGCTCCGGTCCTATCCCTCGGCGTTCGGCATCAAGGGCTTCAAACCGTTCGGCCACCAGCTGCTGTTCTCCCCCGACGACCTGTTCATGGTCGCCTCGGTCGCCGCGGTGATGCTGCTGCTGGTGCTGCTGTTCCGGTTCACGCCGCTGGGCCTGCGCATGCGCGCCGCCGCCTTCGCGCCCGAGGTCTCGCGGCTGCTCGGGATCCGCGTCGGCCGCCTGCTCACCCTGGGCTGGGCGCTGGCCGCCGCCGTCGGCGCGGTCGCCGGGATCCTGATCGCGCCGACGACGTTCGTCGGCCCCAGCCAGTTCGACCCGATCCTGGTGTCCGGCTTCACCGCGGCCGTGATCGGCGGCCTGGACAGCCCGGTCGGCGCGGTGGCCGGCGGCATCACGCTGGGCTGCGCGCTGAGCTACGTCGCGGGCTACGTCAGCACCGACATCGGCGCCTTCGCGGCGTTCGCCGTGCTGATCACGGTCCTGATGCTGCGCCCGAACGGCCTGTTCGCCGGACACGCGGAGCGGCGGGTATGAACAGCACCCTGTTGCGCCACACGCTCGCCGCCGCCGCGGCCCTGGCCGCGCTCTACATCCTGGCCGGCAACGTCAACGCCTTCCGCGACTACCAGATCGCCCAGATCGCCGCGCTGTCCTGCGCCGCGGCCGGGCTGACGCTGCTGACCGGCCGCTCCGGCCAGATCTCGCTGGGCCAGGGCGCGTTCATGGCGATCGGCGCCTACACCGCCGCGCTGCTGCTGGACCACCTGAGCTGGCCGCTGGCGGCGGTGATCGGGGCCGCGGCGCTGGCGGCGGCCGGTGTCGGCCTCATCGTCGGGATCGCTGCGGCGCGTCTGCGGGGCCCGTACCTGGCCGGCGCCACCCTGGCGTTCGCGGTCGGGCTGCCGCAGCTGGCCGACTACCATCCGCTGACCGGCTCGCTCGGCGGCGCCAACGGCCTCACGCTGCCGCCGCTGACCGCCCCGGCGGGCCTGGGCGACGCCTTCCCGGTCGAGCGCTGGCAGGCCTGGCTCGCCGGCGGCGTGGCCGTCGTTGTGTTCTGGCTGCTGGCGTACCTGGCCGCCGGCGAGACCGGCCGCCGGTTCGCCGCGGTGCGCGACGACG
>JABFXP010000496.1 GCA_013361685.1 Catenulispora sp.
GATGGTGACCCGCGGCCAAGTCGCGAAGTCCTCCCACAAAGCGATTCCAGCGTGGCTCAGGTGTTCCTCCCGAGGGTTTCAGTGGCCTGCGCTGTCTGCCGGGATACCGCTTCGCGCAGTTCGGCGTTCCACCCGGCGCGCTGCTCCGGGGTGGCGAAGCAGGCCTCGAAAGAGTTCTCGGCGAGCTGAGCGAGCACATCGCCGCCGAAGCCCAGCTGCGCGCCGACCGCTTCGAAGTTCTGCTCGACGTAGCCGCCGAAATAGGCGGGGTCATCGCTGTTCACCGTGACCAGCAGGCCCTCATCCAGCATGGCCGGGAGCATGTGGTCGGCGAGCGTCGGGACGGCGCGCAACGCGACGTTGGACAACGGACACACCGTCAGCGGGATGCGCTCCTCCCGCAGCCGTTGCACGAGACTGGCGTCCTCCAACGCTCGGATGCCGTGGTCGATCCGCTCCGCGCCGAGGATGTCCAGCGCCTCCCAGACGTAGTCGGGGCCGCCTTCCTCCCCGGCGTGCGCCACGCGGCGCAGGTCCTCGGCCGCCGCCATCGCGTACACCTCGCGAAACAGCGACGGAGGGTAGCCCATTTCAGCCGAGTCCAAGCCGACGCCGATGAACTGGTCGCGGAACGGCAGCGCGGCGTGCAGCATCTCCTTCGCCGCGTCACCGCCCAGATCGCGCAGGAAGCACAGGATCAGGTCGGCGGAAATGCCCTGGGCCGCGCGAGCGTCGGCGAGCGCCGCGGACAGTCCGCTCATCACCACCGCGAGCGGTACTCCGTTGCGCAGGTGCTGCTGCGGGTCGAAGAAGATCTCCGCGCGACGCACCCCGTCCGCGTGCGCCCGCCGCAGATAGGCGGCAGCCAGTTCGTAGAAGTCCTGTTCCGTGCGCAACACGGCGACATTGCGGTAGTACAGATCAAGGAAGGTCTGCAGATCATCGAACAGGTACTCGGCGCGCAGTTCGGCTACGTCCATCGTCGGCAGGCTCAGCTCGTTGCGCCGGGCGATCGTCACCAAGAGCTCCGGCTCCAGAGTGCCCTCGATGTGCAGGTGTAGCTCCGCCTTGGGAAGTGGCATGCGGCTCCTTTAGTACGATGTCGAGTTCTGTCGAGCAAGCCCACGGCCTACGGGTTCGATAACCCTATCGAGGCTTTGACCTGGGTCTATGTAGATCACACCTCGACGCTACGAGTCGGCCCGCGGGCCCCGATCAGCCGAGCGAGGAGACTGTTCACTCGGAACATGGGAGGAGTGCGGCACCCGCCTCCGCCGAAGCAAGGAGACGAGGTGCCTGAGGGCTTGACTGATAGCGTCGCCGTGGAGCGTGTTCACGGATTGCGATAGTGAGGTGCTGGCCGGTGGTCGGTGGTCGGACCGCGCCCGGTCTGCCCCGGCGGTGGCGGCTGGCTTTGGTGGTCGCGTCCATCGGGGTGTCCGCGCCGGTCCTGGCGGCGTCCGGGAGCGCCGCCGCACACACCGTCGCCGCGGTCTTGATCGTGGTTCAGGCCCTGGCCGTGTGGTGGCTCGTCGACCATTTGTCGGCAGCCACCGTGGTGGTCCTGTTGGCTGGCGGCGCTTTGCAGTCGATGTTCCCGTCACATGGTCCGGTGGTCGCTTTCGTGGTGTTGTGCACCTACGCCTGGCTGCGTCCGGCCGCCGAGAAGCTGTGGATGCTCGCGCTGGCGGTGGTGGCCGTGTGCGGCCCGGTGGCGGTGCGTGGACGCTGGGATGTGGCCGGGCTGTGGCTGGGCGCGGTGCTGCTGGCCTGGAGCTGGGGCGCGCTGATGCGGGCCCGGAGCCAGCGGCGGGTGGCCGAGCGGCGCCAGGCGGTGTTGGAGGAGCGGGCCCGGATCGCGCGGGACCTGCACGACGTGCTGTCGCACACCGTGTCGGTGATGGTGGTGCAGGCCGCGGCGGCCGACGACGTGTTCGAGTCGAACCCGCAGCAGGCCCGGGCGGCGCTGCGCCGCACCGAGGAGGCGGGCCGGCAGGCGCTGGCCGAGCTGCGCGGCTTCCTGCGCACGGTGCGGGCCGATGCCGAGGGCGACGCTCCGGCCGACCGGGCGGCCGCGGATGCCGGGCCCCAGCCGGCCTTGGCCGATGTGCCCCGGCTGACCGAGACGCTGAGCTCGGCCGGGCTGGCGGTGACCTTGCTGCGGGAAGGGGACGGCGAGGTGCCGCCGGGTGTGCAGGTGGGCGCGTACCGGATCGTGCAGGAGGCGCTGACCAACACGTTGCGGCACGCCCGGGCTTCCTCGGCGGAGGTGCTGCTGCGCATCGACGCCACGCAGGTGCGGGTGCGGATCAGGGACGACGGCCGGGGCGGCGCCTCCGCTCGCGGCGGCGGCCCCGGCGGCTCCGGCGGTCAGGGGCTGGTCGGCATGCGCGAGCGGGCCACGCTGCTGGGTGGCACGCTGTATGCCGGGCCCCGGTGGGACGCCCCCGGCTTCGAGGTGGAGGCCCGGCTTCCGATCCGGGAGGGATCATGACGATCAAGGTGCTGATCGCCGACGACCAGGCGCTGGTCCGATCCGGCTTCCGGATGATCCTGGAGGCTCGCGACGACCTGGACGTGGTGGGCGAGGCCGCCGACGGCGAGGAGGCGATCCGGCTGGCCGCGCGGCTGCGGCCGGACGTGATCCTGATGGACGTGCGCATGCCCGGTCTGGACGGGGTGGCGGCCACCGCCCGGCTGACCGCGGCGGCGAACCCGCCCAAGGTGATCATCCTGACCACCTACGACCTGGAGGAACCGCTGTACGCCGCGCTGCGGGCCGGAGCCAGCGGCTTCCTGCTCAAAGACGCGCGACCGGCCGAGCTGGTCCAGGCCGTCCGCGTGGTGGCCGGCGGCGAGGCCCTGCTGGCCCCCACCGCGACCCGACGGCTCCTCGACCGGTTCCTGGCCACCGAGCCGACCCCGGCCGCGCCCGCCGGCAGCCTGGAGGAGCTCACCGAACGCGAGCGCGAAGTGCTGGCGCTGCTGGCCCGGGGTGCCTCCAACGCCGAGATCGCCACCCGGCTCACCGTCACCGAGGCCACGGTGAAGACCCATGTCTCGGCCATCCTGCGCAAACTCGGCGTCCGCGACCGGGTTCAGGCCGTGGTGCTGGCCTACGACCTTGGACTGGTCCGGGCCCGGCCCTCCTCCTGAAGTCGCAGGCCCAAGATCCGTCTCGCTCCGGAGGCGTCCGACTCTCCGGCGGCCTACCGTCGCCGTATGAAATCGCATGAGAACACCTGGAGCGGGACGGTGGTGAAGAAGTCCCGCGCCCTGCTCGACGGCTCCAACCTCTACCGGCGTCTCGAACTCCGGCTCGACGACGGGACGGTCATCACCGTCCGGGTCGACCGGGGCCTGTGGAAGGAACTCAACGTCGGCGACCGGCTCGTGAAGCGCGCCGGCGAGGACCCGCGACGCGGCTGAAACGGCGGAGAAAGCCCTTCAGCAGGACCGATGGTTTCCCGTTCAGGCGTCGTCTCACCCACGGGGACGATGTAGCGGCCCGCCTCCGGCTCGTCCCAGCCCGTGGAAAGTATCAACGGCCAAGTACAGCTGCGCGCACCGTCCTGCCGAGTTTCGTGCCGGTCGCGCAAGCAATCACCGATTCGCCCGGGCAAAGCCGGGCCGTGCAAAGGAAGCCCACGCCATGATCATGGTCAGCAGAGCCCTGTCCGCCGGCACCTGGGTCGGCGATCCCGTCCATTCCGACATCTCGTTCAAGGTCCGCCACATGGGCGTCGGTAGAGTCCGGGGGAGGTTCACGCTCGCCTCGGCGGTGCTGACCGTCGGCGAAAGTGACGGCGAAGGCGCCGGCCAGGTGGCCGCCCGCATCGACTCCGCCTCCGTCCACACCGGCAACGACCAGCGCGACCAGCACATCAGGTCGGCCGACTTCCTGGATGTGGAGAAGCATCCGCACATCGAGTTCACCTCGACCGAAGTCCGCGGCTTCGACGGCGAGACCTTCACCCTGGTGGGCGAGTTGACCCTGCACGGCGTCACCAGGACCGTCGAGCTGGCGGCCGAGTTCCTCGGCGTCGTCGACGACCCCTCCGGCGCGAAGCGGACCGGCTTCTCGGCGACCACCACCATCAGCCGCGCCGCGTTCGGCATCGACATCCAGCTCGGCTTCGGCGCCGGCAACGTCGTGGTCGCCGACACCATCGAGATCGCCATCGAGATCGAGTTCACGGCCGCCGAACCAGACCCACGATGACTCACCCGGCAGCCCGCCGGCACGTGACATACAGCGGCAGGAATACGACCCACAAGACCAAGCAGCCCACCGACCAGACCGTCGGGCTGCTGATCTCGATCGTGCCAGCAGAGAAGTACACAGGAGCACCCCGCTCCTCGTGAGCCGAGGCGTCTTGATAGACCCACAACGCCGACACCACCACAACCACGACGAGGAAGATCGGGACCAGCGTGACAGCACTCACGCGCATACCTCCTCCACGCTCGGTCGTACACCCGTCAGCCCTGATTTCACCAGGTTACGCCGGGATTTGTGGGCGGTCAGCGGAAACCCCCGTGCCGCATGCGGGTCGGGATCGGTAACATCCGAGCCGTGCAGTGATCTCCAGGTGGCGTCTCATCGTCGCCACAGTCCGTTCGCTCAGAACGATGCCAGCCAGGCCCGCGGCTCCGCGGGTTTCCGAGCCATGGAGAAGACACTGTCATGCCCGATTCCCACCTCGAGGACGTCGCGCCTGCGCCGAGGTCCAACGCCCGTGAGACGTTCGCCGCATTCGTTGATCAGGCCACTGCGGACCCGGCGGTGGTCGGGCTCGTCCTGAAGGGCTCGCAGTCCCACGCGAATGTGCCGACGCGGCACTCCGACTACGACCTCTACGTGGTCATCGCGGACGACGGCGACACCGCGCTGAGCCGGCTTGCCGGGTTCCGCTCGGCGCACCTGGACCTGGTGGTCCTGTCGTTGTCCGAGTTCCGCACCGTCGGCCTGCCGGCGAGTTCGGAATCGTGGGAGCGTTACGCGTTCGTCCACGCCGAGGTTCTGCTTGACCGCCGTGACGGCCTGATCGCCGAGCTGGTGGAGCGCAAGGCCAAGCTCACCGCCGACGAGGCCCGCCGGATCGCCGGCGACTACCTCGATGCGTATATCAACTCGCTGTATCGCTCGTTGAAGAACCATCGTGACGGGTTCGCTGACGCCGCGCACCTGGACGCCACCGAGTCCATCCCGTTCCTGCTCACGACGGTGTTTGCGCTTGATCGCCGGGTACGGCCGTACAACAAGTACCTGAGGTGGGAGCTTGAACGCCAACCGCTGAGCAGTCCGTTGTGGGCGGCCGACAGGCTTCTTCCCCGGCTCCGCGAGCTGATCGCCGCCGGTGATCCAGACCTCCAGCGTGAGTTGTTCGCCGAGGTCGAAGCTGTGGCACGGGCCCAGGGTCACGGTGCGGTCATCGATGCGTGGGGAGCCGATCTACTTCTCCTGCGCGGCCCGGCGGGCGGCGATCTCCAGTAGGGCCGACACGGTGATCGCCGGCGTTTCCAACGTCGGCGATCATCACGCTGGTGCTGTGCTGTGCTGTGCTGTTGTCGGGTGCCAGCTCGGGGCTCAGATGCGTATCCCGACCTTTCCGAGCTTCCCGCTTCCGAAATCCGCGAATGCCTTGCTGAATTCAGCCAGTGGGTAGGAAGTGAGGGTCAGCTTCAGCAGGCCTGCGGCCGCCTCGGAGGCGAGCAGCTCCAAGGTCGCCCGGTCGGGGTCGGCCATGATCGCGGTCACCGTGATGTCCGAACGTTGCGGGACGAAGTGCACCGTCGAGGCGAACCGTCCGCCCTCGACCAACAAACTGGACGCCTCAGTCCCGTCTCCGGCCAGGTGCAGGACGGCGTCGACCCCGTTCGGCGCCACCGCTCGGACGCCGGCCACCAGGTCGGTGAAGTCGACGGCGTGTGCTGTGCCGAGTCCGAGTACGTATTCAGTTGCTTCCCCGGGGCGTGCGGTGGCGATGACGGTGGCTCCGCGCGCGGCTGCCAGCTGTGTCGCGATCGTTCCGACCCCTCCGGTCGCGCCTGCGATCAGCACGGTCTCGCCGGGCTGTGGGGCCACCGCGTCCACGGCGTTGAGCGCGGCGGTCGCCGCCAGTGCCAGGGCGCCGGCGGTGTCGTCGTCGAGCGCGTCGGGGATGTGCGCCACGCCGATCGAGGTGGGTACGGCCAGATACTGCGCGAAGCCTCCCTGACCGAGGGTCGGTCGCATCACGACGCCGAACACCCGGTCGCCGGCCGTGAAGCCGGTCACGCCTTCGCCGAGCGCGACCACCCGGCCGGCAAAGTCCTTGCCGAGGACGACCGGGAATTCGTACTCGTAGACGCCTTGGAGGTGGCCGCCGAGGACGCCGAAGTCGAAGCCGTTGAGTGAGGACGCCGCCACTTCGACCAGAATCTCGCCGGCGGCCGGTGTCGGTATGGGGAGGTCGTGGACTTCGGGAGCAGAGCCGTGGGAGGCGAAGGCTACGGCGCGCATGGTGGTGGTTTCCTTTGCGGCGGTGTCGCTTGGGATGGAACTCGGGATGGAATCGGTGTCGGCGCCGGTGGCATGGCGATGGGAGATCTGGAGGACGTCGATCGCGACTTCGAGTTCTGCCTCGTCGCGCGGGGCGTAGAGCATGATGATCGTGTCGGGCCACTCGGGGCGGCGGCCGATCGGATGCGGCTCGGCCCAGCCCGCCTCGATCAGCGGTGCGACCCAAGGGCCCGGCACCGTGAGATGCAGAAAGCCGGCCCGGTGGATGTGGGCGAACTCGTCACGGCTCGGGTGAAGGAATGCCTCCCAAGGACCGTTCGGCTGACGCAGCCGTACAGCGAGCGATGCGGGTTCGGAGACCTGGCTGGGCCCGACGAAGACACCGTCGAGACCCTTCGCCGCGGCCACCAAGGCGTCGCGGATGGCGGGTGGCGAGAACTGGTCGAGCTGGTCGTGCGGAATCTCGCGGCCGGTGGTGGTCGGACGGAGACCGCGACGAGAGGGCAACATGGTGTGATCCACTGGTACAGCACTTCCTGTTGGCTACATACTTTTTGTGCGTGCGTCCAGTGTGGATCTGGAGGAGAACATGACGGAAGAAGGCACTTTGACCAGCGCACCGCACACCGATGTGCGCCGCTGCGAGCTGCGGGAAGTCCTCGACCGGATCGGCGACAAGTGGAGCGTGCTGGTGATGGCGCTGCTGAGCGACGGCACCAAGCGGTACTCGGAACTTCAGCGCGCGATCGAGGGGATATCGCAGAGGATGTTGACGCTGACCCTGCGGAGCCTGGAACGGGACGGATTGGTGGAACGGCTGGTGACGCCCACCTCGCCCCCGCGCGTCGACTATCGGCTGACGCCGGTGGGACAAACGCTGTCCGGACAGGTCAACGCCCTGATCGGTTGGGCCGACGAACACCGCGGATATGTGCACGCCGCAAGGGAGGAATTCGACTCCCGCCAGCAAGTGCTGTCGTGAACTGCCGAGGATGAACTCGTGGGGCTACGGAGATTCGAGGGTCATTCCGGCGTCGGCGACGTAGCGATCGAGCAGAGCCGTCGGTGCGGTACTGGATCCTGAGCCGAAATCCTGATCCTGCGCCACCAACGGGCTATCGCGCAGCGCCGTGATCCCGGAATCACGGGTTGAGTCGGACGGCTGGCCAGTCGTCCTGGCCCTTGTTCTCCCACACATTGCCCTTGAAGGTCAGCAAGAAGCCGTCCGCGTGCTGGTCGACCCCGAACACCACCTCTCCGCTCGCCGTCTCGTTCGGCTGCATGGTGTGGTCGTCGAACGCCTTACCATCCGGCAGCGTCTCCATGGCGTCGTCCATCGGGGTGT
This sequence comes from Catenulispora sp., assembly GCA_013361685.1. GTDB lineage: Bacteria > Actinomycetota > Actinomycetes > Streptomycetales > Catenulisporaceae > Catenulispora. The sequence goes on from JABFXP010000496.1 coordinate 7,851, forward strand.
ACTTGTGGTTCTTGCTGTCGCGCAGATCGAAGGCTCCGAGCGAGGAGAACATGAGCGGATGGCCGCTGACGTTGGTGACGGTGAAGTCCATCGTCAGCCACGAGGTGCCGGGCCGCACCATCCACGTCCAGTCCGCGGAAGGCTGGTAAGGATACTGAAGGCCGTTGACCTTGAGCTGGAACCCGCCTTCGGTGACGGTCTCCGACTGCTGGTGGACCACCGCCGAGTCGCTGCTTCGCGAGGCGGGGTCGGCTGACGAGGACTCCGGGTACGCAGCCGACGGCGAAGTCTGGGTGGAGTCAGTCGGCATCGGTGGCGCCGAACTCAGGACCGACCCCGACCCCGACCCCGACCCGACGGCGGCGGCTTCCGGTGAGGTGGCGCGTACGACCCCCTGCGATGTGCATGCCGCTGCCGACAACGCGAGAATCCCGGCCGCGAGCGAGAATCGAACTGTTGTGGAACTGTCGAACCGCATCCCTACTCCGGCCTGGTGAACTCATGCACTTCGGACAGCACCGCACCGCGGTCGTTCTCGGTCCTGAGCGATGTCCGTGGCCGATTTTGCCGAACGTCGGAGGCGTCGAACAGCGGCTGGAATGACAGACATCGGTCAGTTCTGGCCATCGTCGAACCGGGGGGCGAGGCGTGTGGCGCTCAGCTCTGGCCGCGTCGGGTGAACGTCGTGCGATAGGCGCTCGGGCTCAGGCCGGTCCGCCGGGCGACGTGCTCACGCAGCGACTCGACGCTTCCGATGCCGCTGAGGTGCGCCACCCGCGTCAGCGGCAGGTCGGTGACCTCCAGGAGTTCACGGGCCCGATCCACGCGTTGGTGCAGCAGCCATTGCAGCGGGCTCTGTCCGGTCTCGGCGCGGAAGCGCCGGGTGAGGGTTCTGATACTGACCCCTGCGTGAGCGGCGAGGTCGGTGAGGGTCAGCGGCTCCCCCAACCGGCTCAGCGCCCACGCCCGGGTCTCGGCCAGTGCGGTTCCCTGCTCGGCCGGCAGTGGTGATTCGATGAACTGGGCCTGGCCGCCGGGGCGGACCGGGGCGACGACGGCCAGTCGCGCCACCGCGTTGGCGGTCACGGCGCCGTGGTCGAGGCGGATCAGATGCAGGCACATGTCGATCCCGGCCGCCATACCGGCCGAGGTCACGACGTTGTCGTCGTGGACGAACAACACGTCCGGCTGCGGGGTGACCGACGGGAAGCGCTCGCCGAGTTCGGCGGCGTGCAGCCAGTGGGTGGTGGCGCGGCGGCCGTTCAGCAGGCCCGCCTGGGCGAGCACGAAAGCACCGGTGCAGATGGACGCGATCCGTGCGCCCCGGGCCGCCGCCCGCCTCAGCGCGGCGAGTGTGCGCGGATCCGCCTGCGTGCCCACCACGGTTCCCGGGACGACGACCGTCTCGGCGGTCTCGGTGGAGTCGAGTCCATGGGGCACGAAGACGTCGAAGCTTCCGCTGCCGGCGATCCGGCCCGGCTCGGCTGCGCAGGTGAAGACCTCGTAGGCGGGGCTTCCGTCAACCCGGGCATTGCCGAAGATCATGTCGGGGATCGCGAGCTCGAAGGTGTCGACCGGGGGCACGGCAACGAGGGCTATTCGATGCATGGCCGGATCCTACGCACACATGGTGTTCAAGCCATTGTGCGGCGCAGGAACCGACGGCGGACCATGTTCACACGGGTCGCCGCCGCCCAGCGGCGTAAAGCGGACTTGTTGAGCGGATCCGTCTTCGACCGCCGGTGTCAGTTCAGCGTGGCTCGGCATCTGTGGGATCGCCGTCGGCCAAAAGCTCCAGGGCGCGGCGACGGATCTTTGTCAGGGCGCTTATGAGCTGCTCACGCTCCGCCTCGGTGAGGTCTGCGGTGAGATGGTTCTCGAGGCGCTCACGCTGCTGCTCGACCGGCTGCCGCAAGGCCCGGCCGGCCTCGGTGAGCCACAGCCGGACCAGGCGGTTGTCGCGGTCGTCACGACGCCTGGTGAGCAGACCGGCCGTAGCCATGCGGGTCGCCATCTTCACCACTGTGGGCGTGGTGACATGCAGCGTCGCCGCGATCTCGCCGGGGGTCCGGCCGTCCTGCTCCCACAACAGTGCCAGGACGTGGTTCTGGCCCAGGTGCAGCCCGAGGTGGCGCATCCCGGCGTCGGCGACGGCCCGCACCGCCTTGTTGGTGCTGCCGTGCAGGTCCAGGAACTCCGGCATGGGCGTCCTTCCCTCGTGGTGCCGACGGACGCCGATCCTACCGAGGAGATCGCTTGACGGCTAATCATTGCCCGGCTAGCGTTCTGCGCCGTAGCGCCATTCATTAGACGGCTAACGATTCGGAGGCGGAGCAATGCTCCTCATCACCGGCGCGACCGGCAACACAGGTCGCGAACTCGTCCACGAACTCGACGTCCGCCAGGCCGACTTCCGCGTCCTCGTGCGCGATCCGGCACGTGCGGCCGCCTTGCCGTCGCGTGCCCACCGCGTGATCGCAGATCTCGAAGAACCCACCACGCTGAGGGCCGCGTTCGACGGTGTCGAGAAGCTCTTCCTCCTCACTCAGGGCACTGGTATGGCGCAGGCGGAGAATGCCATCGCCGCCGCCAGGAACGCAGGCGTGAAGCACATCGTGCACCTGTCCTCCTTCCACGCCGGCTTCGACCCGGTCCCGGCCATGGGCCGCTGGCACCGCGACCGAGAGGACGCCATCCGGGCCAGCGGCATTCCCGCCACGTTCCTGCGCTGCGGCGGCTTCATGACCAACGCCCTGGACTGGGCCCGGAGCATCCGCGAAGACGGATACGTCTTCGACGCCACCGGCCCGGGCAAAGTCGCACCGATCGCCGCGGCCGACATCGCCGCCGTCGCGGCCCGCGCACTGACCGAGGACGGCCACACAGACCAGATCTACACCCTCACCGGCAGCCAAGCCTTCACCACCGCCGAGATGGTCGACATCCTCGCCGCCGCACTCGGCCGCGACATCCGGGTGCGCACCGCGGCGACCCCCGAAGAAGCGGTCAAAGCCCGGTTCCCGCAAGGGGCGCCTCCCGCCCTGGCCACCGCACTCATCGAGACCGTCCAGGTGGCACGCGCCGACACCATCGGCTTCCGAACGGACACTGTCGCCCGACTGCTCGGACGGGAGCCGATGACGTTCCGGCAGTGGTGTGACCAGAACACGGTGGCATTCACCTGAGTTTGCGGGTCGCCTATTTGGCGCGGCGGCGCAGGCCGCGACCCACGGCTCCACGTTCGTCATTCCGGTGCGGTTGGCGAGCATCTCGGCGAACGGCTCGACCAACGTGCAAAACGACGTCCGGCTCAGGGCATCGGCTGCGCAGTTCCTTGGCCGGCACTTTTGCCGTGTCCTCACCCGACCGGGCTGGTCGGCGTGCTGGGCTGGTCGGCATGCCGGGCTGTGGCCCGGTAGCGGCCGGGGGCGATGCCGTATTCGCGCTTGAACGCGGCGGAGAAGGCGATGTCGGATGAGTATCCAGTCTGCCGGGCCACCATCCGCAGCGGTGCGTCGGACTCGCGCAGCAGCCGAGCGGCGATCGTCATGCGCCACCAGGTCAGATACGTCAGCGGCGGCCGTCCGACCAGGGCGCTGAACCGGCCGGCGAAGGCCGCGCGGGACAGTCCCGCCCGGATGGCCAGCTCGGCGACGGTCCATTGATGGTCAGGGGCGCTATGAATGGCGGTGAGGGCGGAGGCGACGGTCGGGTCGGCCAGAGCTGCCGGCCAGCTGTCGGCGCGGGGGTCCCCGGCGCTCTCCTCGAACCAGGTCCGCAGGATGTAGAGCAGCAGCGTGTCGAGGAGCGCGGGCATCAAGGCCGCCGACCCGGGGCGTGGGTTCTCGAGTTCGGCACCGAGCAGGTCGAGGGCGGCGCGCAGCGACAGGTGGTGGCCGACGCGCGCGGGCAGGTGCACGACCGGCGGGAGCCCGGACAGCAGGGGATGGGCCCGGGCGGCGTCGAGCTGGTAGGCGCCGCACAGCACGACGGCCGGATCCCCGTCGCCGCCGGGCCGGGCGACGTTCGGTCGCAGGGGGTCGAACTCCGCCAGCGAGCTGGTGGGGCTGTCGGCGATCGCGTGCGAGCCGGTGCCGTACAGGAACGCCACATCGCCGGCGCCGAGCCGGATCGGCGCGCCGTCGTGTGGCGGTAGCAGCCAGCATGAGCCTTGCAGTACCACGTGGAACCCAGCGCCTTGGGCGCCGGAGAATCGCAGGCCCCACGGGGCGTACAGCTCGTGCCGGTTTGCGTGCGGCTGCCCGGCGCGCATAACGGTGAGCGCGTCGCTGAGGACGTCCATAGCGAGAGTGTAGGCGGATAGACGATCGCTTTACTGAGGTGGACGCTCACTAATTGAGAACATTGATCCGGTGCTTCTACCGTGAATGTGCCCGCTTTCCTTCGAGCGGGCGTCACGACATGGGAGTTCAGCGATGACCAAGGCAGTGCTTTTCGACGAACTCGGCGGACCGGAGGTGCTTCGCTTGGCGGAGCTGCCGCTCGTCGAGCCTGGAAGGGGCGAGGTCCGCGTGCGGGTCGAAGCGATCGGCCTGAACCGGGCGGAGGCCCTGTTCCGCTCCGGTACCTATGTCTACCCGCCGACCCTGCCCGGCTCCACGCTGGGGTACGAGGCGTCCGGTGTGGTGGAGGCCGTCGGCGAAGACGTCGACGGCTTCGCGCCCGGCGACGCGGTCAGCGCAATCCCCACGTTCCTGATGACCGAGTACGGCACCTACGCCGAGTCCGCCGTCCTTCCAGCGCACGCCCTGGTACGCCGCCCGAACGGTGTGGACGCGGTGACCGGGGCCGCCACCTGGATGTCGTACACCACCGCCTACGGGCTGTTGGTGGAGTTCGGGCGGGTCAAGCCGGGGGACACCGTGCTGATCAACGCGGCCTCCAGCAGCGTCGGACTCGCCGCCATCCAGGTCGCCAACCACCTCGGCGCCGTTCCCATCGCCACCACGCGCACCAGCGCCAAGAAGCAGAGACTGCTGGACGCGGGCGCCTCCCACGCCATCGCCACGGAAGAGGAGGACCTGGTCAAGGAAGTCGCCGCGGCGACCGGCGGCGCGGGAGTGGCGCTGGCCGTCGACGCCGTCATGGGTCCGGCGGTGAACACCCTCATCCAAGCGGTCGCCCCGGACGGCACCCTGCTGCTCTACGGCTGGCTGGATCCCACTCCGGCGCCGTTGCCCATCGCGCCCGACTTCCGCGGCCGCACCATCCGGACCTACGGGTTCCCCGAGCTCACTCTCGACAGTGCGCGTCTGCGCCGTGCGAAGCACTTCATCAACGCGGGCCTGCGCATCGGCTCTCTCTCGCCGGTGATCGACCGCGCTTTCGACCTGACGGACGTGGTCGCGGCCCACCGCCACCTGGAGTCCAACACCCAGTTCGGCAAGGTCATCCTCACCGTCGGACGCTAGCGGCGAGATCCGGCAGCCAGGCCCTGGAGGCCTGGCTGCTCGTAGCGGGCGGGAAACGCCCGCGTCCAAGACGGCATCGGCGACATTGCATCCCCATGAGACTTCGGCGTCGTACGAGACGGGCTCGGAGCCCAGCGCCCCCGGCTCGAACCGGACCAGGTGACGCCACGCGTGGTTCGCCGAACGGGCGCCTCGGGAGGCATCCGCTGATCGGCGGATGCCACCGACGTCGAGCACAACCACGAACGTGGTGTGGACGACCGACTATCTCCGGGTCGCCGAGATCGACTGACCTTGATAGCCACCCGCCGCGACCGCTTCGGCGATGGCAGCCTTGGGCTGGCGAGCCGGAGCAGGGAGCAGGTCGGCCAGGTCGGATGTGCGGGCCTGGGCTCTGCCCGCGATCACGTTGGAGAAAGTCGAGAGTGTATGTGCGATCTGATACGGCTCCAGGCCGCTGTCCTTCAACGCCGCCCTCGTGGCGGACAGCGAGGTCGGCCGGTAGGTGATCGGGCGGCCGAGTGCTGCCGTCAGGCATTCGGCGATGTCCGTCCCGCCGATGGGGGTGTCACCTTCGAGTTCGTAGACGCGGCCGGCGTGGCGGATCGGACGGCCGGCGTCCAGATCACGCTGGGATTCGGCGGCGACCCTCACGGCGACGTCGGCCAGGTCTTCCCTGGCCACCACCGAGATCTTCCCGTCGCCGAACGGGGCCGCGAATTCCCCGGTGGCCGCCGCCTCGCCCGCGCCGGCCGTCGCCAGCCCCACCGGGATCTCGGTATACAGGCCGTTGCGCAGGATGGTCGTGCTGAACGGTCCGGAAGCCAGGCGGTTCTCGGTCCACCGGTGCGGTACGGCGATGGTCATCGACTCGCAGGACGACGCCGCGCTCGTGTAGATCACATGTCGCACGCCCGCGGCCGCCGCCGCGTCGGCGACGGCTCCGTGGCGGGCGAACACCACGTCGTCCTCGGCGTACCCGGCCGAGACGACCAGCAGGACGTCCACGCCCAGGAACGCCTCGGGCAGTGATCCCGGGTCGTCGAAGTCGACGCGGCGGATCGTCCCACCGCCGCCGGAGTGGGACCCGGCCACCACGTCGACGTCTTCGACGCCGGACAGACCCCGCAGGATCAATCCGCCGAGGCTGCCGGAAACACCGGTTATGAGAATCATCGCTTGCCTCCTTGTCTGTCGTCGTCTTCGTCCGGTGAAGACGTCATCGAGAATCCGCTTTCACCAGCCGGCCGCGTAAGAAGGCACTTTCGCGTGAGTCGCCTACACGGGTGTAAGCCAGCAGACCATCGGCGGCGACCCCTCCGGCGGTGTGATCGGGGTCTCACACCCGGACGACGCCGGGAATCAGAACCCGTAGCAGCCTGTTGCTCCGACGACGAACCTTCCCGAGGAGAACGATGACGATCGCCGATGCCGAGGTCGGTTCCAAGACCACCAACGCTCATGCCCCATGCGATGACGACTGCGGGATCCGCGACGTGCTCGACCGCCTCGGCGATCGGTGGTCGGTCCTGGTGGTCGTCGAGCTGACGAAGGGCGTCCGGCGTTTCCGAGAGCTGCACGATGCGATCCCCGGCATCTCCCAGCGGATGCTGGCCCTCACCACCAAACGCCTGATGCGGGACGGAATCGTCCAACGCACCGTCTACCCGACGATCCCGCCTCGAACGGATTACCGCCTCACCTCGATGGGCCACAGCTTCTCCGCAGCCATCGCCTCCCTGGCAGACTGGTCCCGCCAGCACAAGGCCGCCATCGCAGAATCCCGCGCGCAGTGGGATACCGATCATTCCGCGGGAAACGGCCTGCACGACCGTTCCTGACCTTCAAGCAGAGGTCTGATAGGCGGCCACCGCGGCCGCGACGCTAAGGCACCAGGACAGCCCGCCCGCCGACGCGGCCGGCCGCCACCGCCGCCATGGCCTCGGCGGCGTCCCGCAGCGGGAAGGTCTCGGTGGCCAGGGCCACCCTGCCCGCCGCGACCAGCGCCATCAGCTCGGTCAGTTCCGTGTGGGTGCCGATCTGGTTGCCCAGGATGGTCAGCTCGCGGTTGATCATGTCCAGGTGCTCGATGCGCAGCCCGCCGCCGTAGCCGACGATCGAGTACACGGCGCCTTTGGCGAGCATCCGCATGGCCTGCTCCGGGACGGATCCCTCGCCGACGAGGTCCAGAACCGCCTGTGCTCCGCGGCCGCCGGTCACCTCCAGCACCTCGTCCACGGCCTGCTCCGCCGGCAGCGTCACCACGCCGTCGGCGCCCAGGCCGTGGGCGATGCGTGCGCGGTCGGCATCCGGTTCGACCACCACGACCGAGGCCGGGGTCAGGATCTTCAGCAGCTGCACCGCGATCTGGCCCACCCCGCCCAAGCCGAGGCAGACGACTGTCGCACCCACCCCGGCGAAGGGTGCCAGTCGCCGCACCGCGTGCATCGCCGTCAGTCCGGCGTCCGCGAACGGCGCCAGAGGTGTCGGATCGGTGCCCGGCTCCAGCTTCACCAGCGCCCGTGCGGTCGTCAGCATCCGCTCGGCGTATCCGCCGGCCCATCCGTCGACGCCGGGGAAGCGCCAGGCCGCGCAGTGCATGTCCGTGCCGCGCCGGCAACCGTCACAGAACCCGCAGGTGACCGCCGGGTGCACGATGACCGGATCGCCCACGGCCAGGTGCGAGACGTCCGCCCCGACCGCTTCGACCCAGCCCGCGTTCTCATGACCCGGCGTCAGGGGCAATCGCTGGGAGAAGGCCTGCTTCAGCCCGCCCTGGACGATATGCAGATCGGTACGGCAGATCCCCGCTCCGGCGATCCGCACGATCACATCATCAGGTCCCTTCAACGCCGGCTCCGGCACCTCCGCCACCACGGCCGGCCGGCCGAACTCCACCACCTGCACAGCGCGCACAGCCCAACGCCCCTTTCCGACATCGACTCAGAAACCGACCCGCCACTCAGTCCAGACGCACCAGATGCACCACCGCACTGGCCGGATCACCGCTTCCCAGCGCCAGCGGCAGCCCGCGGCTCATCAGCACAGCCCCGTGATGCACCATGCCGGTGCGCACATCGCGATACCGGCCCGCGGCATCCACTCCACGCAGCACGACGGGGCGCTCCATCTGCGCGAACCGCCGCTCCCGGCGGAAGACGAACACGACCACCTGCGAGCCGTCCTCGGCGACATACTGCACACCGCTCAAGTCCCCGGCCGCCTCGCCCAGCGCGAAGCGCACCCCGCCTTGCACCACCGGCCGGATCCGCTTGTACTGGGCCACCCATTCCGTCGCCGCCGCCAGCTCACCCTCGTCCCACCGCGCCAGGTCCCCGCCGATGCCCAGCACCCCGGACATCGCCACGTGGAAGCGGAACTCCAGCGGGATCCGGCGCCCGGTGTGGGGATTCGGCGAATCGGTCACCCAGGCCGACATCACGCGCGCCGGATACAGCTGCGCGAACCCTTCCTGGATGGCGAGCCGGTCCAGGGCATCGGTGTTGTCCGATGTCCACACCTGGTCGACCCGCCGCAGGATTCCCGCGTCCACCCGCCCTCCGCCACCGCTGCACGACTCGATCCGCAGCCCCGGATGGTCCGCGCGCAGCCGGTCGAGCAGCGCGTACAGGTTCTCGACGTAGCCGCGCCACACGACGTCCGCGGCTTCGGGGCCGGCCTGAGGCCATCCCACCTCCGACAGCGGCCGGTTCATGTCCCACTTCAAGAACCCGATGTCGTTCTCCGCCACCAGCCGGTCGAGGCACCCGTGGACCCACGCCGCCACCTCGGGCCGGGCCAGGTTCAGGACCAACTGGTTCCGGTGCTCGCTGCGCCTGCGGAAGGGTTGGTGCAGCACCCAGTCCGGGTGCTCCCGGTACAGATCGGAGTCGGTGTTCACCATCTCCGGCTCGACCCACAGACCGAAGTCCATGCCCAGCTCGCGCACGCCCTTCACCAACGGCGCCAGGCCGTCGGGGAACCGGTCCGGATTCGGCCACCAGTCCCCCAGCCCGGCCCGGTCCGAGGTGCGCCGCCCGAACCAGCCGTCGTCCATGACGAACAGCTCGACGCCGATCTGCGCGGCCCGCCCGGCCAGGGCCAGCTGCCCGGCCGGCGAGATGTCGAAGCCGGTCGCCTCCCAGGAGTTGTAGACGACCGGCCGCAGTTCCCCGGCGTGCGGCAGGACGTGGCCCCGGAAGTAGGCGTGCCAGGCCTGGCAGGCCGCGTCGAACCCGCCGTCGGTCCACATGCCCGCGCTCACCGGCGTGGTCAGCGACTCGCCGGCACCCAGCGGCCAGACCAGTCCCTCGTGGCCGAAGCCGGCCGCGACCGCCGTCCGGTCCCCGGACGTCCGCTCGATGGTGATCCGCCAGCTTCCGCTCCAGGCGAGGGTGCAGCTGAACACCTGGCCGTGGGCCGCCCCCGCGGCGCCGTCGTCGATCATGACCCACGGGTTCGCGTGGTGGCTGGTGACGCCGCGCCGGCTGGTCAGCACCGTCTCGCCGTACGCCAGCGGCGACCTGTCGAGCCGGGTCTCGGCAGCCCACCGGCCGCGCACCCGGGTCAGCCGGTAGCCGGCCAGCGGGGGCAGCGTCCACGACGCCGAGTCGGCTCGCAGCACGCTGACCGGCTCGTCGCCGTCACCGCCGGTGTGCCGCACGACGAGACGGCGCTCGATGACCGGGCTGCCGCTGCGCACCCGGTGCCGGCTCTCCACCGCCAGGGGGTAGTGCCGGTCGGCGAACGTCAGCACCAGCTCCGCTGTCGCGGACCCGGCGGGGCCCGGATCCACGGCGTCGATCGCGGCCCCGGCGAACTCCAGCTCCAGCTCCCGGGTGCCGTCGGCGAACCGGACGGCCAGCTGGGCGTGCCCGAAGGCGAAGGCCGCGCCGGCCGCGAGTTCCAGCGGGCACTCGGCGTCGTCCTCGAACGGCCACTGCCCGCCCTGCGCGACCGCGCCGAAGCCGGCCCGGATGCTCGGCTCGCCCGCGCCGACCAGCGCCGCGGCCTGTTCCAGGCTCAGTTCGCGACCCCAGTGCGCGCCGAGCAACCGGTCCCGGGAGTCCAGCCGCAGCACCGAGCACGACCGGCCGGCCGTCAGCACCCAGGCCCGCGCCCCGGGAATCGACCTGATGAGCGTCATGATTCCCTTTCAGCCCTTGACCGCGCCGCCGGTCAAGCCCTTCACGAAGTGTTTCTGCAACAGGAAGTAGAAGATCACCACGGGCAGAGCCGCGAGGAACATCAGTCCGAACAGCTGTCCGTAGTCGGACTGGTGCTCCCCCAGCGCCCGGTACACGCCGACGGTCACCGTCGTGCCCCCGACCGGTCCGAGGATGATCAGGGGATCCAGGAAGTCGTTCCAGATCCACACGCCGAGGAAGATCAGGACGCTCGCCGTGGCCGGCCGCAGCAGCGGGAACACCACGACCCAGAACGTGCGCCAGCGGCCGGCGCCGTCCAGCGCCGCGGCCTCCTCCAGCTCGACCGGGATCGACCGGATGAACCCGGCGAACACGAACACCCCGAAGGGGATGTAGTACCCGACGTTGAACGCGACCATCCCGCTCAGCGTCGTCATCAGGTGCGTCAGCCGCAGGATCCGCACCACCGGGACCAGGATCACCTGCGGCGGGATCATCAGCCCGGCCAGCAGCACCAAGAGCGTCAGGCGGGCGAAGCGGCTGCGCGTGCGGCACAGATAGTGCCCGAGCATCGCCGAGAGCACGGCGAGGATGACGATCGAGACCACGGTGATCTCGGCGCTGTTGATCAAGCCGTTCCAGTACAGGCCGTCCGGGCGGTTCAGCACCGCTTTCAGATTGTCCAGCGTCGGCGGCCACGGCACCGAGGCCGGGGAGCCGGAGATGTCCTCGCCCCGCTTGAACACGTTCGCCACGACCAGGTACAGCGGCAGCGCGAAGACCGCCGTGATCGTCAGCGCGAACAGCGCCCGCACCCACGGGGCCCGCGACTCCTCGCGCCGGAAACGTCCTGCCGCCTCAGGGTGTCCCGTGCCGTGCCTCACAGCTCCACCTCCCGCCGTTGCAGCACCCGCAGTGCCACGCTCGACACCACCGCGACGATCAGCAGCATCACCACCGCCATCGCCGAGGCCAGTCCGGTCTTGTTCTCGGTGAACCCGGTCTGGATCACCCCGTACGCCACAGTCGCCGTGGTCCCGCTCCCCGGTCCGCCGTGTGTGATCACCTGCACGAAGTCGTAGGTCTTGAACCCGGTGATCAGCAGCATCACCGTGTTGATCGTCAAGGCCGGCGCCAGCATCGGCCACGTCACCCGCCGGAACCGGGTCCAGCGCCCGGCCCCGTCGATGGCCGCCGCCTCCAGCAGGTCGTCCGGCACGCCCTGGAGCCCGGCCAGATACACCACCGTGCAGAACCCCAGCAGCTGCCAGCTCGCGATCGACCCCACCGAGTACAGCGCGATCGACGGATCGGACAGCCAGCCCGGCGGATGCTCCACCCCCAGCGACGTGAGCACGGTGTCGAGCAGCCCGCCGTCGGTGAGCATGGCCTGCCACACCACGGACACCACCACCGAGCTGAGCACCACCGGCACGAAGAACACGGTCCGCAGCGCGCGGTAGAGCCGGCCCCGGCGGTTCAGCAGCACCGCGATCGCCAGCCCGCCCAGGTTCGGCACCAGCACGATGATGAACGTCAGCACGGTGGTGACCCGCAGCTGCATCAGGAAATCAGGGTCCTGGAACAGCCGGAGGTAGTTGTGGAACCCGGTGAACTTCGTGTCCGGGCCGAACGCGTCGGCGTTGGTGAAGCTGTAGCCGACGCTCAGCACAAGCGGCGCGAAGACGAAACACGCGTAGAACAGAAGGCCCGGCGCGCCGAACCCGAGGAAGTACCCCAGGTCCGCGCGCCGGAGCTTTCGGCCTTGCTTCGATGTCATGGAGTGACCTTGTACGTGGTGCCCGCCGTGGTGGCGAAGGTGGCCCGACCACCGGAGACGGTGACGGGGACGGTGGATCCGTCGGCGGGGACGGTGACGGAGGCGGTGTTCCAGGGCAGGACCAGGGTCGCGCTGCCGCCGGCCTGGCTGGCGACGGTGACCGAACCGACGGTCCCGCCGCTGACGGCGCTGCTGACCAGGAACGCGCCCTTGGCCAGCAGCGTGAAGGACGCGTTGCGCGCGGTCGGCCAGCAGGGGAAGACCCGGATCACGCCGCCCTCGCTCTGCATCAGCATCGAGTTCAGGGTCTCGGTGGAACCGGTGGTCTCGATCCCGCCGCCGCCTTCGAAGACGGTGTCGTTGCCGGACCGCCACAGATAGGCGATGGACGCCTTGAACTTCTGGAGCAGGTCCTCGGCGGGCCAGCCGACACGCGCGGCGATGGGGAACTCCTTGGGGAAGCCGTTGTTGGAGTTGCCGCCGGAGGTCACGCCCCAGGAGTTCATCTGTGTCAGGGAGTTGACGGCGTATTGGAGCAGCATCGGATCACCGCCGATCGAGCACTGCTCGCCGGGGAAGATGACGCCTTCCATGTTGATCGGCTGGTTGCCGGGCTCGAACCGGTCCGGCAGCGACGGGTTGTTGATGACTTCGGCGGTGTAGAAGACGGTCACGCCGTTGTAGGTGCCGGTGGGGTATTTGCTGAGCTTGTTCAGGAAGTCCTGCCACACGGGCCGCAGGGCGGAGTCCACGCCGAGGATGACCGACGTCGTCAGCAACGTGGTGATCACCTTGCGCGCGAAACCGAGGTCGAGGTTGGGGTTGGTGTCGTCGCCGCCTTCGTGCGCCGAGGTGTGCTGGAAGACCCAGCGGGTGCCGTCCCAGACGGCGAAGTCCCGCCAGAACGCGTCGAGCTCCTTCAGCAGCGGGTACAGCTGGTTCTGCAGATAGGTCAGGTCGCGGGTGTACTCCCAGTGCCAGATCAGCGGCAGGGCGCCGAAGCTGGCGTTGGACTTCTGGTCGGCGGGGAGTTTGGTGTAGTCCTTCGTGGAGGCGACCGGCACGGTGGCCGGCTGTGTCTGGTACAGGTGGAACGGCGGGAAGCTGCGCTGGAACGCGGTGCCCTGGTATCCGGCGCCGTGAGTGATGTTCCGCTGCCAGGGGACCTCGTTGAGGATGAACCGGCGGTAGGGCTCGGACAGGTCGGCGTGGTTGGAGGAGAAGGCGCCGTAGTAGAGGGCTTCCTCGTTGTAGTTCAGGAAGTACCGGCCGCCCCAGCTCGGGGTGTCGTTGGTCGGCCACACGCCCCACAGCGACGGCGGGTTCGCGCCGGGGCGGGTGGCCGAGCCGAGCACGTATTGCGCGTTGAAGTAGTACGTCTCCAGCTGCGAGTCGCCGACGACGATGTTCGACCGGGTCCAGAAGTCCTGCCAGAACGCGGTGTGCCTGGATGCGGCGTCGGCCAGCCAGGTGGCGTCGATCGCGGCCGCCGCGGTGATCGCCTTGTCCCGCAGCTGGGTCGGCGTGGGCATCGTGGTCGTCGCCGACACGTCCTGCGCGGCCGCCCGCAGCACGGTGACCAGGGTGGCGGTGCCGCCACCGGGCAGGGTGAACGTGCCGGTGCCGGATACCGAGGTGGAGCTGGTGCCGCTGAACGAGGCGCCGACCAGTTTGGTGACGGAGGCGACGGTGGCCTTCAGGCTCACCGGGGCGTACCCGGAGGCGTTGTTCTGGCGGGTCGTCCACACCGTGCCGCCGCTCACGCCGCCGGCCGACGGATAGGCCGGGTCGGAGGGCACCAGCTGGTGCGCGCTGAGGGTGATCGAGGAACTGCCGGCCGGCGAGGAGATCTCGGTGATCAGGACGCTGTCCTGGTCCGCGGTCCAGGACCGGAGTGTCACCTTGACCCCGGAGAACGCCAGCACGGTGGTCACCGCGGCGCCGGCCAGATCGGTCTTCATGGAGTAGCCGGAGGAGGTGGCGGCCCCGGGCGCGGCGACGGTCAGCGTGCCGGCCGCCAGGATCGAGTTCTGCCAGACCAGGGGGCTGGTGGTCTTGCGGTTGTTGCCCCAGAAGCTGTGGAACCCCAAATGGCAGGTCTGCTGCGCGGCCGAGGAGTCACCGACCACGGCGCCGAAGTAGCCGTTGCCCAGCAGCATCCCGGGCGTGTACTTGTTCGTCACCACACCGCTGATCGGGGCGGTGACGTGCGGGCCGGCCGCGGCCAGTTGCGCCTGTACGGCGGCCCAGTCCACGCCGGTCGCGGTGGTGGCCGCGGCCGGTTCGGCGATCGCGGCGGCTCCGGTGGTCCGGCCGTTCGCGGCGGTCCCGGCACGCCCCG
>JABFXP010000068.1 GCA_013361685.1 Catenulispora sp.
GGGCAGGCCGGGCGCGGCGACCGGCGCGTAGCGGGCGGCCTCGGGCACCGCGGCCTCGGAGGTGCCGGCCGGACTCGCCGCCGGCCCGACTTCCCGCACCAGCACCCCGTCCATGCCGGTGAAGAACTGGCCGGCGAGCTTGCGGGCCACGCCGCCGAGCATCCGCTGCCCGACCCCGCCGACCACGCCGCCGACCACCGCGTCGGCGTCGTACTCGACCCGGGTGTGGCCGTCGGCCTCGTCGACCAGCAGCATCCGGCACTCGGCCGACACCGTGCCCGGGGCGCCCGCGCCGGAGGCCCGCAGGGTGAACGAGCGCGGCGCCGCGCGGTCGGCCAGCTCCACCCGGCCCTTGTACGTGCCCTTGATCGATCCGACGCCGACCGTGACGACCATGTCGTACACGTCCGGAGCCACCAGTTCCAGCCGCTCGCAGCCGGGGATCGCGGCCGCCAGCGCCACCGGGTCGGTCAGGGCCTCGAAGACCCGTCCCACCTCGGCGCGCAGCACCGCGTTGCCGGAGACCTTCACACGTGCACCCGACCTTTCCGCAACTCGTACAGCTCGCTCGGTGAGATGGGCATCCGCCGCACCACCACTGCCCGGTCCCGCTCGGCGTCCTCGATCGCCGAGGCGACCGCCGCCGAGGTGGGGATGACGCCCGCCTCGCCGGCGCCTTTCAGACCCAGGGGGTTCACTCCTGAGGCGGTGACCATGTGCGCCGTCTGGATGTGCGGCACCTCGGTGGCGAACGGGATCAGGAAGTCCATGTAGGAGGCGTTCACCAGCTGTCCGGCGTCGTCGTAGACGATGCGTTCGTACAGCGCGCCGCCGATGCCCTGGGCGACGCCGCCGTGCACCTGGCCTTCCACGATCCGCGGGTTCACGACGACCCCGCAGTCGTGGACGACGCAGTAGCGCAGGATCTTGATGTCGGCCGTCTCGGGGTCGGTCTCCACCACGACGCCGTGCGCCCCGGCGGCGAACGTCGAGCGTTCCGGCATGTAGTAACCGGTCGCCTCCAAGCCGGGTTCGTCGCCGGCGGTGACCGCGGCGGCGAACTGGGTGGCCGCTTTCGCGGCTTCGTCGAACGCGTAGCGCAGCGGGTTGGAAAGCACGGCGACGGTGCGCAGCTCGATGGACCTCGCGGGGTCGTCGCGGTGCCGGACGACACCGTCGGCGAGTTCCAGCTCCTCGGCCCGGACGCCGCCGCCGAGCGCCGCCGCCGCGATCCGCTTGGCCTTCTCGGCGACCTTCCCGGCCGCGACGGCGACGGCGTTCCCGCTGGTGACGATGGCCCGGGAGGCGAACGTCCCGACCGCGTACTTGAACCGCCGGGTGTCACCGGTGACGACCGTGACGTCGCCGACCCCGACGCCGAGCGCGTCGGCGGCGATCTGCGCGAGCGTCGTGTAGTGGCCCTGGCCCTGGGTGGTGATGCCGGTGGAGACCACGATCTCGCCGGTGGTCTCGACCTTCACATGAGCACCCTCATACGGCCCCATGCCGGTGCCCTCGACGTACGCGGCCACGCCGATCCCGATCCGCCGGCCCTCCGCGGCGGCGGCCGCGCGCTCGGCCTCGAACCCGTCCCAGCCGACCAGGTCGCGGATCATCCGCATCATCGTCGGGTAGTCGCCGCTGTCGTAGATCAGGGGCCTGCCGTCCTGGAACACCAGCCCCTGGTCGTAGGGCATCTCCTCGGGCCGGATCAGGTTGGCCTCGCGGACGGCCAGCCGGTCCAGGCCCAGGTGCTCGGCGATCGCGTCCATCGTCCGCTCCATCGCGAACACGCCCTGCGGCCGGCCGGCGCCCCGGTAGGGGGTCACGATCACCGTGTTCGTGTACAGCGACGTGAACTCGACCCGGTACGCGCCGACCTTGTACGGCCCCAGCAGCTGCGTGGACGTCACGATCGGCACGATGATCCCGTACGGCACGTACGCGCCGTTGTCGTGCCAGATCTCGACGCTGAGCCCGTGCAGCCGTCCCGAGCCGTCGAAGCCGACCTCGATCCGCTGCTGCTGGCCGCGTTCGTGCGCGCTGGAGATGAAGTGCTCGCGGCGGTCCTCGACCCATTTCACGTCCCGGCCCAGGGTCATCGCGGCCCAGGGCACGAGGATCTCCTCGGGCCAGGGGTGCACGATCTTCACGCCGAAGCCGCCGCCGACGTCCGGGGCGATGACTTCGACGCGGTCCGGCGGCAGGCCGAGCTTGGCGGCCACGGCGAGGCGGACGCTGGTGGAGGTCTGCGTCGAGGTGTGGACTCGCAGGGTCCTGTCATCGGCGTCCCAGTGCGCCAGGACGCCCTTGCCCTCCATCGGCATCGAGGCGCTGCGCTCGATCGCCAGGTCGAGGGTGAGGCGGTGCGGGGCGGCCGCGATCGCCTCGTGCGCGTCGCCTTTGCCGTTCTCCTGGACGCTGCGGGCCGCGACGTTGCCGGGGATCTCGTCGTGGACGAGGCGTTCGGCGGCGCGCGCCTGGTCGATGCCGACCACCGGCGGCAGTTCCTGGTAGGTGACCTGGATGCGTTCGGCGGCGTCCTCGGCGAGATAGCGGTCGGTCGCGACCACCATGACCACGGCCTCGCCGACGTGGTTGACCTCGCCGTCGGCCAGGCAGTACGGCGTGCGGGCGTGGGTGAGGTCGGGGTGCGGGATGAGCAGCGGCAGGGGCTCGGCGATGCGGCCCGGGAGGTCTTCGTGGGTGTAGATGGCGACGAGGCCTTCGACGTCGAGCGCGTCGCCGACGTCGATGTCGGTGATGCGGGCGTGCGCGACGGGGCTGCGGACGAAGGCCGCGGCGAGGGCGTGGCGGCCGAGGTCGTCGAGGTAGCGGCCGTCGCCTCGCAGGAGTCGGGGATCCTCTTTGCGCAGCAGGGGCCGGCCCACGTGCTTCTCACTCATGCGGTGCCTCCCGCTCGCGCTTGAGCTCGGCGGCCCGCAGCACCGCGGCGACGATGTTCTGGTAGCCGGTGCAGCGGCACAGGTTCCCGCCGATCGCTTCGCGCGCCTCTTCCTCGGTGGGCTTCGGGTTCTCCTCCAGGTAGGCGGTGATGGTGGTGATGAAGCCCGGTGTGCAGAATCCGCACTGCAGGCCGTGACACTCCAGGAACGCCTGCTGGACCGGTCCGAGGTCGCCGGCTGGCTCGCGGCATCCTTCGACGGTGGTGACGTCGTGG
Source organism: Catenulispora sp. (assembly GCA_013361685.1). Classification (GTDB taxonomy): domain Bacteria; phylum Actinomycetota; class Actinomycetes; order Streptomycetales; family Catenulisporaceae; genus Catenulispora. The sequence goes on from JABFXP010000068.1 coordinate 3,182, forward strand.
CCGTCGGCCGAGACCGCGAACATCAGGCACGACCGCACCGGCGCGCCGTCCAGCAGCACGGTGCAGGCGCCGCAGACGCCGTGTTCGCAGCCGAGGTGGGTGCCGGTCAGGCCGAGGTCCGCGCGCAGGAAGTCGGCCAGCAGGCGGCGGGCCGGAACCTCGGCGCGGCGGGCGACGCCGTTGACCGCGACGGTGACCTGGTGCCGTTGTTCGGTCATGGTGCCACCGCCTCGTACGCGGCCCTGAGCGATCGGGCGGTCAGGACGCGGGCCAGCTGCCGGCGGTATTCGGCGCTCGCGTGGATGTCGTCCTCGGGGTCGAGCTGTTCGGCGGCGTGGTCGGCGGCCGCGCTCCAGTCGCCGTCGGCGGCCGCCGCGGTCAGGTCGACGACCTGGGGCACCGGCCCCATGGCGATGTAGGCCGCCTTCGCCGCGCTGACGGCGCCGGCGTCGTCGACGCGGACCAGGGTGCCGACGCCGCACAGCGCGTAGTCGCCGTTGCGGCGGGACAGCTCGCGCCAGTCGCTGCCGGTGCGTCCGGCCGGCCGGGGGAAGAAGGCCTCGACGGCGATCTCGTCCTCGCGGCAGGCCGACTCCATGGGTCCGACGAAGAAGTCCCGGGCGGGCACCGTGCGTTCCCCGTCGCGCTCGGAACGCAGCACGACTTCGCCGTCGAGCAGGGCCAGCACCGCCGGCATCTCGCCGCAGGGGTCGGCGTGCACCAGGCTGCCGACGGTGGTGCCGCGGTTGCGGATGGTGGGGTGCGCGACGGTGCGCACCGCCTGCCGGAGCAGGGGGATCGTCTCGAAGGCGTGGGTGGCGTGTTCCAGGTCGGCGTGCCGGGCCAGGGCGCCGACCCGGACGCCGTGCCGGTCGCTGTGGACGTAGGCGAGGTCGTCCAGCCGGTTGACGTCGACCAGCCGGGCCGGGGCGGTCAGCCGCATGTTCAGCAGCGGCACCAGGCTCTGGCCGCCGGCCAGGACCTTGGCCTCGGCGCCGTGCTCGGCCATCAGCCGCACGGCCTCCTCGAGCGTGTCCGGGCCGTGGTACACCACCGGCGGGGGCTTCATGACGGCATCCTCTTCTCGCCCAAAGGGTCGCGGCGACGTCGACATCTGCCGAACGCCGCCGTGATCGCTGGTCTAACTTGCCCAAGAGTTCTAGAGGGCGCGCGGATTGGTGGCCGGGCGGAAAATCGCCGGAGCTCCGAGCCTGGCCGCACCGGTGCCTTGCGGCGCTGCGCTTGCAATGCCAACCGCCCACGACCAACACCGGGTCGAGGACGGTTGTCCGGCACGCCCAGTCTCGTTCCCGACGAGTTTTCCGTGCACTTCGCGGCGCTGCCGCTCCGTCAGACCGGCCACCAATCCGCGCACCCTCTTGCTCAGGGGTCTACCCCGTCGGCGGCGGGCGACGCCCCCGATGCGCCGCCCGATGCGCCGTCGGCGCTCCCGTCCGCGCCCCCGCCTGGGCTCCTGTCCGCTACGGCGGGGCGGCGCAGGTACTCCGGGGCGATCAGCCGGGCGGCGTGGTAGGCCACGATGGTGACGATGGTGCCCAGCGCGATGCCGGACAGCGAGAAGTCGTCGGTGAACTTCAGGCTGGTGTTGCCGATGCCGATGATGACGCCGGCCGCGATCGGGACCAGGTTCAGCGGGTTGCCGAAGTCGACCCGGTTCTCGGTCCAGATCTTCACACCGAGCAGGCCGATCATGCCGTAGAGCACGACCGTGATGCCGCCCAGGACGCCGCCGGGGGTGGCCGCGACCAGCGCGCCGAACTTGGGTGAGAGGCCGAACAGGATGGCGACGAGCGCCGCGACGTAGTAGGCGGCCGTGGAGTAGACGCGGGTGGCCGCCATGACGCCGATGTTCTCGGCGTAGGTGGTGGTCGGGGAGCCGCCGAAGGTGCTGGCCACAGCGGTGCCGAAGCCGTCGGCGGCGATGGCGCGGCCCATGTACGGGTCGAGGTCGTCGCCGGTCATCTCGGCGACCGCCTTGACGTGGCCGGTGTTCTCGGCGATCAGGGCGATCACGGCCGGCAGGACCAGCAGGATGAAGGCCCACTTGAACTCCGGGAAGTGCCACCCGGCGATCTGCTGGGCGCCGCTGCCGGTGGTCTTGTCCGGGAAGCCGATCCACTTGGCCGACTTCACAGCGTCGAAGTCGACCCGCCAGTGCGTGGTGTCCTTGCTCGCGCCGGCGTCATAGGCGGTGATCTTGCCGAAGACCCGGTCCGCGAGCCAGGACAGGACGTAGCCGAACACCAGCGCGACGAAGATCGCTATCCGGCCGAGGAACCCGCGGACGCCGACCATGATGCCGATGGCCACGAACATGGTGATCAGGGCGATCCACTGGTCCTGCGGCCAGTAGACGTTCGCGACCACCGGCGCCAGGTTGAAGCCGATCAGCAGCACCACCGCGCCGGTCACCACCGGCGGCAGGACCGCGTGGATGACCTGCGCGCCGAGGAAGTGGATCAGGACCCCGACGGCGAGCAGGACCAGCCCGGCGACCAGGATGGCGCCGGTGACGTGCTGGTCGTCGCCGCCCTGGGCGCGGATGGCGGCCACGCCGCCGACGAAGCTCGCCGAGGTGCCGAGGTAGCTGGGGACCTTGTTCTTGACGATCAGCAGGAAGCAGATCGTCGCGATCCCGCTCATCATGATGGCCAGTTGCGGGTTCAGGCCCATGACGAGGGGGAACACGAACGTGGCGCCGAACATGGCGACCACGTGCTGCGCGCCCAGACCCACGGTGCGGGGCCAGGACAGGCGCTCGTCGGGACGGACGACCGAGCCCGGTGGTGGAGTCTTGCCTTCGTATGCGACCCGCCAGCCCAATGTCATGGGCCGGACTGTAGCGACGCTGTGACGGGCGTCACAAGTACTCGTAAGTTACAGAAAGCTACACGTCACAGACCCCGCATGTGGAGGATACGGAGAGCGACAGACAGGTCGAGACGCAGATCAGGGCGCTCCATGAAGGGCCCGACCAGCCGTTCGATCTTCCCGATGCGGTAACGCAGGGTGTTGTAGTGGAAGTGCAGGCGGCGGGCGGCCTCGGCGACGTTCAGGTTGGTGTCCAGGAGAACTTCGAGAGTGGTGCGCAGATCCTCGGCGTCCGGGTCGCCCTCGACCGCCAGGCCGCGCAGGGTCTGGCGGGCGAAGTCGCGGAGCTCGGCCGGATCCGGCACCAGGGACAGCAGGCGGTAGATGCCGAGGGCGTCGAAGTGGACGACGGAGGCGGGGCCGTTGAGGCGGCGGCCCATGCGGACGGCCCGGCGGGCCTCCTCGTAGGCGGCTGGGAGGTCGGCGACGGCGGACACCGGACGGGAGACGCCGGTGGAGAAGGTGCGACGGCCGCCGCCTCCGGTGCCGGAGACTTCCGCGATCAGGCTTCTGACCTGCGGGTCGGGGTCGTCGCCGGATTTCAGGACGACGACCACCTCCTGATTGAAGCCGGCCACCGGCGCGGTGCGGTCGCGGGCGGCGACGACGGCCTGCCAGGCGGCGGCGAAGCGTTCGCGGGCCGGACGCAGGGCGTGCTGGGACGCGGGCAGCACCGATTGGCCGGGATCCAGCTCGGCGACCAGGACGACGAGATTGCGGGCGCGGGTGGCTCGGGCGCTCGCCGCCGCCTGGGCCGGGACCGCCGGGCGCGCGGCGGGG
>JABFXP010000224.1 GCA_013361685.1 Catenulispora sp.
CGCGACAGACTCCCAATGGGTCTCGATTTGCGCAGGGTCCTGGAAGAGCTTCGCGAACAGCACCGAGCCCTCCAACTGGGCCACCACCGAAGCCGACAGACGGCGACGGCTCTCGTCGGAGACCCCTGCATAGCCGTCATCGTCGGCGAGAGCGCAGTCGATCATCTGCACTTGGGCCTCAAAGATCTCCTGCAACCTGGTGCGGACCGTGTCCTCCGTCGAGCTCAGCTCCAGCGCGAGGTTGCCGAACAGGCAGCCGACGACCGCCCCGGAGTCGGCGAGCGCCGTCTGCTGGACCCGGGCCGAGGCCCGGAACAGCTCATGGATGCGGTCGTCCGCCGGAGCGGTACCCCCCAGGACCGCCGCCCATTGTTTGCGCTGGTGCTCCCAGTGCTCATCGATGACCGCGAGCGCGAGGTCCTGCTTCGACGGAAAGAAGTAGTAGAAGCTCCCCTTCGGCACCCCGGCGGTGGCGCAGATCTCCGCCACGCCGACAGAGGAGTAGGGGCGCTGCCCCAGCAGGTGCGTCCCGGCCGCCAGAAGACGCTCCCGGGCGTCCGATGTCCGTCCCATGTTGCAAGTATACGACCGATCGTCTATAAAGGGTCTCGTCGATAGTCGACCGACCATCTACTAACACTCACCAAGGAGTGAACCTCATGACCGAGCAGCGCGTCGCCGTCATCACCGGCGCATCCCAGGGCATCGGCGCGGGTCTGGTGAACGCCTACCGCGGCATCGGCTACGCCGTCGTGGCCAACTCCCGCTCCATCGCCCAGGGCGAGGATCCGGACGTCGTGGCCGTGGCGGGCGACATCTCCGATCCGGCGGTCGCCGAGAAGATCGTGGCCACCGCCCTCGACCGGTACGGCCGTGTCGACACCGTGGTCAACAACGCGGGCATCTTCATCGCCAAGCCCTACACGGAGTACACGCTCGAGGACTTCGACAGCATCGTCAAGGTCAACGTGGGCGGCTTCTTCCACCTGACGCAGCGCGTGATCGAGCCGATGCTGAAGCAGGGCACCGGCCACATCGTGAGTGTGACGACCACTCTGGTGGAGTCCGCGTATTCGGGACTCCCCTCGGCACTGGCCTCGCTCACCAAGGGCGGTATCGCCGCCGCCACCAAATCACTGGCCATCGAGTACGCCAGCCGCGGTATCCGGGTCAACGCGGTCTCCCCGGGCATGATCCTCACGCCGCTGCAGGGCGACGCGACCCCGGAGCAACTCGCGCAGTTCCATCCCATGAACAAGGCCGGGACCGTCGAGGATGTCGCCAGGGGCGTCATCTACCTGGAGCAGGCACCGCTGGTCACCGGCGAGTTCCTGCACGTGGACGGTGGCCAGAGTGCCGGCCACTGAGGACGGGATACAGACCATGACCGACGACGCCGTCATGAGCCTCCGCGACATCGTACCCACGCTGGAGCGATGGCAGAAGGGAATCGCGGACGAGGACGTGGACCTGATCGCCAGCGCGTTCACCGAAACCGCGCTGTTCCAGGGGCTGGGTCCCGAGCCGGTGTTCGGCCGGGAGGGGGTCAGAGGGTACTACGGCTCCCAGCCCGATCCCCTGACCGTCGAGTACGAGGTCCTGCGATTCGTGCCGATCGGAGAACAAGCGGCCGTCGCGTATCTCAAAGCGGTCTTCCACCCGCGCGGGCGGGATCCGCGGCCGACCTATCTCACACTCGTCTTCCACCGGGTGCGGGAGGCATGGCTCATCGAGCACTACCACGTTTCGCTCATCGCGTGACGCGGTGGGCCCCCGGCTCGCATCCGGGGGCCCACCGCGCCGGCGTCCACAAACTGGCTGAGCATAGAGGGCGAGACGCGCTCGGCATCGGCCGCCGACTCGACGGCGGCCGCATCATGAGGACTTTCTTGGAAAGCCGCGCCCGGTGAACCGGACCAGGGACCGGGGCCAGGGTGTTGACGGGCGCGCCGGACCACCCGAGCGAAGGACGCTGTACCAGGCCGAAGTGCGCACAGCACGGAGGCGATCCGCAGAACCCACGGCAGGAGTGATCGATCATGGCGAAGATTCTCTTCGTAGTGTCCGCGGCGACCTACTGGACGCTCAAGGACGGCACCCGGCACGCCACCGGATATTGGGCCGAGGAGTTCGCCGCGCCCTACAAGGCGGTCACCGAGGCGGGCCACCAGGTCGTGGTGGCCACACCCGGGGGCGTCGTACCGACCGTGGACATGATGAGTCTGCGGCCCGACATGGCGGGCAGTGCTCAGATCGCCCTTGATCTGGAGGGCGTCATTCGCTCCGCCGAGGAGATCCGGCGGCCGATCGAGCTGGCGGACGCCCGCCTGGAGGACTACGACGCCGTCTACTTCCCCGGCGGCCACGGCCCCATGGAGGACCTGTGGACCGACGCGGACGCGGGCCGGCTGCTGACCGCCGCCCTCGCCTCCGGCAAGCCCCTCGCCGTGGTCTGCCACGCGCCGGCCGCCCTGCTGGCCACCCGGGTCCGCGGCGTGTCCCCCTTCGCCGGCTACCGGGTCACCGCGTTCACCAACGACGAGGAGGACGGCGTCGGACTGGCTTCCCGGGCCCGGTGGCTCCTGGAAGACGAGCTGAAGGAACTGGGCGTGGAGTTCGTTCGCGGCGAGATCTGGAAGCCGTACACAGTAGTGGACCGCAACCTCTACACCGGTCAGAACCCCGCGTCGGCCGCGGTCCTCGCCAAACAACTGCTCGAAGTTCTGGTGTAGAGCCCATGCGCATGGCTGCGGCGACGGCACCCGGCGCGGGGCATCGTCGCAGCCATGCCGTGAACAGGCGCATCAGCTACACTTCACAAGCATTTTCCGGCTGCGCCCACAGCTCCCCCACCCCACCGGTGCCTGGCTCTGCGGAGCACGATCTCTGGTCGGGAGCCTGATCGGCGAGGAGGCCGCGTGGTCAAGATGGACGGGCAGGCAGTGCGGCGCACGGCCGCACTCACGGACCGCCTCGACGAACGCAGTCGGTTGACCAGACTGGTGCAAGCAGTCCGCAGTGGCGAAAGCCGGGCACTGGTCCTGCGCGGAGACCCGGGGTACGGCAAGACCGCGCTGCTGGACTTCCTCACGGACCAGGCGGCGGGCTGCCGGGTGTTGCGGGTCACCGGCATGCAATCCGAAATGGAGCTCGCGTTCGCCGGACTGCATCAGCTGTGCGCGCCGAACCTGGATCGTCTGGGGCGACTCCCCGCCCCGCAGCAGGACGCGCTGCGGACCGCGTTCGGCATGAGTGAGGGTCCGCAGCCCGACCGGTTCCTGGTCGCGTTGGCGGCGCTGGGCCTGCTGTCCGAAGCGGCCGAGGCACAGCCCCTCCTGTGCGTCGTCGACGACGTGCAGTGGCTCGACCGGGCCTCCGCCCAGGCGCTGGGTTTCGTCGCGAGGCGCCTGGGCGCCGAACCGATCGGACTGGTCTTCGCCAGTCGCACCTCGGGCGAGGAACTGGCCGGGTTGCCGGAGCTCCTCGTGGAAGGCCTCAGCCCGGCCGATTCCCGAGAACTGCTCGACTCGGCACTGACCGCGCCGCTGGACGAGCGGGTTCGGGCGCAGATCGTGGCTGAGGCGTCCGGAAACCCGCTCGCGCTGCTGGAGGTCCCGCGCGGGTTCACCCCGGCCCAACTCGCGGGCGGGTACGGACTGCCCGCGACGATGTCGCATTCCGAACGCATCCAGCGGAGCTTCCAACGGCAACTCGGCGCGCTCCCGCCCGAGACCTTGAAACTGCTGCAGCTGGCCGCGGCTGAACCATCGGGACGCACGGCTCTTGTTCGGCAGGCCGCCGAACTCCTCGACATCCGGCCCGGGGCATCAGCGGCCGCGGCCGATGCCGGTCTGGCTGAGTTCGGACTTCGCATCCAGTTCAGACATCCACTCCTGCGGTCGCTCGTCTACCGCTCGGCGAAGCCCGCGGATCAGCGTGCCGCGCACCTGGCCCTGGCCGCGGTCACCGACCCGGTGACCGACCCGGATCGCCGGGCCTGGCACCGGGCACACGCCGCGCAGGGCCCGGATGAGGAGATCGCCCGGGAACTGGAAGGGTCGGCGGTGCGGGCCCAGGCCCGCGGCGGGCTGGCCGCGGCCGCGGCGTTCCGGGAGCGGTCGGCCGAACTCACCGCGGATCCGGCTCAGCGCACCGACCGGACATTGGCCGCGGCTGCCACGCATGTGCAGGCTGGCGCCTTCGACGCCGCGCGGGCGCTGCTGGCGACCGCCGAGGCCGGAACGCTCGACGCTCTGCAGAGCGCGCAGGTGACCCTGCTGCGCGGGCACATCGCCTTCGCCGCCACGGCTCAGTACGACGCCGTGCCGATACTGACCAAAGCCGCTCAGCGATTCGAGACACTGCACCGGGACACGGCCCGGGACACCTATCAGTTCGCCTGGATCGCCGCGTCCTACGCCGGCGGCATGGCGACCGGGGTGGACCTCGCGCAGGTGTCGCGGCTGGCCCGTCTGCTGCCGCCGCCGGCCGGCCCGGCCGGCTATGCCGACCGCCTGCTCGACGCCCTGACGCTGATGGTGACCGACGGCGTCGGAGTGGCGGCCCCGAAGCTGCACGCGGTCATAGCCGAGTTCAACGGCCCGGACATCAGCGAGCAGGAACAACTGCAACTGGGATGGTTCTCCCAGATGCCCGCCAGCATCCTGTGGGACCTCGAGAACTACTACGGCATCCTCGAGACGCAGGTACGCAATGCCCGCGACGCCGGCGCGCTCGACCGGCTGCGGTTCATGCTGTACGGCCTGGTCCACGCGGCGTCGTGGGCCGGCGACATCGCCACCGCCGCCGAACTGACCGCCGAGCTGGTGGCGATCTACGCGGCCACGGGGCAGCCGGACAGCAGCCTGGCCCAGGCGATCGTCGCCTGCTCGCGCGGCGATGAGGCCGACGCCTCCGGTCATGTCGAACTCGCCCGCGACTTCGCCGCGAAAGGCGGGGTCGGAATGTCCGTGGCGCTGATCGACACCATGGCGGCGCGCTTGTACAACGGTCTGGGACGCCACGAGGAGGCGCTGGCAGTGGCCGCCGAGGCGGCGGATGACCATCCTGGCTTCTTCACCTCGCTGTGGGCGCTGCCGGAGCTGGCGGAGGCGGCGGTTCGTACCGGGGACCTGGACCGCGCACGCGAGGCGCTGGAGCTCATGACCCCCTCGGTGCTGGCCGGCGGCACCGACACCGGGCTGGGCATGCTGGCCCGGCTGACAGCTCTGGTGAGTGATGATGACGCAGCCGAAGACGGGTACCACGAGGCGATCGAACGGTTGGGCCGGACCCGGTTCCGCGCCGAGCTCGGACGTTCCCACTTGCTGTACGGGGAGTGGCTGCGGACTCGCGGTCGCCGCGCCGAGGCGCGGAATGCGCTGCGGACCGCGCACGCGATCTTGTCCGAAATCGGCTACGCGGCGTTCGCCGAACGGGCGCGCCGGGAACTGCGGGCCGCCGGCGAACGGGTACGCAGCCAACCGGTCAAGTCCGTCAGCACCCTGACCGAACAGGAAGCGGTCATCGCCCGCCTGGCCTGCGAAGGGCGTACCAATCCCGAGATCGGCGCGCAGCTGTTCCTCAGCGCCCGAACGGTCGAATGGCACCTGCGCAAGATCTACAGCAAGCTCGGCATCACCACTCGGCGGGAGTTGGGCGCCGCGCTGCGGCATACTCCGCCACCGGCCACGGCGGACTGACCGGGACGTCGTGCCGGTGCTCGTCGGTGCTCATCGCTGCTCGTCGTTTCAGTACTCGTCGAGCCGCGGTTCCGTGCCGTCGGCGCTCGGCAATGCGGAGGCCAGCTCACGCCGTGACGTGATGCCGAGCTTGGCGAAGACTCTCCGCAGGTGCCACTCGACCGTTCGGGCGCTGATGAAGAGCTGCGTGCCGATTTCGGGGTTGGTGCGCCCGTCGCGGGCCAGCCGGGCGATGAGCTCTTCCTGGGCGGTCAGCGGGTCGACCGTTTCCACGACACGCTTGCGGGTGTTCGCGCCGCACGCCGCGAGCTCGCGCCGAGCTCGTTCGGCGAAGGCTTCGATTCCCAGGTCGGTGAACATCGCATAGGCGGTGTGCAGCTCCATCCGGGCATCTGTGCGGCGGTTCTCGCGGCGCAACCATTCCCCGTACAGGAGATGGGCACGGGCGAGTTCTGGGCGCGGTCCGGAGCGGGCCAGCCGCTCGACGGCTTCGCGATGGAGCGCCTCGGCTTCGACGCCTTCGCTGAGCAGAGCCTGCGAACGCGCTTCGACTCCCAAGCCGAAGTCCGTTCCGCCCGCGCGAGCCGACAACGAGAGCTGCCGCAGGGCATCACGCCCCAGGTCCGGTCGCCCACTGCGGACCGCGGCTTCGACCAGTTCATGCAGGGCCCACAGCGAGACGTACAATCCCGGATGCTCCTGGGCAGCGGCAGCGGCCGACTCCAGCGCCTCCTCATAGCGGCCCATGCCATTGAACAAAGACGCCCGGTTCCAATGGACCCAAGACTCGGCGATGCCCTGGCCGTGGGCTGCGGCATCCTCGGCGACCGCGGCGAGCTGAGGCAGGACCCGCTCGTGGTCTCCGCGTTGGGTGCTGATCCTGGTCGCGATGAAAGGGGCGATGGTGGTCCCGGTGACATCACAGACCGCCTCGGACTCCGCGAGCAGTGTCGCGGCCGTCGTGAAGTCGCCGTCCCAGGCGACCGACATCCCGAGTGCTTCCAGCAGGATCGGCAGCCGATCCAGCGCTCCGGCCGCGCGCGCGACCTGTACCTGGTGGCGCAGCATCGTCTGCCAGGCCTCATAGTCCCACAGCGCACTGGCCGCGGCCTGAGCGAACCAGCCCAGCTTCAAGTGGTCCGCCTCGCCGAGTTCGGCGTCGGTGAACAGCTTCGTGATATGACGCAGCACCGGCGCGGCGGTAGCCGGCCCCTCGGTGACCAGAAGCGTAAGGCCGTCCAAGACCAGGTCCGCGACGGTCGGCGCGCCGGGAGGGGGCGGGAGCGCCCGCGCAGCGCGCGAGACGCCGCTCAAATCGGCGTCCCCGGCTCTACGGCCGGCGAACAGGGCGGCCATCCATGCGGTCAGATAGGTGTCCCTGGCCAGGTCCCGATCCAAGGACGTGAGGTGCTCGGCGGCCTTCAGCAGCAGACGCGGCGGTTCGCTGCCCAGGTGGGAGGCGAAGATGACCTGGGCCCGGAGCAGGTTCACCCGAGCGCTCTGCACCGCGCTCAAAACCTCGGTCTCCGCGCTTTGCAGCTGATCCAGGGCCGGATCGTACGCACCGGCCTGGAGGCTGTTCTCGGCAGCCGCCAGCAGTCTTTCGACCCGGCGCGCCGGGTCGGCGCTCAACACAGCCGCGCGCTGCCAGAACGCCGCAGCCGCGGCCAGACCGCCGCGGGCTCGGGCCCGGGCCGCCGACCGCTCCAGCTCGTCGGCGATCTCCTCGTCCGGTTCCGTGGCAGCCGCGGCCCGGTGCCAGGCCCGCCGGTCGGGATCGGCCGCCGCGTCGATGGCTCCGGCCAGAGCCAGATGCGCCGCCCGCCGTTCGGCGGACCCGGCCGAACGGTAGGCGACCGAGCGCAGGAGCGGATGCCGGAAACGGACGCGATCGGAGAAGGTGATCAGTCCCGTCTGTCCCGCGGCGGATTCGACATCGGCACCGATCCCCAGCGATGTCACCGCGTCGCGTACCAGAGCCACTTCCCCGGACGGCTCAGCAGCCGCCACCTGAAGCAACCGCCGGACTTCCGGAGCCAGCATCTGAAGCTGATTCCGGAAGCTCTCCTCGATCGGACCGGACAACGGCACCATCGCGGGAAGCCCGAACCCGCCGGCCAGCTCCGCGGGGCTCAAGCCGCGAGGCAGCTCGAGCAACGCCAGCGGATTGCCCCGGGTCTCCGCCACGATCTGGTCGCGGACGCGCTCGTCCAACGGCCCGGTCAAGCCGAAGTCCAGAAGGGCCCTGGCATCCTCCTCAGCCAGCCCGCTGACCTGCAACTCCATCAGGCCCGCCAGTTCGCCGCCGGAGTCGCGGGTCGCGAACACCAGTCCCACCGGATCGGCTCCCAGCCGCCTGGCCACCGATGCCAGCACCAGCGCCGACTCCCGGTCCAGCCACTGATGATCGTCGACGATGCAGATCAGCGGCCGTTCGGCGGCGGCTTCGGACAGCAGGCCGAGAACAGCCAGCCCCACCATGGCCCGATCCGGCGACGGGCCGACGACGAGCCCGAGAGCCACGCGCAACGCGTCGAACTGCCCGGGCGGCACACTCTCAAGCCGGTCCAGCATGGGTGCGCACAACTGGTGCAGTCCCGCGAAGGCCAACTCCATCTCGGACTGCACCCCCGTCACCCGCACCAGGCGGCAGCCCGCCGCCAACTCCTCCAGATGGTCGAGCAGAGCGGTCTTCCCGATCCCCGCCTCGCCGCTGACCACCAGGGCACGGCCACCACCAGCACGCACCGCGTCAGCCAACCGGCGGAGCTCGTCAGCTTCCCGGCGACGGTTGACCGGCACCATCGCGTGGCCGGACACGCTCCTGATCTGTGCCATGACGCGGCCATCATCCCAGGCGCACGAAGTGTGGATCAACACCGCGGACCGCTTTCCCGCACCTCGACGACACGATGACCCGTGATCTCATGGGCGGGCGATCTGACGACCCCGCCCTGCGCGGCCTCGACGACCTCGGTGGGCATCTCGGGCCGGCGCGGAGCGGAGGACCCCTGGTCGGAGCTTGGACAAGGTCCTTGCCCCGGCTTCATCCGTGGCCTGTCACCAGGTCTGTTCGCTGGCGCGCACCAGGATCTCGTTGACGGAGACCCGGCGGTCCCGGGTGACGATGTAGCTGACGGCGTCGGCGATGTCTTCGGGATGCAGGAGTTCCAACCCCTCGACCTGACGCTCGACCGCCTCGCGCACACCGTCACGAAGGTGCGTGCTCAGTTCCGTGTTCACGGTGCCGGGCTCGACGACGCTCACCCGTACCCGCTTCTGCATGACCTCCTGACGCAGGGCCTCGGTGAAGCCGTTGACGCCGAACTTGGTCAGGTTGTAGACCGCCGTCCCGGGGCGTGCCACCCGGCCCGCGGTCGAGCTGATGTTGACGAGGTCCGCGACCCTGCGGGGCGCGTCCTCAGCGGCCTTGAGCAGGTGCGGCAGCGCGGCGTGAGTGACGTACAGCAGACCCTGCACGTTGATGTCGACCATCCGCTCCCACTCCTCCAGCGGGGAGTCCAGAACGGGACCGACGCCCATGGTGCCGGCGTTGTTGACGACCGTGTCCAGGCGGCCGAGTTCGGCCACCACGCTGTCCACCGCGGCCGCCGCCTGCTGCTGGTCGGTGATGTCGGCCTGGATCACGAAAGCCGTCGCGCCCTCGGTCCGGAGCTTGTCGGCCAACTCCTCCAGCCGGTCGCGCCGCCGTCCGAGAAGGGCGACAGCCGCTCCCTCCGCGGCCAGGCTCTTCGCGGTCGCCGCGCCGATGCCGCTGCTGGCACCGGTCACCAGTGCCACTGTGTTGTTCAGTCGTCCGGTCATTTTCCTGTTCCTCCATGTGTGCCGCAGCTTGTGCCAAGCCACGGATGTCAGCGGGTTCTCGGCTGCTGGGACCCCCTCGCGCCCAGCAGCTATGGGGAAGTGTGTTGAATCAGCTCGACGAGGTTTCCCTCCGGATCGGCGACATAGGCGAACCGGATCCCGGGGCGTCGAGCCGCTGCGGGCTGGGTGACGACACGAGCGCCCTGCGCGACCGCCTCGGATATGACGGCGCCCAAGTCGTCCACCGTCAAGGCCCAGTGGAAGTAGCCCTGGATCCCCGCGCCCTCCATCGGGTCTGCGAAGTGCTGTGGTGCTGATCGGGCGCGTTCGGTGAACTCGACCGCGGCACCGCCCGGGCTGGTGAGAAGCGCGATCCGGACGTCGGCCTCGGGGATCTCGGCCCGGTGCGTTTCCACGAACCCGAACGCCTGCACGTAGAAGCGGCTCTGCCGATCCAGATCGGCGACCGAGAGACCGACGTGGTCGAAGGCGATACCGGACATCGTGCTGTCTTCCTCTAGTGCGATCACTGGGCCGTGTAGCCGCCGTCGACCGGGATCGCGGCGCCCGTCACGAAACTGGACCGGTCGGAGCACAGCCATACGACGGCGTCGGCGATCTCCCTGGACTCCCCGAGCCTGCCGATCGGGTGGGCGGCGATTCGGGCCGCCATCACCTCCGGGGACCGTCCTTCGGCGATGAGCGGCGTGTTGACCAGGCCGACGACCAGCGCGTTGACCCGGATGCCTGCCGGGCCGTAGTCGAGCGCAGCAGTGCGGGTCAGTCCGATGACGCCGTGCTTGGCGGCGGTGTACCCGGCGAAACCCGGGACTCCGACCACGCTCGCCCCGGAGCCGATGTTGACGATCGAGCCGAAGCCCTGAGCGTGCATCTGGCGCAGCTGGTACTTCATCGCGAGGAAGGTCCCCCGCAGATCGGTGGCGATCATGCGGTCGAACGCCTCGACGGGGTAGTCGGCGAACTTCCGCAGATCGTCTCCGCCGCTTATCCCGGCGCTGTTGACGCCGAAATCCAACCGCCCCGAGTCACCGACGGCCACGTTCACCGCGTGCTCGACGGAGCGTTCGTCGCTCACGTCGCATTCCGCGAGCCGGGCCGAACCGCCGGCCTCGGTGATCATCCGAACGGTCTCCTCCAGCCTGGCGACCGTGCGCCCGGCCACCGTCACGGTGCACCCGGCTGCCGCCAGAGCGAGCGCCGAGGCCTGACCGATGCCGCTGCCACCACCGGTGATCAGCCCCGTGGTTCCATCAAAGGTCTTTTCCATGATCTTTCTGTACCTTTCCACGCAATGAGTCGCGACGGTGCCGGCTACCAGGTCTGGTCGCCGGCGCGGATGAGGATTTCGTTGACGGCCACCCGCCGGGGTTGGGTGACGATGAAGGCGACGGCAGCGGCGATGTCGTCCGGTCGCAGTGGTTCGATGCCGCTCATCTGCTGACGCGCGGCGGCCCTCATGCTCTCCCCGAGATGGTCCACGAGCTCGGTGTCCACGGTGCCCGGCTCGACCACGCCGACCCGCACGCGTTCGACGAGCAGCTCCTGGCGCAGTGCCTCCGAGAAGCCGTTGAGGCCGAACTTGGTCAGGGTGTAGACGCTGGCGCCCGGCCGCGCGACGCGGCCGGCGGTCGAGCCCACGCTGACGATGTCGGACACCTGCCGGCGCGCGGTCGCGGCCGCGTCGATCAGGTAGGGCACCGCTGCGTGAGTGACCCTCAGCAGCGCCTGGACGTTGAGGTCCACCATCCGGTCCCAGTCTTCGATCGCGGTGTGCAACGCGGTGTCCAGGAGCATGACGCCGGCGTTGTTGACCAGGATGTCGAGCCGTCCCAGCCGCTCCACGGCCTGCTGGACCGCGTCCTGCGCGCGCGCCGGATCCGTGATGTCGGCATCGAGCACCAACGCCTTCCCGCCGCGAACGGTGATCCCGGCGGCGAGCTCGGCGAGCAGGTCCCTGCGGCGAGCGATGAGGGCGACCGCCGCCCCTTCCCGGGCGAGGCGTCGCGCGATCGCGGCGCCGATCCCGCTGCTGGCTCCGGTCACGAACGCCACCGTGCCGGTCAACGCCTGGTCGGCCACGCCGGCTCAGTCCCTGCTGTCGAGGACGGTTGCGCGGGCACAGGCCACCTGGGCGTACCCGCCGTTCATGTGAGTGCCGGTCCACGGTCGACCCGTGCGGTCGACGAAGTCGCCCCGTCGGCAGAACTCGCAGCTGTCGTCCGGCCCGCCGAGGAAGCCGGCGCCGACGCGGTCGCCGATCCGCCAGGTGTCCGGCACGCCGTCCCCGCCGGCTTCGATGACGCCGATGACCTCGTGGCCCGGGACGAGCGGCCGCGACGGATCCGGCCGCAGTCCCTCCACGGCGAGCACGTCGGCATGGCAGACGCCGCACGCCTGGACGCCGATACGAACCTCGCCGGGCGCGGGTGAGCTGCGCAGGCGCCCGGCGCCGGCGAATTCGCGTCGCCCAGTGACGGTGGTCGCGTAGTAGCTGGACAAGGCTCTTCTCCTTTTGTCGCTTGCGCTTCCACCCTCGCTCAGACAGCGGCCGAGGTACCCAGGGAGACTCACTGGTCTCGGGACGGCCAGGGAGGGACACGGGTGCGCGGGGCAGCCTGCCGCTCGATGATCGAAGAACTGCCCACCGAGGAGGAACACCATGGAATTTCTGGTCACCATGACCACGCGGGTGCCGACGGGCACCTCGGCCGGCGAGGTCGACGACATGCGGGCCCGCGAGGCGGCGAACACTCGCGTTCTCGCGGCTCAGGGGAAGGTGTTGCGTTTGTGGCGGCCTCCGCTCGGGCCGGGCGAATGGCGCACGATCGGACTGTTCGAGGCTGACGACGCGGCAGACCTTGAGCGGGTCCTGGACACGATGCCGTTGCGGGTCTGGCGCACCGACGAGGTGGTGCCGCTGACCCCGCACCCCAATGACCCGGCTTGCGCCGGTGGTTCCGGGAGGGGGTCGGCGGGCTCGTGACCAGGGGGCGTGTCGAGACCGAGACGACATCCGCCCCGGCGGCGCCGCGGCCGGGCAGCGGCCTGCCCGCACGCGCGGTTGGTTGCGAACCGGACCACGCCACCAGGGCGACACCTCAGCTGGAGGAACTGCGTCATCGGATTTCGCGGCTCGCCGCGGGAAACCCGAACCCACCAGGGCTGGGGGGCATCACCGTCTTCTCGACCCCGCACCGGACGGAACCTCTGGGCGTGGTCACCGAACCCGTCTTCGCGCTGGCCGTACAGGGAGCGAAGCGATCCATCCTCGGTGACCGTGTCTTCGACTACCACGCCGGCCAATACCTCGTGGCGGCTGCCGATCTTCCCTTGACGTCGCAGGTCACCTATGCCACGCCCACTGAGCCGTTTCTCGGGCTGGGGCTTGCCCTGGAACCAGAGATCATCACGCGACTGCTGCTGGAAGCCGGCTCCTCCCCCCTCCGCCGGCTTCCCGGACCAGCCATCGCGACCAGTGATGCCGACATCGAGCTTCTCGACGCCGTCGTCCGGCTCCTGCGCCTCACGGACGAGCCCCGCGACATCACGATCCTCGCGCCCGGCGTACGACGCGAGATCCACTGGCGGCTGCTCAACGGCCCCCAAGCGGACTCGGTGCGGCAGATCGGCCTGGCCGACTGTGGCATGAGCCTCATCGCGCGCGCGATCACATGGATCAAGAAACATTACGACGAAGCCATTCGAATCGACGACCTCGCCGACCAGGCCGGCATGAGCGTCTCCTCATTCAACCGCCACTTCCGTGCGGTGACCGCGATGAGTCCGCTGCAATACCAGAAACAACTACGGCTGCAAGAGGCCCGTATACGACTCATCAGGACACCGCACGACGTGGCCGCGATCGGATATGCCATCGGGTACAACAGTCCGTCGCAGTTCAGCCGCGAGTACCGGCGCATGTTCGGCGCCTCACCCAGCCGGGACGCAATTCACCTGCAAGTCGGCGCTGCCGTCAAGGAGGAGGAGGCAGCCAGTACTCGCCCGTTCACAGCCGGATGACAAATGTTCAGTCGTACTGACACCAAGAGACCAGATTTGTCTGTCAAGCGGGGGAAATCGAGTTCAGTCTGTGAACTGGCCGCGCAGGCCGACACTCCGGCCGTCTACCCTGACGACATGTCCATACTGCAGAATCCCGCCTTCATGGGCAGGGCGCGGGAACGGGTGGAATTCGACGCTCTTCTCGCGGACGCTCGTGGCGGGACGGGCTCGGTCCTGCTCATCCATGGCGAGGCGGGAATCGGCAAGACCGCGCTGCTGCACTATTGCGCACGGCAGGCGTTCGGATTCCAGATCCGGGAGATCTCGGGCATGGAGTCGGAGATGGAGTTGCCGTTCGCCGCGCTGCACCAGCTGTGCGCGCCGATACTGGACCGGGCACAGGTGTTGCCCGCACCTCAGCAACGAGCGTTGAACGTCGCGTTCGGGCTGGCTCAGGGCGATCCGCCGGACACGTTCCTCGTCGGTCTGGCGACCCTGGGCCTGCTGTCCGAGATCGCGGCGCAGCAGCCGCTGCTCTGCCTGGTCGACGACGTTCAGTGGCTGGACGAGGTTTCCAAGCAGGTGCTCGGGTTCGTCGGCCGGCGTTTGAAGGCCGAGTCGATGCTGCTGCTGTTCGCCATGCGGGGCGAGGTCGAGGACCCGAAGTTCGCCGCCCTGCCGCGCCTGGAACTCGGCGGCCTGGCCGAGGAGGATTCCCGGGCCCTGTTGACCGCGTGCGTGCCGGGATATTTGGAGGCGCGCGTCCGCGACCGCCTGATCGCCGAAACCCGGGGGAACCCCCTGGCCCTGATCGAGTTGACGAACAGCATGAGCCAGGCGGAACTGGCGGGCGGCCTGGTCGATCAGCCCTCGCTGTCCGGACGGCTGCACGACCACTACCGCCAACGGATCGCCGCGCTGTCTGAGCCGGCCGGATTGTTCCTGCTGCTGGCCGCCGCCGACCCGACCGCGGATCCGACGCTGGTCTGGCGAGCCGGCAACGCGCTGGGACTGGGGCGCGAGCAGGCCGCCGAGGCCGAAGCCGCGCAGTTGCTCGTCGTCGACAAGATGGTGCGGTTCCGCCATCCGCTGGTGCGGTCGGCGGCCTACGCCGCGGGCACCGCGGAGCAGCGGCACACGGTCCATCAGGCGCTCGCCGACGCGACGGACGCGCAGGTCGACCTGGAGCACCGTCTGCTGCACCGGGCCGCCGCCGCCACAGCGCCGGACGAAGGCATCGCCGCGGAGCTGGAGCAGGCGGCCGACAGGGCCCGGGCGCGCGGCGGGGTGTCGGCCGCCGCCGGACTGCTTCAACGGTCCGCCGCGCTGACCGGACAACCCGGCGCACGGGCCGATCGCGCCCTGGCAGCGGCGCTCGCCCACTTGCAGGGTGGTTCGCCGCAGACCGCCGACGCCCTGGCAGCCGAGGCAGCGGCAGATGCCCTCACAGATCTGCAACGGGCCATGGTGGCCCGTCTCAAAGCCCAGATCGCCTGGGCGTGGTCGTCCGGGCGAGCGGCACCGATCCATCTGCTGAAGTCCGCGGTCGAACTCGACACCCTCGACTCGGCCCTGGCTTCGGAGGCCTACCTCGACGCCTGGGTCGCGTCACTGATCGCCGGCCGGTTCGCCGAGCCCGGCGGCCACCTTCCGGAGGTGGCACGGACGATCCTGCGGGCCCGTCCGGAACCCTCGGACGAGCCGGCCGAGCAACTGCTCCACGGGCTGGCGACCCTGATCGAGGATGGGATCGCGGCGGCGACACCGAGCCTGCGACGGGCCGCCGAGGGATTCCTGCACGACCCCGACCCGGCCTGGTTCCAGAAGGGCGACCGCCTGGTCCCCACCGCCGCCACCCTGGTGTGGGACTTCGAAACCTCGGCGGCCTTGAGCAGCCGCTGGGTGGAACACGCCCGGACGTCGGGCGCCTTGGCTCTGCTGGTCGGCGCCCTGGGGGTACACGAGTTCGTCCTCGCCTGGGGCGGCGAGCTGGAGACCGCCGCGGCGCTGCGGGACGAAGGCGACGCGATCGAGGACGCGACCGGTGCGCGGATGTTCCCGCTGGGGGCCGCGCTGCTCGCCGCCTACCGGGGCCGGCCGGAGGAGGCCATGCCGGTGATCCGGGCCACCGCCGCCTCCGCCGCCGAACGCGGCGAAGGCATCTCGCTGCAGGCCGCCCACTGGGCGGAGGCAGTGCTGCGCAACGGCCTGGGCCAATACGCCGAGGCGGCGGCCGTCGCCGAGCAGGGAATCGACGAGACCTACCTGCCCCAGTTCACCTGGTGGATCCTCCCAGAGCTGGTCGAGGCGGCGGTTCGCTCCGGGAACCGGGAGCGCGCCGAGCAGGCATTAGGGCGCCTGAGCGGCCACCCGCGTGAGTCGGACTGGGCGACGGGTGTCCAGGCCCGCTGCCGCGCCCTGCTCAGCACGGACACCGAGGCCGAGGAACTGTTCACTGAGGCGATCGAACGGCTGGAACGCACGCCCATGCGCACCGAGGCCGCGCGGGCGCGGCTCCTGTACGGCGAGTGGTTGCGCCGCGGCCACAGGCCGGTTGAAGCACGCGAACAGCTCCGCGCGGCCCACGGGCAGTTCACGGCCATGGGGGCCCAGGCCTTCGCCGAACGGGCTCGTCGAGAGCTGGCAGTGGCTGGCGAGAAGCTCCGCAAACCCGAGTCACGGGCCGCCACCGGACTGACCGCACAGGAGGAGCACATCGCCCGCCTGGCCCGGGACGGTCGCACCAATCCCGAGATCGGCGCCGAGCTGTTCCTCAGCGCACGGACGGTCGAATGGCACTTGCGCAAGATCTTCAACAAGCTCGGCATCAGCTCCCGCCGCGCTCTGCGGGACGTGATGCCGGGTGCCGCCGCCCGCACGCCCGCCTCCGACCAGGAGACAGTCAGACCCTCAGGCGGTCACCACGTCTGATCAGCCGCCCGGACGAGCACCTCGTTCACCGCGACCCGGCGCGGACAGGTCACGATGAAGACCACGGTGCGCGCGACGTCCTGCGGTGTCAGCCGCTCGATGCGCCGGATCTGCGTCTGGGCGCCGTCGCGCGCCTCCGGACGGGTGTGCGTGGCCAGTTCGGTCTCCACGTTGCCCGGCTCCACGACGCTCACGCGGACCCGCTGCGGCTGCATCTCCTGCCGCAGCGCCTCGGAGAAAGCCACCACACCCGTCTTGGTCATCGAGTAGACCGCTGTTCCGGGCCGTGAGACCCGACCGGCGGTCGAGCTGATGTTGACGATGTCGGCCACTCGCCGCGGTTCGGCGCCGGCAGCCTTCACCAGATGCGCCTGGGCGGCCTGGGTGACATACATCAGCCCGAGCTGGTTGACCGCCACCATGCGCTCCCACTCGCCCTCCGGCGCGTCCGCCACCGGCCCGACGAGCATCACACCGGCGTTGTTGACCACGGTGTCCAGACGTCCGAACTCCGCCACGACCCGCTCCACCGCGCCGGCGGCCTGCCGACGGACGGTGACGTCGGCCTGGACCCTCAGCGCTCGGCCGCCGATGGAACGTACCCGCCGAGCCACCTCCTCCAACCGGTCCCCTCCTCGTGCGACCAGGCCGACGCTCGCTCCCCGCTCGGCCAGGGCCACGGCGGTCGCCGCACCGATACCGCCGCTGGCTCCCGTGACCAAGGCGACTGTGCCGTCAAGCCGTTCCATTTCGTCTCCTTCCTCGTGCCCAGAGCTGGTTCCTGTGACGTGAGAACTCAGCCGGGGTCGATCCCGGAAGGCGGGGCTTTCGGGCGTCATTCGTGCCTCCAGCAGGATTGGGATGTCTTCAGCAAGATCTCGCGGCACCCGCCGCGCGGGGACCGGTCAGTATCCCTGGTCCGTCCCCTGGGCCGCCGTAGGCCGCTCGGTGAGGGTGCGCGGCGGCGGCCATCGGGGAACCGGACCCACCAGACCGCAGCGCCATCCCGGTCACCCGACTGCCTGGACCGCTGTCACAGGGACCCGAGCCGGTCACGCGGCGTCGGCCACCTCATCGTCATAGACCGTTGTCAGAGCATCGCGCAGTGCCGCACGCGACGTGATACCGAGTTTTGGAAAGACCTGATAAAGATGAGCGGCAACGGTCCGATGAGACAGATAGAGCCGTTCGCCGATCTGCTTGTTGGTCATCCCGGTCGCCGCCATCTGGGCGATCTCCAGCTCCTGCGGCGTCAGCGCGATGCGAACGCCGCTCATCGGGCCGGTGACCCATCCTGTCGCCCGGAGCTCTTTACGGGCCCGCTCCGCCCACGGCACAGCTCCAAGCTGGGTGAAGGCGTCCGACGCCGCGGTCAGCATCTCGCGGGCGTCGGCCCTGCCGGCGGTACGCCGAAGACGCTCGCCGAACGCCAGGCGGATCCGGGCGGCGTCGAACACCCACCGATCCGCCTGAGGCGTCGCCAACGCGGCTTGGAAGTGCGGCGACGCTTCGCCGTCCGGCGCGCACAATCCCGCGACGGCCGCCACCAGCATCGCGTGGCGGTCCGAGAGCCGCGCGACGCCGAGTTCCCGCAACACCCGCAGATGTGCGGCTGCCTCATCGGCCCGTCCGGTGCGCACCGCTGCCTCGACCAGATCGAACATGCCCCACAGGGCGTGCGGCGTGTACCGGGTCAGCCTTCCGGCCGGGGTCAGGGCCGTCGCGTGCCGGTAGGCCGCCTCGTAGTCTCCGCTGGAGAGGCAGACCAGGGTGCGGGCCTGGTGGGCGAAGGCCGCTGCCGCGCCGACGCCGCGCCGGGCGGCCCAGCGCAGCATTCTCTCAGCCAGCGCGTTGCCGGCATCGGACTCCCCACGGACCGCGTGCAGCAGGATCTGATTGAACTGGAAGTAGAACGCGAAGAAGGGATAGCCGGCCGTGCACAGGACCATCCCTTCATCAACAAGTTGCTGGCCGCGAACCCATTCCCCGGTCAGGAAGTCCTCCGTGGACAGATGCATCAGGGCTCCGAGGTAGCGGCGCGGAGATTCCGCGCCGGCGCGGCCTGAACGCACGATCTCCCACAGACGGTCGCAGGTCTCGCCGGCCCGGTCCGGGTAGTGGGCCGCGGTCGCGCCGCCGATGATGGCCGTCGGATCAGCGGTCCGCGGCGTAAGGAGGGAGACTTCGTCCAGAACCGGCCGGGCGCTCTGACCGGTGCGCGCGGGATCGGCGAAGGACCGGGCGACCGAGGCCAGTACCGCCGGCGGGGCCGGCACCAGTCGGGCGATCGCCTCCTGGAAAGCCGCCCACAGCTCTTCCCGGCCACCCCACCAACACACCAGTCGGAGGGTGTGCAGAGCGTCGTTCAGAGCCTGGTCGCCGGCGTCGTAGTGGGGCCCGGCCGCCTGGATCGCCCCGACGAGCATGCGGTGGACCGTGTCGAGATCGGCGTCGTTGTTGATCAAGACGTACACGGCCGCGGCCGCGCAGTGGAGGTCCGCGCTGGTGCTCGTCGAGTCGGCGACCGGCCCGGCCGGCCCGCTCTGCGCACGCCGCAACAGATCAGAGGCCTTGGCGATGTCGCCGGTCGCCTCGGCGCCGATGAAGGCCGCTTCGGCCAGTCGACGGCTGCGGTCGGCAGGAGCCGGACTCAGGTCAGCGGCTCGCACCAGGGCGGCGACCGCGCCGACCGAGTCGCCGCGCCGCAACACCGCATGGGCGGACTCTTGCAGCAGCCGGGCGACGGTCTCGTCCGGTTCGATGGCTGCTTCGGCCAGGTGCCAGGCCCGGACCTCGGGCCGGGCTGCTGAAGCCGCGGCCAGCGCCAGGTGCGCGGCGCGTCGTTCGGCGAGGGTCGAGGCATCGACGGCGGCCGAGCGGATCAGCGGGTGCCGGAAGATCACACGACGGGCGACCGTGTCGACGCTGATCAGCCGGTCACGTTCGGCGGCAGCCAGGAGCGCCAGGATCTCGGCCACCGGTACCGGCCCACCTTCCTCGGCCGATGATCCCGCTTCGGCCGCCGCCCCCGGATCGGCCGACGCCGCCGACCACACGACGCCGAGGTCACCGCCGTGTGTAAGGGCCGCGAGCAGCAAGACACGGCGGGCCGCGGGGGGCAGGGCCGCTACTCGGGAGTCGTACAGAGCCCGGGTCCGCTCTCCGAGTGAGAGGACCGGTGGCAGCTCTTCTTGCGCAGTCCGCTGCGACGGAGACAGCTGGCCCGGCAGTTCCAGCAGGGCAAGGGGATTCCCTTGGGCTTCGGCGACTATCCGGTCCCGGACCTTCGGTGCCAGGTCTGGGAAGCGCTCGCTGAGCAGCAGGCGGGCTGAGGTCTCGTCCAACGGCGCCAGTTCGAATCGCGTGTGGCCGCGGCGATCGAGCTGTACCGGAAGGCCGGTGCGGGAGGCGGCGAGGAAGCCGATCTTGGTACCGGCCAAACGGCGCGCGACGAAACTGAGCACCACCACGCTGGCCCGGTCCAGCCACTGCGGATCGTCCACGATCAGCAGGACCGGCGCCTGGTCGGCAGCGAGCCTCACCAATGAAAGGACGGCGTTGACAACAACGAGCCGGCTGGGCGCGGGCCCTGTGCCCATGCCAAGGGCGACATCCAGGGCCACGCGGTGTTCCAGTGACAGTTCACCCATCAAGTCCAGAACGGGGACGAGGAGCTGATGGAGGCCGGCATGGGCCACGTCCGCCTCGAACTCCACCCCGTCGGCCCGCAGGACTCGGGCCCCGGATTCCACGACCGCTTCAGCCACTGCGTTCAGCACAGTCGTCTTGCCCATGCCGGCGTCACCGACGATGTGGAGACACCGGCCCTGCCCGGTTCGGAGGTACTCGCTGATCATCCGTACGTCAGGTGCTCGCCCCACCGGCTGCGACCAGCCGCCCCTCATCGAATTCTGCTCCATCACCGTCTCCTGCTTCCTACGTTCGCCCCTGCTGTTCCAGCGTGTCGGCGCCGGACCCGAAGCGGACCCGTCGGTGTCACTGGCCGAGTCCCTGGCCCCCGGGCCGACCAGAGGGGATGACCGCGAGGTCGAACTTGGAGCCCGTGGCGTGTTCTCCTGTCGGCGGGTAGGTCCTGGGCCGCTGCAGATATCGCTCCGTCGCCGTGTCATTGCTGAAGAGTCGCTCTCGACGGGGCAGCGGCACGCCAGGGAGATCCCTGGTCCCAGTCCCTGGTCGGCCCGTGGAGTCGCCATGCCGACGCCCACCAGCACAGGCAGCCGCGGGTGACACATGCCGCCGGCGGGCGATGGGGTGGGCTGGGCCGACCACGCGCTGAACCGGCAACAGCCCGCGCAGCTCACCTCGGCGACGGTCGAGGGTTGCGCGGATCGTGCAAGCGACTGCGCGCATCAATCTAGGAGAATCGTGGTGCGCCTCGTTGAATGGGATGTACGCGGGAGCGCACTCCGGACGACTCCCGGCTGCCGGATCGGGAGTTGTGCGTTGTCACTGAGTTCATACATCACCCTTGGCCGCTCCGGGCTGCGGGTCAGCCCGTTCACGCTGGGCACCATGACCTTCGGAGAGGATCACGGCTGGGGCGCCAGCCCCCAGGAGTCGCACGCGATCCTCACGGCCTACCTGGACCGCGGCGGCAACTCGATCGACACCGCCAACATCTCCACGAACGGCCACTCCGAGAAGATCATCGGCGACTACTTCGCCCGCCGCCCCGGCCGACGCGACCGCGTCGTGATCGGCACGAAGTTCTTCGGGAACCTCCACGAGAACGACCCGAACGGGGGCGGACCCGGCCGCAAGGCGATCGTGCAACAGCTGGAGAACTCGCTGCGACGCTTGCAGACCGACTACGTCGACCTGTACTGGCTGCACAACTTCGATCCGACGACCCCCGCCGAAGAAACGCTGCGAGCCCTGGACGACCTGGTCGGCGACGGCAAGGTCCGTTACATCGGTTTCTCCGACGTGCCGGCCTGGGCCACTGCCGAGGCTGCCACCATCTCCCGGTTCCGCGGCTGGACCCCGATCACCGCTTTGCAACTGGAGTATTCCCTGCTGGAGCGGACCTCGGAGGGAGAATTGCTCCCCATGGCTGAAGCACTCGGCATGGGGGTGATGGCCTGGAGCCCCTTGAAGAGCGGATTCCTGTCCGGCAAGTACTCCAGTGCCGCCACCGGCCCCGTGGATACCGGTCGCGCCCACTTGGTCGGCAAACCAAGCCCGAGTGACTTTGTCATCATCGACGCGCTCAACGATGTCGCTCGCGAGGTCGGTGCCACTTCCGCGGCTACGGCGCTGGCCTGGGTACAGGGCCGGACCGCGATCACGTCCACGCTGATCGGTGCGCGCCGCGTCGAGCAGTTCGAGGCGAACATCGCCGCACTCGACGTCACACTCACTGACGCCCAGCGCAGCGCGCTTGATGAGGTATCCGCGCCCACCCTCGATTTCCCAGCCGAGAACAATCGGACGCTGGCGCGGATGCTCCAGTTCGCCGGCGCCGCCGTCGATGGGAAGCCTTCGATCGTCTCTCCGCTACTGCAGGCCAGCGCTATCCGCTACTGAGGCTGCTGCCTGAGCGGCCCCAGGAGTCCACCCAAGAAATCGGCGCGGCTTGCCAACGAGAGTAGCTGCCGTATTGCATGCAGGATCAGAGTCGGACACAAGAGCAGGGGATCTGCCTTCTCATCGTTGGCATGCGAGCTACTCGTCTCGCTGATCTTGCAGCTCCTCGTCTGGCACCTTGCTTTCTCAAAGGGGTCTACCACCAGCTTGTGCCCAGTCTCGCGATACCTCGAATCGTTCTTCGTACTGTGCCATTCTCTAATTGAAGGCACTGCGAGCTGACTGGTAACTGATTGATGTCGGGCGCAGGTTTCTACTAGTCCGAACTTGGCGAGGGGGCAGAAGTGTTGGACGAGACGCTGGTGGCACTGGCCATGGCAGGGGGAACTGCGGTCGTCCAGGCTGCCGGCACTGACACCTGGGCAAGCGTTCGAAAGCGGGTGGCGAAGCTGTTGTCGCGCGGCGACGCGGAACGCACGACGACTGAACTCCTCTTGCTCGACCAGACCGCA
>JABFXP010000958.1 GCA_013361685.1 Catenulispora sp.
CTACGCCCACCGCGAGGTGCCGCCGGCCCGGGCCCGGACCGGCCTGCCGCCCCGGCTCGCCCTGGCTCCGGTGTCGACCAGCTATCTGCGGCTGAATCTCGAGGACTCCGGGGTGGACCGGCTGTTCGCCACATCATCCGTCCGCGCCGCGACGCACCTGCACTTCATCGACACCCCCGACGGCCTGACCGGACGGATGCACGTGCCGACCCGGCTGCTGGCGTCCGCCGACGCCGAACGGTTCGCCGCGCATCTGCGGGCCCTGATCGGCGCCGGACTGGCCGAGCCGGACCGGCCGGTGGGCGAGCTGGACATGCTCGGCACGGCGGAACAGGCGGTGCTGGCCGGGCTGCGGGGTCCCGCGCTCCCCCGGCCCGCCACGACCGTCCTGGACCTCGTCCGGACCGCCGCCGAGCGCACGCCGGACGCCCCGGCGGTGTCCGGCGTCGATGGCACCCTGAGCTACCGGGAGCTGGTCGCGGCGGCGCACCGCGTCGGCCACGGGCTGCGGCGGCGCGGGGTCGCCGCCGGCGACGTGGTGGGGCTGTGCGCGCACCGGCGGACCGAACTGGTCACGGGAATGCTCGGCATCCTCGCCGCCGGAGCCGCCTATCTGCCGCTGGATCCGACGTATCCGACCGAGCGCTCGGCCTTCATCGTCGCCGACGCGGGTGTGAAGCTGGTCCTGGGCCACGAAGCGGCGATGACGCCGTTGTCCGGGCTGCCGCTGGACCTGGTGGCGCTCGACGGCGCGGCGGCGTTCGCGGCCGAGCCGGCGACGGCGCCCGCCGCCGCGGACCCGGACGGGCTGGCCTACGTCATCTACACCTCCGGCTCGACCGGGCAGCCCAAGGGCGTGGAGATCGGCCACGCGGCGCTGGTGAACCTGATCTCGGCGATGGGCGAACTGCTCGGCACCGGCGCGGCCGACCACTGGCTCAACCTGACCACCGTCTCGTTCGACATCAGCGGGCTGGAGATCTTCGCGCCGCTCACCGTCGGCGGCGAGGTCACGGTGGCCACCGACGCGGCGGTGCGCGAGGGCGCCGCGCTGGCCCGGATCATCGGCGAGGCCGGGATCACCCACGTGCAGGCCACGCCGTCCAGCTGGCAGCTGCTGCTGGACGCGGGCTGGGACGGCGCGCCGGTCACCGCGCTGTGCGGCGGCGAGCCGCTGCCGCTGCCGCTGGCCCGGCGGCTGCGGCCGCTCGTCAGGCGCCTGATCAACGTCTACGGGCCGACCGAGACCACCATCTGGTCCACCGCCGCCGAGGTGCCCCGGGATCCCGAGCGCGTCACCATCGGCGGGCCGCTCGCCAACACCACGCTGCACGTCCTGGACGCCCGGATGCGGCCGGCCCCGGTCGGCGTGCCGGGCGAGCTGTGGATCGGCGGCGCGGGGCTGGCCCGCGGCTACCGGGGGCGCCCGGACCTGACCGCCGGACGGTTCGTGACCGACCCGTCCGGCCGCCGGCTCTACCGCACCGGCGACCTGGTCCGGATCGACATGGACGGGCACGTGGAGTTCCTGGGCCGCGGCGACGACCAGATCAAGCTGCGCGGGCACCGGATCGAGCTCGGCGAGATCGAGCAGGCGCTGCTCGGCGCGCCCGGCGTCACCCAGGCCGCGGCGGCGGTGCGGGGCGGCGAGCTGGTGGGGTATCTGGTCGGGACGGGTGAGCTCGCGGCGGTGCGGGCGCACATCGCCCGCGTGCTGCCCCGCTACATGATCCCCAGGGATTTCGTCCGGCTGGAGCGGTTGCCCGCGACGCCCAACGGCAAGCTCGACCGGGCCGCGTTGCCCGCTCCGGAAGGTGATGGGACCGGCGGCGGGGTCGCCGATGGCGGTGCCGGCGTTGCGGCGCCTGCTGTCAGTGGCGTCGACGCTGCCGCTGCTGCTAACGCTGCCAGCGGCGACGGCGCCGAGCCGGACACCGCGGCCCTGACGCGGGTCGTGACCGGCATCTGGCAGGAAGTGCTGCGGGCGGACCGGATCGGGCCCGACGACTCGCTGTTCGATCTGGGCGGGCACTCGCTCACCATCATGCAGATCACCTCCCGGATCCAGGACGCCGTCGGCGTCGAGGTGCCGTTCGACGTCTTCTTCGACACTCCCACCATCGACGGCGTGGTCGCCTGCGTCGAAGAGCTGAAGCAGGAGCAGGCCGCATGACCCTCCCCGACCTCCGCCACGACCTCGCCGAGCTGGTCGCCGCGGCCAGCGACGACCAGATCAGCGCCGCGGACGCGCTGGCCGAACCCGAATCGCTCGCGCTGCTGGGGCTGACGTCGATCGGCCAGGTGCGGCTGATCCAGGCCGTCGAACGCCGCTTCGGCGTCGCGGTGGAACCGGATGACGACCTGACCCAGCTGGACACCGTGGAGGCCTTGGCCGGGTATCTGCGGGAGCGCGGCGTCGCTTAGGGCTTACGGCTTGGGGAGCGACGGCAACAGTAACGTTCCAGCATGGCTCCGTACTCCGCGCAGGACTTCTACGACCGGCTCGCCGAGGACTACCACCTGATCTACGCGGACTGGCCGGCGTCGGTATCGCGGCAGGGCAACGCTCTGGACACGCTGATGCGGAAGTATCTCGCCGGCGCCGAGCCGCTGGATGTCCTGGACTGCTCGTGCGGGATCGGGACGCAGTCCATCGGCCTGGCTGAGCGCGGGCACCGCGTCGTGGGCAGCGACCTGAGTCCGGCCGCGGCGGCGCGGGCGGCCGCGGAGGCCCGGCGGCGCGGGCTGGCGTTGCCGGCGTCGGCTGCGGACATGCGCGCGTTGCCGTTTGCCGACGCCTCGTTCGACGTCGTGCTGAGCGCGGACAATTCACTGGCGCACCTGCTGACCGAGGAGGACGTCGGTCGCGCGGTGCGCGGCATGCGGCGGGTCGTGCGCGACGGCGGGCTGCTGGTGCTCACGGCGAAGGACTACGGTGACGCCCGGCAGACTCGGCGGCAGTCCACCGTGCCACAGGTGACAGATACGGCCGCGGGGCGGGTGGTGACATTCCAGCTGTGGCACTGGCACGAGAACGGCGTCCACGACCTCGAACACGTCCAGCTCTTGCCGGACCGCGACACCTGGCGGGTGCAGGTACGGCGGGCGACGTCACGGGCCTGGACGCTGCTGGAACTGGCGGGGCTGGTGCAGCAGTGCGGGTTCGGCGACGTCACCTGGCACAGCGTCGAGGAGGCGCACTTCTTCCAGCCGGTGTTGACCGCGCGGCCGATGGCCTGACACCGGCTGCCGGCATCAGCCTTGCCGCCCCGCATCCGGACGGCGGCCGGTGGCGGACTCGGGGCGTCGGCGGGCTCGCACGACCACGAACGTCGCCAGAAGCGCCGCGACAGCAACAGCGGCTGCGACCAGGACGGTGACGGAAAGGCTCGACCCGCCGCCCGATCCGGCGGCGGTCACGCCGGCCTGGGCGGCACGAGGCGTCGCGTCGTCCGCCGGCTGCGCACCGGCCGTGGCCGGCTTGTCGGCGACCGCGGTCAGGACGATGTCGTGGCCGGAACCACCGCGATAGCTGATCCGGAACGTGCCTCCGTCGACGGTGACATTTGCACCCTCGGCGAGGCCGGCGAAGGTGCCGGAGCCGCCGCTGCCGGAGCCGGTCTCGTGGACGAGCGTGAGCTGCTGGCCGGCGGTCAGCTGTTCGGGGATCTTGACGGCGAGCGTGCCGGCCAGGCTCACCGGCCCGGCCACGGTCAGCGCCGGGCCGTCCGCCGGCGGGGTGAGCATCAGCGTGGCACCCGCGGCCACGTTCAGGCCGCCGGTGGTGACCTTCGCGCCGGTGAGTGCGAGCGTGCCCTGGGCGACGTGCCAGGTGCCGCCGGTCTTGGCGTCGGCGGTCAGGGTCAGCGTGCCGGTTCCCGCCTTGGTCAGGCCGCCGGTGCCGCTGACGGTTCCGCCGTAGGTCGTGGCCGCGGACGTGGTGACGGTCAGCGTGTGCGTGCCCAAGGCCACGGTGCCGGCGCTGCCGGACAGGCCCCTGATGGTCTGGTCTCCGGCGGCGGAGATGTCGAAGGTGCCTCCGGTCAGGGTCAGACCGGTGCTGGCGGCGATCCCGCCTGCGCCGGGGCCCAGGGCCAGCGTGCCGGAGGTTACTGTGGTAGCACCCTGATAGGGGGTCGCTCCGGTCAGGGTGGTGGTCGCCGCGCCGGATTGGGTGAGTGATCCGGAGCCGGTGACGGCCGACAGGGACACCGGCGTTTTGGTGTTGCGCACCACCAGCGCGCCGTTGTCCACGATCGCGTCCGACGGTGCGCCGGCCAGCAGAGTGCTGTCACCACCGGCGGATCCGGTGCCCAACAGCAGCGTCGCCCCCGAACCGATCGTGGTGGTGCCGTGGTAGTTCTGCGGTGTGGCGAAGGTGACCGCGTTGCCCTTGGTGGCGTTCAGGGTCACGTCCGCTTGCGCCGGGGTGCTGAGGGAGTCGTGGTATATGCCCCCTGATATCGGGGTGTTCAGCGTCACCGGGCTGTCGTAGTCGAAGGCCAGAGTGCCGTTCTTGTGGATGTTGATGTAGGAGACGGACGGGGCCGCGGGGAGGAAGAACCGGCCGGTCGTCCCGTCGCCCCACTGGACGTGGGCCCCTTCGATGTTGATGCCCCGCACGTTGAGGTTGTGGGCGATCGGCCGGGTGTTCAGGCCCGGGTCGCTCAGTGTGGGGGCGGAGGCGGGTCCGCCGTCGGAATAGCTGTAGACGCCGGTCATGACGATCTTCCCGGCCTGCCAGGTGTGGAAGTTGACGTCGTTGCCGTAGTTCTGCTCGTAGATGTCCTGCCCGATGGTCAGGGTGTAGTCGCGGGCTGAGACGATGGCCGATCCGTCGTTGAGGATGGCGCGCGCGTGGGGCAGCGCGACGCGGTAGGAGGCGTCGCCGAGGTTCGCGGCGGTGCCGATGCCGATCACCCCGCTGAACGGCTGCGGGCCGGCGAGGTCGAGGGTGTCCCAGGTCGAGCGCGGCTGCCAGACCAGGCCGGAGCCCGAGATCGTGCCGAGATTGATGCCCGGCCCCTTCAGGTTGAGCACCAGCGTGCCGTCGACCTGGATGTTGTCCTCGTTGAGGGCGAGGTTGATGTTGGGCCAGTGGTAGGGGAAGTGCCCGATGACGCCGGTGCTTCCGCCGTCGCCGTATTGCAGCGTCGCGCCGGATTTGACGACGACGGCGGGGGCGTCGGGGTTGGCGACGATCGGGTACGGCCAGTTGCCTCCGCTGGTGGTCACGCTCTGCCGCTGCCGCGCCGCCGGGACGGTGAAGTCGCTGTTCTTCGTCAGCACGAGGGTGCCGGAACCGGCGATCGTCAACGTGCCCTGACCGGAGAAGACTCCGCCGTAGGTCGTCGTCCCCGCCGGGAGGTTGATGATCGAGTCGCCGGCCAGGACGACGTCGTGTCCGGCGAGCACCTGAGTGGTGATGTCGGTGGCGGCGGCGTAGGCGTCGGCATGAGCGGCGGTGTTCCCCGACACGGTCGGCACGGCCAGCGCGCCGGCCACAGCCAGGGCGGAGGCCGTCCGGCCGAGCACGTTTCGCTGCGACACGGCACAGTCCCCCTTCGGCGCTCCCGTAAGTTACCGGTAACATACAAGGATCGCCGCAGGGGGTGAAATCAAGAGCGAGTCAAACATCAACCCCCGAGCGTCATCCGGACACTCTGGACACCTGCCAGACGTCCGTATCGCCGGTGGATCGGACCTCGCCGGCCACCAGACCTCCGTCGCTGATCACGGGTGGTCCGGCCGGACCGGTCTGCGGCGTCAGCGTCGTCACCTGACCCTGGTACCAGACGACGGTGCCGGTGGCGTTGTCGGCGAGCACTTGCCCGTAGTTGTTGAGCCCTACTGGGGAGATCGCGCCTACGTCGGTGAGCGCGTGGCCGTCCCACAGGAAGCCGTCAGAGGCACCCGTTGCCGCCACGGTGTACTGCCCGACCACCTGGCCGCTCTGGTTGAGGCCCGCGACGGAAGTCACCGCCGTGGGCAGCTGGGTCTTCTGGCCTGCTTGCCACAGGAAGGGCCGTGTCGTTCCCTGGCTGGTTTGAACGGAGCCGATCAGGGCCTGGCCGTCGTCGTTCAGCCCGAGGGGAACTCCGGGGCCGAGGTCGGTCATGACGCCCGCGCTCCAGAACAGAGCGTGCTGCTCGCCGGCCGGCGACACGCTGTAGATCAGCACCTGGCCGCTCTCGTTCACGAACCGGGCCGCGCTGTAGGTGCCGCCCAGATCCGGCAGCACGCTCAGCACTCCGTCGCGCCAGAGCACGGCCTTGTTCGAGCCGCTTGCGGCTTGATACGCGTTGCCGACCACCACGCCGTTGTCGTTGAGGGCGTTCGCCGAGCCGGTGCCGCCCAGGGCGGGGAGTTCGACGGATACGCCGTCGTGCCATCGGAACGGGTGGGAGTTCCCGTAGTCGCCGCTGGTGCCGACGGCGTCGCCGGTCGCGTTGACGGCTTCCGCGAAGCTGTAGGTGCCGCCGCGGAGCGGGGTGATGTCGGTGAGGACTCCGTCGCGCCACACGAACCCGTGGGTGCCGCCACCGACGGAGTGCCCGCCGACCACCTCGCCGCTGGTGTTGACCGCTGATGGCCAGCTCTGGTTGCCGGGGGTGATGTCGGTCCCCGCGATGGAGACCTCGTGGTGGCGGGCGGGTTGTCCGCTGTCTGCGGCGTGGGCTCCTGGTGTCGGTGTCCATATGACGGTCTGGACGATCATCCCCGCCGCGATCCAAGCACTCTTCATCGCCTTCATCGTCGCCTCCTCCTGGGCGCGTCGACCTAGGAGTAAGAATACTGATTTCGGGCGATCTCAGCAGACGTTGTCAGAGCG
>JABFXP010000114.1 GCA_013361685.1 Catenulispora sp.
CCCGACCGGCCGCGGCGGGCGCACCGGGCGCGGCGCGTCGATACCGGCCGGCCGCGGCGGCCGGCTGGCGCCCAAGGGCGTGATCACGGTTTCGGCGGCCTCGCTGGTGCTCACCGTGGTCGGCACCGGCGCGTTCACCTACCAGCACTTCAACGGCAGCATCAACACCTTCAGCGACACCGGGCTGTCGGCCGACCGGCCGGCCGAGGCGGCGCCCAACGCCCAGGGCCAGCGGCCGGAGAACATCCTGCTGGTCGGCTCGGACAGCCGGGACAACGGCAACAACGCCTTCGGCGGCGGCAAGACCGGCGACGGCGCGCGCTCGGACACCTCGATCCTGCTGCACGTCTACGCCGACCACCAGCACGCGGTCGGGATCTCGATCCCGCGCGACATGATGGTGCAGATCCCCAAGTGCCAGATCGACCCGGACCACCCGAACAAGGGCTACACCGGGGCCCAGTCCAACCAGTTCAACGCCGCCTTCGCGGTGGGCAACACCGCCAAGGGCAACGTGGCCTGCGAGATCAACACCATAGAGGCGATGTCCGGGATCCGGGTGGACCACACGATCGTGGTCGGCTTCTCGGCGTTCGCCAAGCTCACCGACGACATCGGCGGCGTCCAGGTGTGCGTGCCCAAGGACGTGAACAACGTCAACGGCGACCACATCTCGCTGAAGAAGGGCATCCAGGTCGTGCGCGGCCAGACCGCGCTGGACTACGTCCGCGAGCGCGAGGGCCTCGGCGACGGCTCGGACATCGGCCGGACCCGCCGCCAGCAGGCGTTCCTGGGCTCGATGATCAACAAGATGGAGAGCGACGGGGTCCTGAACGACCCGACCACGCTGAGCTCCATCTTCAACGACGCCCTGAAGTACGCCACCTTCGACAAGGACCTGGGCACCCTGAACGACCTGATGAACTTCGCCTCGTCGATGAAGGGCATCAACCCCTCGCACATCCAGTTCATGACGCTGCCGGGCCACTACCGGACCCAGGACGGCCGGGTGGACATGGACAAGGCCGCGGCCCAGGTGATCTGGGACCACCTGAAGAGCGACACCCTGCTCGACGGCACCGACGCCGCCGGCAACGCCGGCACCGCCGCCTCGTCCGGGGCGACCCCGGCCGCCCCGTCGAGCCCCGCCTCGAGCTCGCCGGCCGCCCCGCCGCCGCCGTCGATCTCGCCGTCGACCATCTCGGTGCGGGTGCTCAACAGCACCACGGCCCCGGGCCTGGCCACCGACGCCACCACCTCGCTGCAGGCCCACGGCTACAACGCGGTGGTCAGCCACACCACGCCGCCGCACACCGCGGTGACCACCATCGTCTACGCCACCGCCAAGCAGGAGGCCGCCGCCCGGCAGCTGGCCACCCTGTTCCCCGGCGCGAAGGTCGAGGGCGGCGGCCGCGGCACGCAGCTGGTGCTGACCCTGGGCGACGACTACTCGGCCGCGCACCCGAAGGTCGGCGGCGGACCCGGCGCGTCCCCGTCGGGCAGCGCGTCCGGCTCGTCCTCCGGCAGCCCGTCCACCGGTTCCAGCACTCCGGGCGCCCCGCTGCCCTCGGACATCGCGGCGAACTCCCGCACCGCCGACCAGGACATCTGCTCGGGCATCACCAACGGCTACTGATCCGGACGGGTCGCCGATCCGGTCACCCGCCTGCTCCAGCCGGGCTACAGCCGGTCACGGAACAGCCGGTCACAGGTCCCTCCCGGGACTCTGTGACCGGCTGTTCGCACAGCTGTCACACAACGCGGACATTTAAGACGAGATTAATACGAAGATGACATAGTGTCGTCTCATCATGGACGACCAGACCTCCGGCCCGGCCGCCCGCGGAAGCGGCGCACAAGGCTCCCGCCGCTCCCACCGCTCCCGTCGCCACGCCGGCGCCGCCGACCGGGGCTTCATGACCCGCCGCCGCGTCGTGGCGATATCCGCCAGCTCACTGTCGGTGCTGGCCATCGCAGGCGCCGTGGGGTTGTGGACCGCGTACAACAACTTGAACAGCAACATCAAGACGGTCGACATCCACACCGAGTCCGGCATCGGGGGTGTGGCGCCCGGCTCCGGCGGCTCCGGCGAGGCCCAGTCCTCCTCCGGAGACCACAAGGCCATGAACGTCCTGCTGATCGGCTCCGACTCGCGCGACGGCAACAACGGCCAGTACGGCGACAAGAACTCCGGGGCCCGCTCGGACACCACGATGCTGCTGCACGTCGCCGCCGACCGGAAGAGCGCGACGGTGGCCTCGATCCCGCGCGACACGATGGTGCAGGTGCCCTCGTGCACCATGCCGAACGGCTCGGCCTCCACGGCGCAGCTGGCGATGTTCAACTCGGCCTACTCGACCGGCGGCGCGGCCTGCACGGTGAAGACCGTGGAGACGATCAGCGACCTGACCATCGACCACGTGCTGGTGGTGGACTTCACCGGCTTCAAGAACATCGTCGATGCCATGGGCGGGGTGCCGGTGACCCTGGACAAGGCGGTCAACGACCCGGACTCGCACCTGAACCTGCCGGCCGGCACCACGGTGGTGAACGGCGAGCAGGCCCTGGCCTTCGTCCGCGCCCGGCACAACCTCGGCGACGGCTCCGACATCGGCCGGATGAGCCGCCAGCAGCAGTTCCTGAACGCGGCGCTGGACACGCTGAACACCAACGGCATCCTGGACGACCCCAAGAAGCTCTACAAGGTGCTGGACGCCGCCACCAAGGCCCTGACGACCGACCCGGGCCTGGGCTCGCTGAACGCGCTGGCCGACTTCGCCACGGACCTGAAGCAGGTGCCGCGGCAGGACATCACGTACCTGACGGTGCCGTGGCAGTGGTACCAGCCGGACCCGAACCGGGTGCAGCTGGCACCGAAGGCACAGGAGCTGTTCGACGCCATGCGGCTGGACTCGGCGGTGCCGGCGGACGTGCTGGCGCTGTCGGCGAAGCAGGGCGAGCAGACGACGCCGTAGGCCGTGCCTGGCCCGCATGGCCGTCTCGCCGCCACCGCTCCGGAGACCGTCAGGCGCGCCCCTACCGGAACCACCACTTGGTCGCCCCGTGCGGCTCCACAGTCTTCAGCGTCACCGCCGCCAGGACCTCGATCCGGAACACCTGCCACGGCCCCGGCCCGGCGCTGGGCGCGCTGAACGGGGCGGTGATGACGTCGCCGTCGGCCACCGCGGGCCAGCCGATGCCGGCGTACTGCTCGGCGACCCGCGCGACCACCGCCGGGTCGGTGACGCGGTGCGCCTCGCCGTCGAAGGTGACGTCGTAGCCGGGGATCGGCGCCGCGACCGAGCAGCGCGGGTCGGCCTCCAGGTTGCGGGTCTTGCGGATGCCGGGGCCGGTGGTGAAGTAGAGGCCGCCGTCCAGCCACACGTGGCCGAAGCCGGTGGTGTGCGGGGAGCCGTCGGGGTTGACGGTGGTCAGGAACCAGGACCGCTCCGGACCGGCCACCGCGGACGCGACGGCATGCTCGACTTCCTCCCAGTCCAGCGTGTCGAGGCCGTAGACGGGCAGGGACAGGTTCTTCACGCGCAGAGGCTTGAGCTCACTCATACCTCTATTGACGATTCAGGGCCCGATAAGTCATCGGTCGTCCGGCGTCCGCTCCCCGCATGCCGGCCCGGATCAGGCGATGCCGAGCACCTTGCGCGCGACGCCCTCCCACTTGGCGGCATCCGTGACGTTGCGGCCGTCCACGATCACCTTCACGCCGGGGAAGTCGGCGGCCGAGAGCTCGCCGTACTCCCGGTGCTCGGTGTGGACGATGATGCCGTCGACCTCGATGCCGGGCTCGTAGGCCGGCAGCCCCAGCTCGGCCAGCTCCTCGGCGCTGTACAGCGGGTCCGACACGTACGGCAGCGCGCCGTCCCCGGCGAGCGCCGCCACGAGGCCGTAGACGCCGGAGAACGCGGTCTCCTTCACGCCGCCGCCGCGGTAGGCCGCGCCGAGCACCAGCACCTTGCGGCCGGCCAGCCCGCCGCCGCCGGTGGCGCCGCCGAGCAGGCCCTCCAGCAGGCCGACGAGGTACGCCGGCTGCGCGAGGTTGGACTCGCGGGCGGCGCGCACGATCGAGGCGTCGGGGTCGTTGAACAGGTAGAAGCGCGGGTAGACCGGGATGCAGTGGCCGCCGACGGCCGGGCCGGGCTGGTGGATGTGGCTGAACGGCTGGCTGTTGGAGGCCTCGATCACCTGGAAGATGTCGATGCCGGTGCGGTCGGCGAAGCGCG
Organism: Catenulispora sp.; assembly: GCA_013361685.1. GTDB lineage: Bacteria > Actinomycetota > Actinomycetes > Streptomycetales > Catenulisporaceae > Catenulispora. The sequence goes on from JABFXP010000114.1 coordinate 4,239, forward strand.
CGAACTGGTTGGCCAGGCCGATGTTGACGTCGCGGTAGGTGGTCTCGGCGAGCTTGGCCAGCTCGGCGGCCTCCGCCGAGCCCAGGTCCCACACGCCGTTGGCGCGCTTGAGGTCGGGGCGGTCGTCGAAGTCGAGCACCGCCTCGTAGAAGCGGACCGCGGCGGCGGCGGACTCGGCGTCGATGCCGCCGACCAGCTTCGGGTACTTGCGCAGGTCGGCGAAGATCCGGCCGGTGTAGACCCGCTCGGGGCTGTGGCACAGCAGGAAGTCGCGGCCGGCGTTCAGGCCGGAGGCGGACTCCAGGGCCGGCAGGAAGCGCGCGCGGGTGGTGTGCACCGGCAGCGTGGTCTCGTAGCTGAGCAGCACGCCGGTGCGGCCGTTGGCGGCGGCCTGCTTCAGGCCGGCGGCGATGGTCTGGGTGGCGGCGTCCATGGCGCGGAAGTCCGGGACCGCGTCCTCGTCGACGACGACCGGGACCACGACCACGACCGCGTCGCTGTCGGCGACCGCGGCCACGCCGTCCAGGGTGGCGGTGAGGTTGCCCTCGCGGACCACCTGCGGCAGCCGCACGTCCAGCTCGGCTTCGCCGGGGAAGGGCTCGACGCCGGCGTTGATCTGGTCGACCACCCGCGGCACCACGTCGACGCCGTAGACCTGGTGGCCTTTCGAGGCGAACTGCACGGCCAGCGGCAGGCCGATCTTGCCCATTCCAATGACGCTGATCTTCACAGTGCTCGGGACTCCAGATTCGGCTTGCGGCTTCCTATACGTAGCAGGACGCAAGCGTACCCGGCCCGGTTCCTAATACTCTTATGCCGTCTACTTGCTGAGGAGTACCGTGACCGACCCTGAACTCACTGTCATCGTCCCCACTCGCGAGCGGCCGGGGCTGCTGGAGGAGACGGTGGACTCGATCGTCGTCTCGGCGCGGGCGGCCTCGGACAAACTCGGGGCGACGGTACGGGTTCTGGTGGTGGACGACGCCTCGCCCACCGACTCCACGCGGGAGCTGGTGACCCGGCTGAGCGAGCAGACCGCGGCGGCCGGGACCGGGGTGAGCGTCGACTACGCGCGGGTCGAGGTGCACGACGGCCGGAAGGACCCGGGCGCGGCGATCGCACTGGGCGTGTCGCTGGCCGCGTCGCGGTATCTCACCATCTTCGGCGACGACGACATCATGCTGCCGGAGCACATCACGCTGCACCTGCGGAACATGCGGCGCGGCGCGGACGTGTCGGCGGCGTCGTACTTCATCACCGACGGGCAGCTGAACCGGCAGTACGCGAAGCCGCGGCGGGCGGCGCACCTGGGCGATCTGCTGGTCGGGCGGATCGACGTCAACGACGGGGCGTTCGTGCGCACCGAGCTGATCCAGGCGGTGGAGCTGGACCCGGCGCTGCTGGCGCAGATGCTGTATCCGGTGTGGGCGACGCTGCTGATCGAGGGGCGCAAGTTCGTGTACTCGCGGACGCCGACGTTCCTGTACCGGCGGCACGACGCGAACATCAGCAACGTCAACAAGGACAGCGAGGACGCCGCGCTGCGCAAGTCGCTGCAGGAGAAGTACCAGGCGCTGGCGCTGGAACGGCTCGGCTCGGTGCCGGAGCCGCGGAAGGTGGACTGGGCGCGGCACAGGCGCGAGTGGCAGTACTCGAAGAAGGGCTACGTGCGCTGGCGGATGGCGGCCGCGGAGCTGGCGGTGAAGCGGAATCCGGTGGTGCGGAAGGCGTTCCGGATGCCGCCGTTGCCGCCGAAGTCGTAGGCGGTCGGCGGTCCGGTGGGGCGGCGGCCGGCGGTCAGCGGTCAGCGCCGTCGTCACGTCCCGGTGTGAGTGTGCGCGGCCCAGTGGGTGGGTGTGTTCGGGTATTCGGAGCGCAGCAGGCGGATGGCTTGGTGCAGGGCGTATGCACAGTCCGTGGTGTCTGGGGGCTTGGTGCCGCCCGCGGTGAGATAGGCGTAGAACTCGATGGCGACGCGGCTCGCGGCTCGCTCGTCGACCGGCCACTGAGTGCCGATGACGTTCTGGTAGCCGGCCAGGTGGAAGGCGCCGGTCAGATGCAGGGCCTCGTCGGTCAGCCGCGGACCGGCCGAAGCGGTGTCGCAGGCTGACAGGAACGCCAGGGTGCCGGTGAGCCGCAGAGCGCTGATGTCGGCGACGGTCAGCGGGGCGGTCCGGTAGTCGTACAGCATCAGCCGGCTCGCCGCCGGGTCTTTCCAGTCGGCCAGTCCGTGGCAGGAGAGATGAACCAGCGGATGGGTCGGCAGCGCGCGCAGGACGTCGGCCCGCACCGGATGCTCAGGCCGTCGCGAGTCCGGGATCAGGGCGGCGACGGCTTCGGCTTCGTCGACCACGCCGGGGAGCGGAGGCAGCTCCGGTGCGTCGGGGACGGCGACGATCAGCGTCGGGCCGGCGGTCGCCGACTGCTGGGACCGGGCGTGGGCCAAGGCGCGCACTGTGGGCGTGTAGGAGGAGATCACCCGGTCCAGGACGGTGCGCCGGGCCGCCGGGTCGGCGGCGACGGCGGCTTCGGCGAGGCGATCGCCGACGATGCGCCGGGCGGCTGGGTTGGCGGCTTCCGACCA
>JABFXP010000171.1 GCA_013361685.1 Catenulispora sp.
CGGCACCGCCGCCCACCTCGTCGACCGCGCCCTCGGCTACGCCGGCATGCGGTCGGTCGGCGTGCACGGCCACCGGGTCCTGATCAACAACGAACCGGTGTTCCAGCGCCTGGTCCTGGACCAGGGCTGGTACCCGGACGGCCTGATGACCGCACCGGACGACCGGGCGCTCGTCGCCGACATCGAACTGGCGCAGGCGGCCGGCTTCAACGGGGCCAGGCTGCACCAGAAGGTGTTCGAGGAGCGCTACCTCTACCACGCCGACCGTCTCGGCTACCTGGTGTGGGGGGAGTTCGGCGACTGGGGCGCGCGGGTGGGCCCGCACGGCGACCGCCAGGTGCCGACCGCGTCCTTCATCACCCAGTGGCTCGAAGTGCTCGAGCGGGACTACTCCCATCCGTCGGTGATCGGCTGGTGCCCGCTGAACGAGACGTTCCAGGGGCTCTCGGACCGGATCACCACGCTCGACGACGTGACCCGCGGGCTGTTCCTGGCGACCAAGGCCGTGGACCGCACCCGTCCGGTGATCGACGCGTCCGGTTACTCGCACCGCGTCGCGCAGACCGATGTCTACGACTCGCATCTCTACGAGCAGGATCCCGTCCTGTTCGCCAAAGCGATGGCGGGTCTGGCCCACGGCGAGCCCTACGTCAACACCGCACCCGACGGCACGCAGTGGTCGCTCCCGTACGCCGGGCAGCCGTACTTCTGCAGCGAGTTCGGCGGCATCCAGTGGTCCGAACCGGACCGAGGCCACGCCGGTTCCTGGGGCTATGGTGATTCCCCCAGGAACGAGGAGGAGTGGTTTGCGCGGTTCACCGGCCTGATCGATGCCCTACTTAACAACCCTCTGATGTTCGGCTACTGCTATACGCAGCTGACCGACGTGTTCCAGGAAGAGAACGGTATCTACCGTTTCAACCGGAATACGAAGTTCGACATCGCCCGGATCCGGGCCGTCCAATCCCGCCCGGCGGCCTACGAAACCCACGGCCTGTGACCGGCGGTTCCGTTCCACCCTCCCGCACTCCCGAATCCCCGTTCCCGCACCATCCTCCTCGAAGGAGCTCCCCGTGACTGCCCGTCTGCGCTCCATAGCCGTCGCCACCGCGGTGGCTTCTGCCGCCGCCCTGAGCCTGGGCGCCTGTTCGTCCTCGTCCTCCTCTTCGGCCGGCGGTTCCGGTTCCGGTTCCGCCATCACGCTGCACGTCGTGGGATTCGAGGGCGGCGGCAACGAGATCGCCGACATCCCGACCATCAACGCGGCGTTCGAGAAGAGCCACCCCGGCGTCAAGATCGACTACAAGTACGTCGCCAACGAGGAGTACGACGCCTACAACAACACGCGCCTGGCCGCCGGGACCGCGGCCGATGTGCTGATGGTCAACCGGTCGCGGGTCATCACCTGGCAGGAGCAGGGCTACCTGGCGGACCTGAGCGACCAGCCGTGGGTCGGGCGGCTGCTGCCGGCCATGAAGCCGTTCACCCAGGTCGGCGCCAAGACCTACGACTTCGTGCAGCAGAACATCCCCATCGGCCTGTACGCCAACCTGGACCTGCTCAAGCAGGCCGGCATCGACCAGGTGCCGACCGACTGGCCGAGCTTCCTGAAGGCGCTGGACACGCTCAAGGCCAAGGGCATCGGCGGCATCGAGATCCCGAACCTGAAGGGCTGGAACGCCCTGCAGGTCTCCTTGGCGCTGGCGGCCAACCTGGGCGACCCGGCCTGGGGCGCGAACTACGACAACGGTTCCTCGACCTGGGCCGCGTCCTGGGCCCCGGAGATCGACAAGCTGAAGCAGCTGCTCACCTCCGGCGCGGTGGACGGCAAGACCATGAACGGCATCGACCCCTTCAGCCAGGGTGTCCAGGCGTTCGCGGGCGGCAAGTACGCCTTCTACGTCGACGGCGCATGGGACCTGAGCCACTACAAGGAGTCGGCGAAGTTCTCGTTCTCGCTCAACCCCTTCCCCGGCGGCGACGCCGGCAGCACGCCGAAGACCTTCACCTTCATCGGCTCCGGCTGGTCGGTGAACGCCGCCTCGAAGCAGCAGACCGCCGCCAAGCAATACGTGGACTTCATGTCCCAGCCCGAGCAGGACAGCGCCTATCTGGCAGCCGAGTCTTGCTTCACCACACTGTCCGACGTCCCCAGCCCGGAGACGCCCGAGGCGGCGCCGGTCAGCGCGGCGTTCAAGGCCGGGAACACCAGCCCGTCGCAGATCGAGCTGATCACCTACCCCAACGGCGAGGACAAGATCAAGGACCAGCTCAACGCCTTGTTCAACGACTCCTCCATGGCCACCTCGGACCTGCTGGCCAAGCTCGACAAGACGATCCCCAAGACCCCGGCCAAGTAGCGCAGGTTCCGGTCGGGTAGCGCAGCGTCCCGCCGAGGGTGCCGGCCCCGGCGGGACGCGCGGCGCCGACGGAACAGCGGCACCGGCGTCGCATGAGGGCCGACGCCGATACCGCACCGTCCGCGCTGTCCATACCGCCCGCACCGCGTGGCCCGCGCGGAACCCCAAGATCTTCGCACCGACGATTCGAAACCCATCGGAGGCATCGATGAGGCTGAACAACCGCTCGGCTGTGCTGCTGATGCTGCCGGCCACCACGTTGTACGCCCTGTTCGTGCTGTACCCCACGGTCCGGGCGATCCTGCTCAGCCTCACCGACGCCCACGGTGTGCGCGGCGGCTCGTTCATCGGACTCGCCAACTACCGTCAGCTGATCCACGACCCGCAGGTGACCGCCGCACTGTGGAACACGGTGCTCTACACCGTGGTCGTCGTAGTGGTCCAGAACGCCCTGGGCCTGGGGGTCGCGTACTGGCTCTACAGCAACCGCGCGGTGCGGAGCATCGCCCGGACCGGGCTCCTGATGCCGGCGATGATGGCGCTGGTGGCCGTGTCCTATCTGTGGCAGTTCATCTACTCGCCGATCGGCGGACCGCTGAACGCCCTGCTGGACGCCGTCGGGCTGCACTCGCTCCAGACGTCGTGGCTCGGTGACCCCAGCACGGCGCTGATGGGCATCGCAGCGTCCTACATCTGGATGTACCTGGGCTACACCGCGACGATCTTCCTGTCCAACTACCTGGCGATCCCCGATGCGGTGATGGAGGCCGCCGCGCTGGACGGCGCGCGCGGCTGGCGGCGTTTCCGGCACGTGGACTGGCCGCTGCTCGCCCCCTCGCTCACCGTCAACGTGACCCTGTCCACGATCGGCTCGCTGCGGGTCTTCGACCTGCCGTTCATCATGACCGACGGCGGTCCGGCCAACCACACCCAGACCCTGAGCTACGTCATCTACAACGACAGCTTCCGGGATTTCCACTTCGCCTACGGCACCGCCGTGGCGGTCCTGCTGCTGTTCATCACCATCGCGGCCGGAGTGCTGGTCACCACCGTGCTGCGCCGCAGGGAGGTGGCCGCATGAGCGGCATGACCACGACCACCGCGCGCCGGGACCAGGCGCAGACGGCGCGGTTCCCGGCGCCGGACGGCAACCGGGCGGCACGCCGCCGCAAGCTCCTGCGCTCCCGGCTCTCCTCGGCCGGACTGCTGCTGGTGACGCTGGTGGTCCTCGCACCGATCCTGCTCATGCTGAAGGTCTCCCTGCAGTCGGACTCCGACCTGGCGGCCAACCCGCTGTCGCTGCCCTCGCACCTCAACTTCCACAACTACGTCGCGGCGTTCAGCGACATGAACTACGGCCGCAGCGTCTTCAACACGGTCCTGATCACCGGGGGCGCCGCCGTGCTGGTCCTGCTGACCGGCTCGCTGGCGGCCTGGCCGCTGGCCCGGCTGACGCGCCGCTGGACGAAGGTGGTCTACCAGGGCTTCGTCGCCGGGCTCACCGTCCCGGTGTTCGTGATGATCACCCCGCTCTACATCCTGATGCGCGACCTCGGTCTGCTGGACTCCTACCTGTCGGTGATCCTGGCCGAGGCCGCGATCAGCCTGCCGTTCGCGGTGCTGTTCTTCACCAGCTTCCTGCGCTCGGTGCCGGCCGAGTTGGAGGAGGCCGCGGCGATCGACGGCGCCGGCGCGCTGCGCACCTACTGGCACGTGGTGCTGCCGCTGCTGCGCCCGGCCAGCGCCACCCTGCTCATCACGCTCACCTTGGTGGTGTGGAACGACCTCATCATCCCGCTGGTGCTGCTGACGTCGGACGACAAGCAGACCATCACGCTCGACGTGTATTCGACGATCGGCACCCACGCCTATAGCGCCTCGCAACTGCTGCCCACCGTCGTGCTCGGCACGGCGCCGCTGCTGGTCGTGTTCGTCGTGCTGCAGCGGCACATCGTCGCCGGGATCACCGCGGGGGTGGGCAAGAGCTGACGCGAGCGGTCCGCCCATCCGCAACATCAACCCAGATGGAGTTGGAAGTGCACCTGAATCGCACCACACCGGCGAGCGGCGGCAGACGCCGCGTGCGCCTGGCCGGCCTGCTCGTGGCCATGCTGACCGCGGTCTTTGGGGTGGCGGCGCCCGGCCACGCCAACGTCCCGGGCTCGGCCATGTACACGCCGTCCTCGAGCACCGAGGGCATGGCGTACACGCGGATGATCCGCCTGGCCGCCAGCGGCGGCGCGAACGGCACGCTGCTGGCCAGCTTCGAGCACTGGTCCACCACCGGCGCCCAGAGCAGCTACGTCATCCGCCGGAGCACCGACGACGGCGCCACCTGGTCCACGCTCAGCACGGTCCCCGGTGACACATACTCCTATCAGCCGTTTCTGTACGAGTATCCGCACCAGATCGGTTCCTACGCGGCCGGCACCCTGATGCTCGTCGGCGCCACGCTGCCGGCCAACCGGTCCGGGGTGACGTTCCGGATCTGGCGCAGCTTCGACCACGGCGCCAGCTGGTCCTATGTCGGCGCGCCCCAGGTGTCGAACGGGGCGGACGGGTCCGGGATCTGGGAGCCGTTCGTGGGCCTGGACTCGGCCGGCAACATGCTGATGTACTTCTCCGACGAGCGGCAGAACACCGTCTACAGCCAGTTCCTGGGGCACATCGTGTCCACCGACGGCGGCGACACCTGGAGCGCCAACCCCGACGGCTCGACCCGGGTGGCACCCGGCGAGGTCAAGGACGTCGCCAGCACCACGCAGGCCGACCGCCCCGGCATGATCACGATCGCCCGCGTCGCGACCACCGGCACCTATGTGGCGAGCTACGAGGTGTGCGGACCGGACAACTGCGAAGTGCACTACAAGTCCTCCGCCAACGGCGACACCTGGGGTTCGGGCCCGTCGGACCTCGGCCCCCGCGCCCAGACCGGCGACGGCCGCTACTTGCAGGGCACCCCGGTGATCGCCTGGACTCCGAAGGGCGGCCCGAACGGCGAACTGCTGCTCTCCGGCCATGTCGAGGTCCGCGTCGCCGGGGGAGCCCCCGAGAACCAGGCGGTGGTGCTGCTCAACACCGCGGGTGGATCGGGCTCCTGGAACTGGATGCCATCCCCGATCGCGGTGCCGACCGCCGGCGCCCCGAGCAACTGCGGTACGAACTACAGCCCCGACCTCCTCGTCTCCGCTGACGGCCGTTCGGTGCGCTACACCGCGGCCGGCGTCGCAGGGCCCTACAACTGCGCGGAGCTGACCGGCTCGGCGAACCTCGGCGTGCTGCCGGACCAGCCCGACTTCTCAGCCGGTGACGCCGGCTGGGACCGGTACGGCGGGACCTTCAGCACCGCCGGAAACGTCTACCACGAAACGGCCGGCGGCACCGGCGGGAACAAGGCCCTGACCGGCTCCACCGCCTGGGGCAACTACACCCTGGCCGGCGACGTGCAGCTGAACACGGCCGGCTCCGGCGGCAACGCCGGCTTCCTGGTCCGAGCCACCGACCCGACCATCGGCACCGACAGCGTCAACGGCTACTACGTCGGTGTCACCACGTCGGGCCTGGTCATCGGCAAGGAAAGCTACGGCTGGACGCAACTGGCGACCACGCCGATCCCCGGCGGCCTGGCCACGAACACCTGGTACCACCTGACGGTGGGCGTCAACGGCTGCTCGGTCACCGTACAGGGCACTCCGGCCGGTTCCTGGGCCAATCCCACCTACCTCGCCGTCAACGACTGCTCCCTCGGCACGGGCTCGGCCGGTGTGCGCGATTTCAACGCCACCGCTTCGTGGCAGAACATCCGCGTCACCACGGCGGGGGCGATCACCGGTCCCGGCACCACCGGCAAGTGCGTGGACGTCGACAGCAACACGAACACCAGCGGGAAGGCCGTCCAGTTGTACGGCTGCAACGGCGTGCCGGGCCAGCAGTGGAGCGCACTGGCCGACGGCACGATCCGCGCCTACGGCAAATGCCTGGACATCGTCGGCAACGGCTCGGCCAACTTCACCAAGGTCCAGCTGTGGGACTGCGACGGCGCCGGCGGCCAGCAGTGGACCCCGCGCGCCGACGGAACGCTGTTCAACCCGCAGTCCGGCCGATGCCTCGACGACCCGCAGGGCGTCACAACGGACCTGACGCAATTGCAGATCTACGACTGCCTCGCCGGAGCCTGGACCCAGGTCTGGAACCTTCCGAGCTAATGCCGTAGCAGACAACGTTCGCCCCGTCGGCGTGGTGAGCCTTGCCGACGGGGCGGATGAGCATCCGGGCCATGCCGCAGATCGATGCCGCACAGCAGGTTCAACGCCCAGCGCTCCAGCTCTCCCCAGGCGAGGGCATCGTCAAGCAGCCAGCGCGAGACCCGGCGGTCGGCACCGTCCCGGCTCAACCGACCCTCAGCCACGGCAACAAACCAAGCTAGTACCCCAGCCTTGGTTCG